>NZ_JBLRWA010000041.1:0-64573 GCF_048159585.1 Kitasatospora sp. SC0581 | reverse complement strand
AACCGTTCTACCGGGTTCTGCCCTCAGGTGAGGGCAGAACCCGAAGACTGATCGCAACCTCACACAGGCCCTAGGACCCGGACCCGACGGCCACGACCCGGTCGGCCGGCGGTTCGGCCGCGCCCGTCAGCGGACCCCGCCGCTCCGGGGCCAGGGGTGGCAGGGACGGCTGGCCACCTCGTGGGCGTCCTCGTCCGACAGACCCGGCGTGAGCACCAGCAGCTCGGACATCCGCGGTCCCGTCGCCGTCGTCGAGCCGCTTCACCATGGGCAACCGCAACCGCAACCGCGACCGCGACCGCGACCGCAACAGGCCGAGGACGGCCCCTCCGATCGCGCCGAGGGGCACCACGGGGGCCTCGGTCCGGAACCGGCCCGCTGCGCGCCCGGGTTCGAGATCGCGCAGGGGCAGGGGCCCGTCGGCCGTGCGGATGTGCTGCATGCCGCGCAGCCTCAGGGCACCGGTGACCTCGGGGAGGGAGGCCGCCGGCACCAGGGTCGGCCGGATGCCGGCGGCGAAGCGTTCCGCCGGGTCCTCGACGTCCCGCGTCGCGGCGTCCGTCGGCCCGAGGGCGTGCGAGGGCTGTTCGGTCAGTCGGCGGAGCGGGCCGTCGCGAGGTCGAGGGCGATGTCCGTGATCATGTCTTCCTGGCCGCCCACCATCTTGCGCCGCCCGACCTCGACCAGGATCGCGCGGGTGTCCAGGCCGTAGCGGCGGGCGGCGGTCTCGGCGTGGCGCAGGAAGCTGGAGTACACGCCCGCGTAGCCGAGGGTGAGGGTCTCGCGGTCGACGCGCACCTCGCGGTCCTGCAGCGGGCGGACCACGTCGTCGGCGGCGTCCATCAGCGGGAACAGGTCGCAGCCGTGCTCCCAGCCCATCAGGTCGGCGACCGCCACGAACGCCTCCAGCGGGCAGTTGCCGGCGCCCGCTCCCTGGCCGGCGAGGGAGGCGTCGACGCGGGTGACGCCGTTCTCCACGGCCACGACGGAGTTGGCGACGCCCAGGCCCAGGTTGTGGTGGGCGTGGATGCCGAGTTCGGTGTCGGGGGACAGGACGTCGCGGTAGGCGCGCAGGCGGTCGCGCACGCCGTCCATGGTGAGGCGTCCGCCGGAGTCGGTGACGTAGACGCACTGGGCGCCGTAGGACTCCATCAGCCTGGCCTGCCGGGCGAGTTCGGCGGGCTCGGCCAGGTGGGACATCATCAGGAAGCCGGCCACGTCCATGCCCAGGCCGCGGGCGGCGTCGATGTGCTGGGCGGAGATGTCGGCCTCGGTGCAGTGGGTGGCGACGCGCACCGAGCGGATGCCGAGGGCTTGCGCCTGCCGCAGGTCGTGCAGGGTGCCGATGCCGGGCAGCAGCAGGGTGGTGGGCACCGCCTGGTGGACGCTGTCGCAGACGGCGGCGATCCACTCCCAGTCGGTGTGGGCGCCGACGCCGTAGGTGATGCTGGAGCCGGACAGGCCGTCGCCGTGGGCGACCTCGATCGCGGTGACCCCGGCGTCGTCGAGGGCGGCGGCGATGGTGCGGGCCTGGTCGACGGTGTAGCGGTGGCGCACGGCGTGCATGCCGTCGCGCAGGGTCACGTCCTGGATGTACAGGGAAGTCATCGCGTCGCCACCTCCGGGGCGCGGTGGGCGGCCATGCGTTCGGCGGTGCGCAGGGCGGCCGAGGTCATGATGTCGAGGTTGCCGGCGTAGGCGGGCAGGTAGTGGGCAGCCCCCTCGACCTCCAGGAACACCGACACCTTCGCGGCACCGCCGGTGCGGGAGGGCGCGGGCAGCAGGGAGCGGAGCGGGTCGTCGGCAGCGACGCGGTCGAACTGCACCTTCTGCTTGAGGCGGTAGCCGGGGACGTACGCCTGGACCCGGGCGACCATCCGCTCGACCGAGTCGGTCACCGCGGCGTCGTCGCAGTCGCCGACCAGGCAGTACACGGTGTCGCGCATGATCAGCGGCGGCTCGGCCGGGTTCAGGACGATGATCGCCTTGCCGCGGGAGGCGCCGCCCACCTTCTCGATCGCCGAGGAGGTGGTCTCGGTGAACTCGTCGATGTTGGCCCGCGTGCCGGGGCCCGCGGAGCGCGAGGAGATCGAGGCGACGATCTCGCCGTAGTGGACGGGAGTCACGGCCGAGACCGCGGCCACGACCGGGATGGTGGCCTGGCCGCCGCAGGTGACCATGTTGACGTTGGGGGCGTCGAGGTGGGCGTCGCCGTTGACCGGCGGGACGACGTACGGGCCGAGCGCCGCGGGCGTCAGGTCGACGACGGTGCGCCCCAGCGAGCGCAGCACCTCGTCGTGGCGGCGGTGCGCGCCGGCGGAGGTGGCGTCGAAGACGATCTGCACGTCCGCGAACTCGTCCAGTCCCACCAGGCCGTCCACGCCCTCGTGGGTGGTGGCGACCTTCAGGCGGCGGGCGCGGGCCAGGCCGTCGGAGTCGGGGTCGATCCCGGCCATCGCGGCGATCTCCAAGGTTTCGGAGAGCCGCAGGATCTTGATCATCAGGTCGGTGCCGATGTTGCCGGACCCGATGACGGCGACCTTCGTGGTCATGCGAGGGCTCCTTCCTCGGTGGCGGGTGCGAACGCGGTCGTGACCGTGCCCAGCCCTTCGATGACGGCGGTGAACTCGTCGCCCGCGGCGGCGGCGGCCATCGGGCCCAGTGCGCCGGTCAGGACGGTGTCGCCGGCCCGCAGCGGGTCGCCGAGCCCGGCGAGGGCGGAGGCGAGCCAGAGGGCGGCGGTGAGCGGGCTGCCCAGGCAGTCGGCCCCGGTGCCCCGGGAGACCTGTTCGCCGTTCCGGGTGAGCGTCATGGTCACGGCCCGCAGGTCGACCCGGTCCAGCGGGACCGGGGTGCCGCCCAGGACGTACAGGCCGCAGGAGGCGTTGTCGGCGACGGTGTCGACGATGGTGATGTCCCAGTCGGCGATGCGGCTGTCGACGATCTCCAGCGCGGGCAGTGCGAACGCCGTGGCGCGCAGCAGGTCGGCGACGGTCGGGTCGCGGTGGGGCAGGTCGGAGCCGAGGACCAGTGCGACCTCGGCCTCGACCTTCGGCTGGAGCAGTCGGCCGGGGGCGACGGGCTGTCCCTCGGGTACCGCCATGTCGGCGAACAGGGCGCCGAAGTCAGGCCGGTCGACGCCGAGTTGGCGCTGTACGGCGGGCGAGGTGAGGCCGATCTTGCGGCCTACGAGTCGTCGCCCGGCGCTGACGGCGAGGTCGACGTGGAGCTGCTGTACGGCGTAGGCGGCCTCGATGTCGGACTCCGGGAGCAGCGTGCGTACCGGGGCGCACGGGACGCCGGTGCGGGCGGCCTCTTCCAGGAGGGCGGCCGCCTCGGCGATGCGGGCGGGCCGGGTCGGAACCGGCAGGGATCGGTGGGGTGGTGCGGAGCCGAGCACGAGGGTGGCCTCCGGGGATGGTTGCGGGGTGGCGGGAAGTGGTGACGGTTCGCCGGTCTCCACCGGGTGCGGGCGTGCGCCGCGAACACCGGGTCGGGCGGGGGCGGTCACCGCACAGGCGGTGCGGTGACCGTCCAGGTCAGTCGTCGGGGATGCCCGTGCCGCTGAGGGCGGGCACGGTGCGTTCCGGGCGGGCCAGGGATCGGGCTCCGGCGCGGAACTGGGCGAGCTTGTCGACGACGGTCTGGCCGACGGGGAGGTGGCCCCAGGTGCTGATGCCCTGGTGGGTGGTGGGTTCCCAGGTGCTCTCGTCGATGACGATCGGGTTCCAGCCGACCTCCCACTCGAAGCCCGAGGGGGTGCGGGCGTAGTAGGACAGTTCCTTGTCGTTGGTGTGCTGGCCCACCGACAGGGCCATCTCGAAGCCGAGTTCGTGGACGCGCTGGTAGCTGCGGGCGACGTCGTCGAGGGTGGCGGCCTGGACGTTGAGGTGCTGCACCCGGGTGCGGACCGGGTCCAGGGGCAGGCCGCGGACGGCGGCGATCGCGATGGAGTGGTGGCGTTCGTTGACGCGCAGGAAGCGGATCTTGAGTTTGACGCCGCTGATGGTCTCGTCGATGTAGTCGGTCAGGCGGGCGTCGAAGACGGTGTCGAAGTAGCCGCGCATCAGCTGCGGCCTGGTTGAGGTGATCGCGACGTGGCCCATGCCGGAGTCCCCGGTGACGAAGCCGGAGGCGAGCATCCGCAGCGGTTCGGCGGTCGTGGTGGGGTCGGTGCAGATCTCCTGGGTGATGCCCTTGGGGCCGGGGAAGCGCAGCAGGCGTTCGACGCCGCGCAGGGCCGCCTCCTCGTCTGTGCCCCGGGTGAGGGGGACGCCGTGGGCGCGGACGCGGGCTTCGATCCGTTCGAAGGCTGCGTGGTCGTCGACGTGCCAGCCGGTGGCGACGACGTCCTCGGCGGGCCCGCGGGTGAGCAGGAAGCGGCACTCCTGGCCGTCGAGGCGGAAGCGCATCAGGTCGGGGGAGAGGCTGTCGTGGTGCATGCCGATGGCGTCGGTGCCGAAGCGGCGCCAGTCGGCGAAGCGGTTCGTCTCGATGACGACGTAGCCGAGGTGGACGGCCCCGAAGACGCTGGTCGGTACGGTGTTCATCGTCGGCCTGCCAGGAAGTCGGCGCACAGCCGGTTGAAGAGTTCCGCGCGTTCGAACTGGACCCAGTGGCCCGTGTTGGCGACCGTGTACAGGTCGCAGTCGGGCATGCGATCGGCGAGCATCCGGCCGCCGGAGGGCCGGTTGACCCTGTCCTGGGCCCCCCACAGCACCAGGGTCGGGACGGGCAGCCGGGACAGGCGCGGGTCGCGGGTGAAGTCCATCCTCCACACGGTCCGCAGGGCGTCGCGCCCGGAGGGCCGCCGCAGGGGCGGTGCGGCGACCACCTCCGGGTCGATGCTGGCGCGGTAGCGCTCGTCGATCACGGAGTCGGGGACGTCGGCGGCGTTGAAGACGAGGTGGTCGCGGATGAACTTCTCCAGCTTCGGCCGCGAGGGCCCGTCGCCGGTGTAGTAGTTCAGCAGGCTGTTGAGGCCGGGGGTGGGCAGGGCGCGGGTGGTGCCGATGCCGCCGGGGCCCATCAGGACCATGCGGTCGACCCGGTCGGGGGTGTCCAGGGCCAGGCGCAGGGCGCAGGCGCCGCCGTAGGAGTTGCCGACCAGGTGGGCCTTCTCGAGGCCGAGGCGGTCGAGCAGGCCGCGGACGTGGTCGGCGAGGAAGCCGAAGGGGTCGCCGGCGTCGACGCCCTTGGTGCTGCGGCCGTAGCCGGGCAGGTCGGGCACGATGACCCGGTGGTCCCGGGCCAGGGCGGCGATGTTGCGGGTGTAGTTGGAGACGCCGGAGGCGCCCGGGCCGCCGCCGTGCAGCAGCAGGAGCGGCGGGCCGTCCCCGGTCTCCGCGGCGAAGACCTTCCTTCCGCCGATGTCGTACGTCGTCTCCTGCATCGTCGGCAGGCCGGTCGGTGTCGTCGTCATGGTGCCGGGGTCCTCACTGGGCGGTGGACGCGTGCGTGCGGGGGGCGGTGGTGGGGGCGAAGCCCCGGGGCGGCAGCGGGAGCGGAGTGCCCGCGGGGGCCGCCGCGTAGACGTAGGCGTCGGGGCGCAGGGCGAGTGCGGCCGCGCCGTGCCGGGCCATCCAGGGCAGCAGGACGCCGTCGCTGTCGACGAGGGTGTCCTCCACGGGTGCGGAGCCCAGCGGCGTGACGGTCAGGGACGGCACGCCCAGGACGTCCCAGGCGAGTTGGGGGGCGGCGGTCCGGGCGTGCAGCAGGTGCCACCGGCCGCCGAGCGCGTCGTCGAGGCGCACGCGGCTGCCGTCGGGGCCGGTCACCCACGGCTGGGGCACCTGGTGGCCGGTCGCCCTGGCGCGGGAGCGGGCCTGCAGGCCGGCGTCGTACCGGGCGACGGGGATCCAGTTCGCGCTCTGCAGCCAGTTGCTGAAGCCCGGGACGCGGTCCAGGGTGCGCAGGGCGCCGTCGCGGACCTTGGTGACCGGCCGGCGGCGTTCGGTGATGGTCCGGCCGACGAGCACCGCCCGCCGGGTGACCTCCTTGACGTGCGGTTTGCGTTCGGCCTCGTAGCTGTCGAGGACCGTCTCGGGCAGTTCGCCGCGCAGGACGGCGTCGAGCTTCCAGCAGAGGTTGGCCACGTCGCGCACGCCCGCGGCCATGCCCTGGCCGATCCACGGCGGCATGGCGTGGGCGGCGTCGCCGGCGAGGAAGACCCTCCCCGCACGGAAGCGCGTGGCGAAGCGCACGTGGTGGCTGTAGACGGTCGCGCGCAGCACCTTGACGCTGTCGCGGCCGATCCCGTACCGGGAGATCAGCCCGTACACGGCGTCCTCGGTGACCAGGTGCTCCTCGTCGTCCCCGGGCAGGAGCGGGAACTCGTAGCGGTGGTGGCCCAGCGGGGTCGGGCAGTCGACGGCCGGGCGCGCCGGGTCGCAGTGGAAGCGCAGCTTGTCGTGGTCGGGCCAGGGCTTGAGCATCTCGGTGTCGATGACGACCCAGCGGTCCTCGTACGTCCGGCCCTCGTAGCCGATGTTCAGCTGGGCGCGGGTGAGGCTGGAGCCGCCGTCGGCCGCGATCACGTAGGAGGCACGCAGCCGGTGCACGGAGTCGTCGGCCGTGCCGACGGTCGTCAGCTCCACCCCGTCGGCGTCCTGGCGCAGGCGCAGGCACTCGTGGCGCAGCAGGACCTCCACGTTCGGGTACCGGTCGACGCCGTCGCGCAGCACCTGCTCCAGCGCGGGCTGGTAGACGAACATCTGCGGCGGGTGCCCGTGCCCGCGCGGGGTGGGGCGCGCGCGGATGAAGGGGCGGCCGTCCGCGTCGACGAAGTCCACGGGCCGCTCGGTCAGCATGTCCTGCTTGAGGCGCTCGGCCAGTCCGGTCCGCTGCCAGATCCGCACGACCTCCTCGTCCGTGGAGATGGCCCGGGCACGGGAGAAGACCTCGGCGTCCCGCTCCAGGACGACGACGCGCAGCCCCGTCGCGCCCAGCAGGTTCGCCGCGGTCACGCCCGTGGGCCCGTAACCGATGACGGCCACGTCGTAGGAACCGTCCTCGGGCTCTGTCCCAGCCCCGGTCTGACGCATCAGGCCCACCTCACCGTGTCGATCGCACCGCGCAACTGTTGCTGTAGTGCTCACTCCAATTGGAATGACTGCTACGGTATGCTCGCCGTCGGAGAGGGTCAAGTGACCGGAACCGCGTACCACCGGAGGGGACGCCCGCCGCGGCCGAGCCGCGGACGACCCGCGAGCGGCACGTGCCCGGCCCGGCGCCGTACGGCCGGCGGCCGGTACGACAACCCCGCTCCGCCCCCACAGAGCGCACGAAAGGCCGCGGCATGTCTCCTTCGGCACAACGCATCGACGTCCACCAGCACGTGGTGCCCGGCTTCTACCGCGACGAGCTCGCCAGGGCCGGCATCACCGACGCCGGAGGCCGGGCCCTGCCCGACTGGAGCGCCCAGTCGGCCCTGCACCTGATGGACCTGCTGGACACCGCCACCGCGATCGTCTCCGTGTCCACGCCCGCGACGGGCTTCCTCGCCGACCCCGCCGAAGCGGCCGACCTGGCCCGACGTCTCAACGACCACGGCGCGTCCCTCGCCTCGGACCACCCCGGCCGCTTCGGCTTCTTCGCCACCCTGCCCCTGCCCGACGCCGGAGCCTCCGCCGCCGAGGCGGTACGCGCGCTGGACGAGCTGCGCGCCGACGGCGTCACCCTGCTCGCCAACAACCGCGGCGCCTACCTCGGGGCCGACGGCCAGGACGTCCTGTGGCAGGCACTCGACGACCGCGGCGCGGTGGCCTTCGTCCACCCCGCCGAACTACCCGCCCCACCGGTCAGCGGCATCCCGGCCTTCGCCGCCGACTTCCTGCTCGACACCACCAGGGCCGCCTACCTCCTGGTCCGCAACGGCATCCTGCGCCGCTACCCGAACATCCGCTTCATCCTCAGCCACGCCGGCGGCTTCCTCCCCTACGCCTCCCACCGGATGGCCGTCACCCTCGCCAACGACACCGCACGCAGCCCGCTCGACGTCCTCGACGACTTCCGCTCCTTCCACTTCGACACCGCCCTGTCCTCCAGCCCGGCCGCCCTGCCCACCCTCCTCGCCTTCGCCCGCCCCGGACACGTCCTGTTCGGCAGCGACTGGCCCTTCGCCCCCACCCCCGCCGGGCAGTACTTCGCCAACGGCCTCGACACGGGCGTCGACCCCGGCACGCTCACGGCCGTCAACCGCACCAACGCCGAAGCACTCTTCCCCAGGCTGGCCACCACCCGCCCGGCACCGCTGCCGGCGCCGTCGGCCCCGGTGCGCATCCGCCGAGCGGCCCAACGCGCCGCAGCGCGCCTGGCGTTCAAGCTCGTTCAGCCCGGCACGGACTGATCCGGCGTTGTGGGACCTGGCGTGCGCCGGGTGCGTCCGTGCGTCTCCTCCGTGCCCGCAGCACCCTCGCCGAGCGCTCCCGGACGGGAAGAAATCTCTGCACGGAATGTTCGGCAACCTCGTCGGCCGACTGAGGGTCGCGACCACAATGACACCCCGTCCGACGGGCCGAGGGCTACCACCAGCGCTTCGGCCTCGTCCACGTCGACTTCGCCACCCGGCAGCGCACCCCGAAGGCCTCCTACACCTGGTACCGCGACCTGATCGCCGCCCACCATGCGAAATTCGGACGTTAGTCAAGGCCTGGGCAAGGGGGTGCGGGTCAGGATCGCGGCGGGGAAGGGAGTGTCGTCCGATCCTTGACGGCCATGGGAACTCCGCCCGCCTCCGCGCGCTGTCACCTGTCCTCGCCACCCGTGCCATCGGGTGACTACGATCGGTGAGGATTCCGGTCGACTGACGCACCAGGGAGGGCCCGGATGGACGCGGAACTACCGGCGCTGCGACTGAAGCTCTACATCGAGTCGCTCCAGGTCCTGATGCCCGAGCGGCAGTTCAAGCTTCTGATGGATCTCCTGCGCGGCTATGCCGAGCTCGGTGGTGGGCGGATCGAGGTGAAGCTGGACGCAGAGGAACGGGAGCTGTTCACATCCGCGGTGCAGCGCGAACTGCTCGTTCTCCTCGGCCTGCTCGGTGCCCTGGTGCCCGGACACGAGGACCGCGCCGACGGTGTGGTGGCCGACCTCGGCGACGGCGAGCGGGCCAAGGGGGTCATGTCGCTCGTACCGCCGGAGCTCGCTTCCGATCCGGCCCGCCTGCGGGACATGCGCGACCGGCTTGACGCCGCCGAGGGCCGGCGGGCGAGCGACCGCGCGACGGTCGAGGGAATCGCGGAGGTGAGCGGGATGGCGGGGACGGAAGAGAACTGATCGGAGCGCGTTCAGCTCTGTGAAACCTCACCGGCGGTTGCCGGAGCCGGGACACAGGCCTCCCCGGAGGCCCGGGCGCACCTGCACCAGCTGTACCTGCCGCACGCGACCTGGCCGGTCGACAACCGCGTCGTCGGGCGTCGGCACGTCCGCGTACTGTGGTGCCCGGAAGACGGGGAGGGAAGTCGTTGCGCAGGGTGCCGCCGGAGATGTTCCGGTTCACGACGGGGGAGAAGGCCGAGCTCTACGGTGCGATCCTGCAGGCCTTCGGTGCGGCCAACGAGCGGCTGGAGACCGCGCTCGGGCTGGACGACGTGCGCGCCCGGCTGCGGACGGTCGGCTGGCTCGACGCGGTTCACGACGACGAGCTCCAGGAGGCGCTGCGGAAGCTCAGGGAGTGGCAGCTGCTGGACGTCGTCCAGAACCACGCGGAGAACTACCGCACCGCCGAGGAGTACGAGCGCCGCAACCTCCAGTACTCGCTGACCCGACGCGGTGAGGCTGCGTCCGCCGGGGTCGAGCACGCCCTGTTCGTCCTCGCCTCGACGGGGGCGCTCCAGACGGCGGTGCTGGAGGCGATCACGGACCGGCTCGACGAGCTGTACGTCCTGCTGGGCGACTCCGCGTCCTCGGACCGTCGGGTCTTCACCACGCTGCAGGAGCTGGAGGGCCACCTGGAGGCGCTGCTGGCCAACACCAAGGCGTTCAACGGCGAGTTGCAGCGCCTGCTGCGCGCCGAAGGTGCGGACCTGGCGACCTTCCGCGAGGTGAAGGCCGCGACGGTGGCCTATCTCCAGGAGTTCCTCGTCAACCTCGACCAGCGGGGCCAGGCGGTCGCCACCGCCGTCGAGCGTGTGGAGCGGCTCGGGGTGAGCCTGCTGCACGCGCGGGCGCTGCGGGGCGCCGAGCTGCCGCCGGTCTCCGACGGCGATCCCGCGCCGGCCTGGCTGGAGCGGCGCCGGGCGCGCTGGGAGGGGCTCCGGTCCTGGTTCCGGCCGGCCGACGGGGCACGGCCCCGCGTGGAGCAGCTGCACGACGTGGCGCGGCGGGCGATCGTGACGCTCCTCCAGGTTCTCGACCGGATCACCGAGTCACGGCGCCGCTCCTCCAGCGCCGTCCAGGACTTCCGGGAGCTGGCCCGCTGGTTCGCCGCCGCGCCCACCGAGGACGACCTGCACCGCCTCTGGTCGGCCGCCTTCGGTCTGGGGTCGGCCCGGCATGCCCATCTCGCCCACCCCGACCCGGAGTTGGTGCCCTCCTCGGGCAGCTGGGCCGAGACCCCGCCGGTGGAGGTCTCGGCGCTGCTGCGCACCAGCGGCCGCACCGAGCGGTTCACCCGCACCGGGAAGGTGCGCGACATCGGAGGCATCAAGGCGGCCCGGGCCGAGCGGGCCCGGAAGGAGCGGGCCGAACTCGAAGCGGCCTGGGACGTTCTGGGAACCGACGGCCCGGTGCGGCTCTCCGACCTGCGCGTGCTGGACCACACCGTCTTCGAGCGGCTGCTCGACCTCCTCGGCCGGGCGCTGGCCGTACGACCGGACGCCGGCGGGGCACGTCGGGCGGTCACCTCGGACGGCCGCGTGGAGATCGTGCTCCGGCCTTCTCCCGAGGGCGGACGGGCCGTCCTGCGGACCTCCCACGGCCGGTTCGAAGGGCCCGACTACCTGGTGGAGATCCGGAGCCCGAGCGCACTGCGGGCGGTCGTCCGGGAGGACAGCGTATGAACACCACCAGGAGCGGCACATGAGCACCCTCGCCAACCAGCTGGTCCTGGCCGAGCGGCAGGACATAGCCCGAGGCATCAGACTGCTCCTCGGCCTGCCGCTGATCACCGAGCGCGGTGACCCGCCCGCCTTCGAGCTGATCCGCCGCCGTCAGGATCCGCTGACGAAGTGGTTCGACTACAACTGCGGCTGGCAGCTGGTGGTGGAGCCGCGCCTGGGGTATGCGCGTCTGCTCAAGATCCGGACCGTGCCCGACGCCTCGCGCCCCGCCCGTCGGCTGCGGTCCGGCAAGGCCCCGTTCGACCGCCGCCGTTACACGCTGCTGTGCGTCGTCGCGGCCGAGCTGCTTCCGGTCCCGGTCACGACGGTCGGCCTGCTCGCCGACCGGGTCGTCCACGCCTGTGCCACCGACGAGGCACTGCCGCCCTTCGACACGGCGAGCAGGTCCGAGCGCATGGCGTTCGTGGACGTGCTCAAGCTGTTGGAGGCCTACGGCGCGCTCCTCACCGTGGACGGCGTCACGGAGAGCTTCGTCGACTCGGCGAAGGCCAAGGTCCTCTACCGCGTGGACGCCACCGTCCTGATGCGCCTGCTCGCCGCGCCCGTCGGCCCGTCCCGGCTGGCCGTTCCGGCGCAGGACGTGCCGCTGCGCTTCGAGGAACTCCTGCGGGGCACGGTGCGCGAGAGCCGGTACGGCGGGGCCGACGCCTCCGACGCGCAGCGCAACCTCCGGCTCCGGCACTCGGTGCTCCGGCGGCTCCTCGACGATCCCGTCCTGCACCACGACGAACTCGGCGCCGACGAACTGGCCTACCTGGCCTCGCCGACGGGGCGCCAGATCGTCAAGCGCGCCGCCGAGCAGGGCGGCTTCGTGCTGGAGGAACGGGCAGACGGCCTGCTGCTCGTGGACCCGGAGGCCATCGCCACCGACAGCCGCTTCCCGGACGACTCCGCGACGGCCCGCGTCGCCGCCCTGCTCCTGCTGGAACCGCTGACGGCAGCCCCGGACGGGCTGACACCGGAACAGCTCGAGGCCGAGGCGAACACGCTGCTGCGGCGCTTCCCGCGGTGGGCGAAGGGCTACCAGTCCGAGGACGGCGCCCAGCGGCTCACGGCCGACGCCCTTCGTGTCCTCGACGACTTCGGCCTGGCCCGCCGGATCGGCGACCGCACCGTTCCCCGGCCCGCGGCGTTCCGGTACCGCACCACCGTGACCGACGGTCCCGCAACCTGACCAGGGAAGACCTCCGATGACCGTGACACAGCCACCGCAGAGCCCCGTGCCCCCGACGGCGGCCGCAGCCGTGCGATGGCGGCCCGCCAGGGCGGGCATCCTCAACGTCTGGCGCTACTACGACGAGACCTTCACCTTCCACAATGGCCGGCTGCTCCTGCGGGGGCAGAACGGCACCGGCAAGTCGAAGGCGCTGGAGGTACTCCTGCCGTTCCTGTTCGACGCGAGCCTGCGACCCAACCGGCTGTCCACCTTCGGCGGCTCCGAGCGCACCATGCACTGGAACCTGATGGGGGAGGGCACCACGGGCAAGACCCGCGTCGGGTACGTGTGGCTGGAGTTCGTCCGCGGTGACGGCGATCCCGGGTGGTTCACCTGCGGCGCCAGGCTCCAGGCCAGCGTGCACACCCCCGGTGTCACCGTCGACTACTTCACCACCGGCGCGCGGATCGACCGCCCAGGCGGTCTCTCCCTGGTCAACGACGCGGGCCAGCCGCTCACCCGCGCCGCCCTGGCCGATGCCCTGCACGGCCGGGGCGAGTTGCACGGGTCACCCACCGACTACCGCAACACGGTCCGCAGCACGCTCTTCCCCGGGCTGAGCGAGCAGCGCTTCGACGCCCTGATCACCGCGCTGCTCCAGCTCCGCACCCCCAAGCTCTCGGAGCGCCTGGATCCGTCGCTGCTGTCCTCGCTGCTCTCGCGGGCGCTGCCCCCGCTCGGCCAGGGCGAGATCACCGAACTGGCCGAGGGTTTCGAGCGCCTCGACCGCCAGCGCGAGCACCTGAAGACACTGGACGACGAGGTGGCCGCGGCCACCGCCGTCGCGAACCAGCAACGCGGCTACGCCCAGCGCGTCCTGCGTGCCGGAGCAGCCGGTCTCATCTCCGCGACGACCGAGATGGACAACCTCGCCCGCCTCGCGAGGGAGAGCGGGGAGGCGCACGCGGGAGCCGTGCGTGAGCGCGACGAGAGCAACCGGACGCAACAGGAACTCGAACACGGGCGGCAGGAGATCGAGGGCGCCATCGAGGGGCTGCTCGACTCCGAGGTCTACCGGCAGGGGCAGGAGCTCGACCAGCTCCGTCGTAGGAGCGAGCAGGCCGACCAGACCGCCGCCCGGGCCCGTACCGCCGCCGACCGGAAGGTTCGGGCGGCCGACGAGGACGCGGGGCGTGCCGACGATGCGCGGCTGCGTTCCGAACAGCGGGCCGAACAGACCCGGGCCGCTCGCGAGGAGGCACGTGGCGCGGCGCGGCGAGCAGCCATGGAGTCCGTCTGCGCCGAGGTGCAGACGGTGCTCGGCACCGCACCGGGTCCGTCGGGGGAGAACGAGGAGCAGGGGCGTACGGCGCGCCGTCTGCTGCGCGGTGCGGTCGTCTCGCGGCACCACCAGATCGCCGACGTCCGAGCCGCCGTCGAGCGCCACGAACGGTTCCTCGCGGGCCGGACGACGGCGGAGCAGCACCTCGATTCGGCGCGCGAACGGCTGACCGGGGCGACCGCGAAGCGCGAGGGGAACGCCCGCGCCTACCAGGCCGCCGTCGACGCCCACGCCGTCCTGTTGCGTCGTTGGGTGAGGGAGGACTGCGCGGAACTCTCGATCGACGACGCCGAGGAACTCGCGTCCCGTGCCGCCGTCGAGACTGATGTCCTCGTGCTGGTCGAAGCCGCGGCCCGGGCGGCGGAGAGCTCCATCACCGCCGACGAGACGACCGCCCGCGCCGGCCGGGACGACGCCCGCGCCGGGCGTGACCGGGTCCTCCGGGAACTGGAACGCATCGCGGCCGCGGCCGATCTCCCGCCGGTTCCACCACGGACTCGCACGGCCGACCGGTCGGTCCTGCCGGGGGCGCCGCTGTGGCGTCTGCTGGCCTTCCGGCCGGACGTTCCGCCCGCCGATCAGGCCGGCGTCGAAGCGGCCCTCGAAGCGGCCGGCCTGCTCGACGCCTGGATGACCCCCGACGGCGGTCTCGTCGTCGCAGGGCACGACGTCCTGGCCGATCCGGCAGCGGCCGCGCCCGCACCCGGCCCCTCGCTGCTCGACGTCCTGGCTCCGGAACCCGACGGCCCGGTGCCGCCCGCCCGGGTGCGGCGGCTGCTCGCCGGTGTCGCCTACGGCCCCGCACTGACGACGGACCACCCGGCCGTCGTGGGCGCCGACGGAAGCTGGCGGCTGGCGATGGCGGTCGGCTCCTGGGCCAAGGAGGAGTCCAGCCACATCGGCGCCGCGGCCCGGGAACGTGCCAGGCAGCGGCGGATCGCGGAACTCACCACCGAACTGGCCGAGGCCGACACCGCCGTCGTCGGCTACGAGACGCGGCTGCGTGCCCTCACCGACCGCCGGACGCGCCTCGAAGCCGACCTCCGCTCCCGGCCGCACCACCGGGAGGTGGAGGAGGCCAAGGGCGGCTGGGACCGGGCCGAGTCCCAAGTGGGCGCTCGGGAGGACGCCGTGCGGGAGGCCGTCGAACAGCTCGCGCGGCAGGAGAAGGCGGTCGCGGACGCGCTGCGCACACTCGCCGTCGCCTCCGCCGAGCATGCCCTGCCGACCGAACGCGCCGCCCTGGACAAGACCGCCGCGGCCGTCGAAGCGCTGCGCGAACAGGCCGACGTCTGGCTCGACGCCCATCTCGCCTGGACAGCCGCCCACCAGGCCTGGAACTCCGCGCGCGGCCATGCCGAGGCATCGAGGGGGGCTGCGACCGAGGGCCTGGCGGAGGCCGAGACCGCCGAGGCCGCCGCCCGCGGGCTCCGCTCCACGCTCCGGGCGGTCGAGAGCACCGTCGGTGAGGACTACCGCGAAGTGGCCGCCCGCATCAGTGACTTCCGGAAGTCCCTCGACCGCGTTCGCCGCGACCTCCAATCCGGCACCCAGGCACTTCTCGCGCTCGAAGGCCGCATCGGCGCGCTCGGCGCCACCGCGGCCCAGGACGAGGCCCTGCACGACAGGGCCGTCGAGGCCCGGAACGAGGCCGCCCATGGCTTCCGGCGCCTGTGCGTCCTCGGATTCCCCGAGGACGCGGGCCTCGGGCTCGTCCTCACCTCCGCGGACGGCACCCGCGCCACCCTCGAAGCGGCGCGCGAGACCGCTGCCGCGTGGCCCGACCTGCCGCACGGCACCAGGAACCTCGGTGACTCCCTGAACCGTCTCTCCGAGGCCGTCCACCGAGCCCGTCAGAGCCTCAGCAGCCGCGCCGACCTCGAGCTCGAAGCGGAGGAGGACGTCCAGGTCCTCACCGCCACCGTCGACGGCATCCGGGTCGGCGCGACCGGCCTCCTCGTCATCCTCACCGGTGAGCGTGACCGCGGTCAGGACGACATCACCGCAGCCGAACGCGGCCTCTTCGACCGGACCCTCACCGGCGACACGCGCCGCCACCTCGCCTCCCGGATCCGTCAGGCCGGTGAACTCGTCGAGCGGATGAACGGCCACCTCGAAGGGATCCGCACTGCCTCACGGGTGGCCGTCCGTCTGGTGTGGCAGATCCACCCCGACCTGCCAGCCGGTACCCGGACGGCCCGTGAGCTGCTGCTCAAGGACCCGGCGCGGATCACCGAAGCCGACCGCGAGGCCCTCCACGCCTTCTTCCGGGGCCGTATCGAGGAAGCGAAGACCCGCAACACGGCGGCGACCTGGGAGGAGCAGCTCGCCGAGGTCCTCGACTACACGGCCTGGCACCAGTTCGTCGTCAAACTGGACCGTGCCAACGGCTCCGGGTGGCAGCTGCTCACCAAGAAGCTCCACGGCGCGCTCTCGGGCGGCGAGAAGGCCATCGCCCTCCACCTGCCGCTGTTCGCCGCCGTGGCCGCCCATTACGAGGCGGTGCCGGAGTCTCCGCGGCTGATCCTGCTCGACGAGGTCTTCGTCGGCGTCGACACCGTCAACCGCGGGCAGGTCTTCGGCCTCCTCGCGGCACTCGACCTCGACCTGGTGCTCACCTCGGACCACGAATGGTGCACCTACCGGGAGCTCTCCGGCATCGCCGTCCACCAGTTGATCACCGGAGGTGACGGCGACGACGCCGTCACCAGTGCCCGTTTCACCTGGACGGGCACCGACCTGCTGCCCGACGAAGCCGACACGGAAGAACCGGCATGACGGACCGCCACCCCCTCGACCTCCCCGAGCTCCGACCCCTGTGGTCGGCCGTTCACGGCCGTCTCTCGACCGGTCGCCCCGTCAGCCGGGTACGGTCCGGACCACTCGACGAGGCGGGCCGGGAGGCACTGGCCGACCTCCTCGGGCTCGACCGGCTCCCCGGCGCCGAACCGACGATCCCCCTCGCCGGGCTCGACAGTGCCGTGCTGGACGCCTGCGGCCGACCCGTCCGGGACGTGGTGGCCGCGATCCTCGGCCCGATCCACGACCGGGCCGCCGAGCGCGAACGGAAGACTGGCCAACGCGAGGCCCTGTGGGCGTGGTTGGCCGACCACGAGGTGGTCACCGCCCAGCCGGCCCTGCTGGACTGGGTCGGCCACCTGCGGGCCGGCGGCCTCGTCGACGGCTCACCCGAGCGGACCCGAGGCCTGCTGACCGCCGCGCTGACCGTCCTTCACGCACTCCCAGCCGACGGTGAGCCACTACCGGTCCTCGCCGCCCGCCTCCTCGACGGCGACTCCCACGCCCTCGACGACGGGACCCGGCTGTCCTCGCTCGTCCTGCGTGCGCTGGCGGTGCTGTACGGCACCGACGTGCCAGACGCCGCCGAGGGACGACGCGCGCTGTGGAGCCGAGCCGGCGTGGCCGACGACGAGCTGTCCGCCGCCGTGCTCGCCGCGGGTCTCCGCCCCGTGGGAGAAGGGCCGGTTGCCACGATCTCCCGCATCTGCGCCGGAGCCGGCCACCCCGTCAGCCTCACCCTCGCCCAACTGCGCACACCCGGTGAGTTCACCGGTCCCGCAGGACCCGTGCACATCACCGAGAACCCCAGCGTGCTCGCTCTGGCCCTGCGCCGCTTCGGCTCGCACTGCCCGCCGCTGGTCTGTACCTCCGGCTGGCCCAACACCGCCGTGATCCACCTGCTGCGCCGACTCGCCGACGACGGCGCGTCCCTGCACTACCACGGCGACTTCGACGGCGAGGGCATCCGCATCGCCGCTCACGTCATGGCCAGAACCGGTGCCGCACCCTGGCGGATGACCGCCGACGACTACCGGGCCGCCGCACCGCGGGTTCCCTTCGGCCCTGATCCGGGTCGCTTGACGCCGGCGCCGTGGGACCGCTCGCTCATCGACTCCATGACCGAGTCGCGCACCGCAGTGGTCGAGGAAGTGGTTGCCGATCTCCTCCTCGACGACTTGGCAGCGCACCTGCACGGATAGGACGACGGCCCGTCCGACGGGCCGAGGGCTACCACCGGCGCTTCGGCCTCGTCCATGCCGGTCGAGCGGACCGGGGCTCCCCGCCGGCCGGCGGGGAGCCCCGGGGCCAACGCGGTCAACGCGGTCAGCGCGGGTCGGCGAGGAGGAAGTCGAGCAGGATCCGGCGGCTCGTCTGGGAGGTGAGACTGCCGTACACGTCGTCGAAGGCGTGGTCGGCGAAGGGCAGTTCCTCCACCTCGACGTCGACGCCCTGCTTCCTCAGCGCGTCGCCGAGGGCGGTGACGGTCTCGGGGCGGGCGCTGCGGTCGCGGTCCCCGACGACGAGCAGGGTGCGGGGCAGGCCGGGGCGGACGTCGGAGGTGGGGGACACCTCGCGGTAGCGGTCCGGGTACTGCTGCGGGGTGCCGCCGGTGTACATCTGCGCCGCCTCGCGGGTGCCGGCCACGTCGTCCGCCCACATCTGCGCGACGTCGGTGCCGGGGTAGAAGCCGATCACGGAGGCCGGGGGCGCGGGGGTGGCGCCCTCGACGGCCTTGATGGTGCCGTTGTGGAGGCGGTAGGCGGTGTTCATCGCCAGGGTGCCGCCCGCCGACATGCCACCGAGCGAGATCCGCGCGCCGTCGACGCCGTACGCGTCGGCGTTGCGCTGCACCCAGCCCATGGCGGAGAGGAGGTCCTGCGGGGCCTTGTCCCAGGTGGGACGGTCGGGACCGGCCAGGCGGTAGTCGACGGCGAAGACGGCGACGCCGTGGTCGGCGAGCCAGCGGCCGGTGCCGCGCAGGTCGCTCTTGTCGAAGGTGTGGAAGCCGCCGGCGTGGGCGAGCACGACGGCCGGGGTCCGCTGGCCCGGGACCTTCGCGGGCAGGTACGCGTCCACCCGCAGCGGCTCGCCCTCGGGACTCGCGAACGTCTCGGTCGTGTCCGGCTTCGCCGCGGGGTAGCCGAGTTCGGTGAACACCTGGCCCAGGGAGACGTCGGCGCCGGCCTCCCGGGCGGCCTGGAACTGGATGCCGCCGATGACCAGCGCGCCCACGGTGCACAGCGTCGAGACCACGGAGACCACGCGTCCCCAGCGCACCAGGCCGGCCCGCCAGGCCAGCGCGGCCAGGCCGGCGGCGACGAGGGCCAGCAGGGCGATGTGGAACGGGTACTGCCCGCCCAGCACCGGGCCGATCACGCCCGCCTTGGGTATCGAGGGGACGTACGCGCCGAGCACGACGGCGGCGGCCAGGAACGCGAGGAACGACGCCAGGACGGCGGAGGCGGCCCGCAGGATCCGGGCGGGCCGTCCGGGCGACGCGGCGGAGCTTCGGGGTGTGGTCATGGCTGTACTCCTGCGATGGTGCGCGGGACGGTCGCCGCCGCCCGCGGAACGTGTCGGGAGCCGCGAGGCCCTCGCCACCGCACACGGGGGAGGCGAGGACCGGCTCGTACGAGAACGCTAGGAATCCGGCACCCGCACGGGCCTCCCACCACGGAGCCATTTCCCGGAGCGGCTCTCAGGTAGGGGTCGGACGGGGACGTCCGGGCCGGTGCCGCCGCACCACCACGGCATCACGGACGCGGGATCACAGACCGGTGCGGCCGGGAACGACCAGTCCCGTCTCGTAGGCGAGGACGGCGGCCTGGGTGCGGTCCCGCAACTGGAGCTTCTGCAGGATGCTGCCCATGTGCGTCTTGACGGTCTGCTCGGCGACGACGAGTTCGGCGGCGATCTCCGCGTTGGACAGCCCCCGGGCCACCAGCGTGAGCACCTCGGTCTCGCGGTTGGTGAGGATGTCGATCCGCACCCGGGCGGACGGCTTCGCCGAGCCGCCCAGCCGGGCGAACTCCTCGATGAGCCGCTTGGTGAGCCCGGGCGACAACAGCGCGTCCCCGGCGGCCACGACGCGTACCGCCTCGGCCAGTTGGACCCCGGAGGCGTCCTTGAGGAGGAACCCGCCGGCGCCGGCGCGCAGCGCCTCGTAGACGTACTCGTCGAGGTCGAAGGTGGTCAGGACGAGGATCCTGGTCGGCAGGCCGGCCTGCCCGGTGATCCGGCGGGTGGCCTCGATGCCGTTCAGCCCGGGCATCCGGATGTCCATCACGATCACGTCGGGGCGCAGCTCCCTGGCCTTGGCCACCGCGTCCAGGCCGTCCACGGCGGTCGCGATCACCTCGATGCCGGGCTGGGCGCCGAGGAGCACCGAGAAGGCCTCACGGACCATCGCCTGGTCGTCGGCGATCATCACTCGGATCGTCATGCGGTCTGTTCCCTGTCTGTCCGGACGGCCGGGGCGGCGGGCACCGGCAGCAGCGCGGCGACCTCGTAGCCGCCGTCGGGGGCGGGGCCGGCGGAGAACTCCGCGCCGAGCATCGCGGCACGTTCGCGCATGCCCAGGAGGCCGTGCCCGGCTCCCGGCGAGGGCCCGGCGGCCGAGGTGCCGGGCCCGTTGCGGATCCGCAGCCGCAGGGCGGTTTCGGTGTACGCCAGCTCGACGCGGGCCGAGCCGCCCGGGGCGTGGCGCAGCGTGTTGCTGAGCGCCTCCTGCACGATGCGGTAGGCCGACAGCTCCACGCCCTCGGGCAGCGGGCGGCGTGTCCCGGAGACCACCGCCCGCACGTCGAGCCCGGCCGCGCGCACCCCGGCGAGCAGGTCGTCGAGCCGCTCCAGGGTGGGCTGCGGAGCCTCGGGAGCACGCCCGCCGGGGCGGTCCTCGGACCGCAGCACGCCGAGGAGGCGGCGCAGCTCGGTCAGTCCCTCCAGGGCGCCCGCGCGGATGTCGGCCAGCGCCGCGACGAGTTCCCGGGGCGGGTCCGCGACCCGGTACGGCGCGGCCTCGGCCTGGATCGAGATGACGGACATGTGGTGGGCGACCACGTCGTGCAACTCGCGCGCGATACGGGCGCGCTCCTCCAGGACGGTGCGGTGCGCCCGTTCCTGGGCGAGGGCCCGCTCCTGCTCCGCGAGCCGGACGCGGACCTCCCGCGTCCGGCGCACCCCGGTCGCGGCGGCCGCGACGAGGGCGAACAGCACCAGCACGATCACCGTGAAGTACCAGGGCCCGATCCGCCCGCCCGCCAGCTGCAGACCCAGCAGCAGCGCGGTGCTCAGCCCCACCGTCTCGGCCGTCACCCGCGGCGGGTTGCGCAGCGCGACCAGGAACGACAGTCCGGCCTGCACGGCCCACGCCCATCCCGTGTAGGGCGCGAATGGCGGGTACAGCGAGAAGACCGGCAGCGTCACCAGCGAGAGCCACCAGGCCGGCAGCGGTCGGCGCAGCGCCGGTACGAGAAGCGCGGCGTGGAGCATCCCGAGCGGCCGCAGCGGGATGTCCTCGGTGGCGGAGACGGCCGCGAAGACCGCCACCATGACGACCGCACCGTGCGGCAGCCACCTCAGCGGTCCCGGCCCGCTCATGGGCGGCATGGGCTGCGGGGCCAGGGTGAACAGATCCTTCCGCACGGTGCGCAGCGCCGCGCGCACCGGCCGCCGCCCAGTCCTGTCCATGCGGACAGTATTGTCCGGTTCGTCCACCGGACGGCCGCGGCCGGGGTGCTCAGCGGTTCGGACGCTCACGGTGCCTTCCTCGGCCGGGGTGCATTCGGTCACCAGGCTACGGAGCGGACCGGCCGACCGGCCTCCCGCTGCGGAGCCGTCCTCGGCCTGGCTCTCAGGTATGAGGCGGCACCCGCGCCGACCGCGCCCGCCGGTGCCGAAGGCCGCCGGACACCGGGAAGCGGGGCAACCCCGTGGGCGCGGACCAGACGTGGCGCCCTACCGGGCGGCGGCTCCCCGTCTCCGGTAGGGCATGCGACTGATTTCCCGGCCCTTCCGCGTCTGCCTGTCGGGCGTGTGCCCGTCGGCGGGTGAGCGTGGGGCCGTCGTGACTCATCGACCGATCGACGTTCCAGGGGCCACCCGGTCCGATCGGCCGGGACGGAGGGCTGGTTCGCCATGGTTCGGACGTGGTCGGAATTTCGACGGAGACGGTGCGCGCCCTTCGTGGCCGCACTGCTGACCTGGGGACTGGTGGCGCTGGCCGCGCCGCCGGTGGCCGCGGCCGATCCGGGCCCGGCCGACCGGACACCCGCGGCTGCCCGGGCCGCGTCGCCCGCGCCGGTTGCGCAGGCTTCGCCGCAGACGGTCCCGGCCGCGTTGCCCGCGTCCGTGCCGCCGACGGTTCCGTCCGCGTCGTCCGCGTCGTCCGCGTCGCCCGCGGCTGTGTCTCCCGCGTCCGTGCCGCCGACCGTTCCGGCCGTGTCTCCCGCGTCCGCGTCTCCGGCGTCCGTGCCGCAGGCGGTTCCGTCCGTGCCGTCCGCGTCCGTGTCCCCCGCGCCCGCGCCGGTGGCACCGCGGACGGATCGCGCCGCGGACGTCGTCGACGTGACGACCAACATCGCCGGGCCGACCAGCGGGTACGCGGGCCAGGAGTTCACCTACACGGTGACCATGAGCAACAACACGCTGACCGCGGCCGACGGAGCGCCGTTCACCGTGACGCTGCCGGCCGCCGCGACGCATGTGGCGGCGAGCTGCTCGGCCGCCGCCGGTGCCGCCTGCCCCGGCTCGCTGGCCGTGTCGGACAGCCAGGTCTCGGGCACGGCGGTGAGCCTGCCGCACCTCGGGGTGCTGACGCTGACCGTGACCGGCCGCTTCGGCGCCCCCTCGCCGTCGTCGGTGACGGCGTCCTCCCACATCGACCCGCCGCCGGGGGCCACGGACTCGGACCCGAGCTCCAACGACAGCTCGGTCAGCACGACGATCAGCAACCAGATGAGCCTGCGGGTCACCAAGTCCCAGTCGGCGACCACGATCCTGCCGGGCCAGCCGAACACCTACACGGTGACGTTCGGCAACGAGGGCAGGGGCTGGGCGGACGGCTCGACGATCCGCGACTACATGAGCGCGTCGAAGTCGCTGTACACGTCGTACGCCGTGCACATCGTGTCCTGCGACGGCACCGGCGGTGCGAGCTGCCCGTCGTTCATCACGGACACCACGGCCAACAACAGCACCATGATCTTCTCCGGCGTGATCGGTGCGTTCCCGCCGGGCGCGACGCTGACGGTGGTGATGACGGTGGACCCGTCCGGTCCGGTGCCGGCGTGCTCCTCGTCACAGACCGCCGACATCGTCGGCAACACCGCCAACATCTTCGCGCCGAACGGTGTGACCAACACCCTGTCCAACCAGGCGTACGTCTCGGCGACCGGCCTCACCCCGGGCCAGTGCCCGCAGACGAACATCTCCGTCACCAAGACGCAGAGCAACCCGCAGATCCTGCCGGGCATGCCCAACACGTACACGGTCACCTACCAGAACAACGGCCCGATCGCGGCGGACGGCGCGACCATCCGCGACTACCTGACCTCGTTGAACCAGTACTTCACCTCCTACGCCGTGCACATCGTGTCCTGTGACGGCACCGGTGGGGTGAGCTGCCCGTCGTTCGTCCAGGACACCACGGCCGGCAACAACACGATGGTCTACTCCGGAGCGTTGGGAGCGTTCCCGCCCGGAGCCAAGCTGACCATCGTCATGACGGTCGACCCGTCGGGTACGCCCACCACGTGCAGCAGCAATCCGACGGCCGACATCGTCGGCAACACCGCACAGCTGTTCACCGTCTCCCCCCTGGTCAACACCGGCAACAACACGGCGACGACCAGCGCGACCGGGCTGACACCCGAGCCCTGTCCGCGGACGAGCATCTCCGTCACCAAGACGCAGGCGAACACGGTGATCCTGCCGGGCCAGCCCAACACGTACACGATCACGTACGAGAACAGGGGCCCGAACCCGGCGGACGGGTCCTTGATCCGGGACTACCTCAGTTCGTCGACGACCCTCTTCCGCTCGTACGCCGTGCACATCGTGTCCTGCGACGGCACCGGAGGCGCGTCCTGCCCGTCGTTCATCACCGACACCACGATCGCCTACAACGCGCCGGTCTACTCCGGCACGGTGGGCGCGTTCCCGCCCGGTGCCAGGCTGACCGTCGTCCTGACCCTGGACCCGGCCGACCCGACCCCGTTGGCGGCCTGCCCGAGCACCGCGACGATCGTCGCCAACAACGCGGACTTCTTCGTCGCGTCGCCGCTGGTCAACACCGGCAACAGCTCCGCCTCCACCACGGCGACGGCTCCGTGCGCGGACATCGCCGTCAACAAGGCGGTGGAGCCGGCCGCGGTGCAGGCCGGGCAGGCCGTCACCTACACGATCAAGGTCTCCAACGCGTCACCGCAGACGGCGAGGTCGGTGGAGTTCTCCGACCCGCTGCCCCCGGCCACCGCCTTCGAGTACGGCTCGGCGACCTGCGTGGCGGCCTCCGCCGCCTCGGCGTGCGGCCCGGTGGTGTTCGACCCGGCGACCCGCACCGTGACGTCCACGATCCCGCAGATCAGCGGCGGCGGGGACTACGTCACCATCACCGTCACCGGCACCGCCGGACCGGTCCCCGGCACCTACCCCAACACCGCGACGGCCCGGTCCTCCACTGGCCCCGACGCGTTCCTCGACGCCATCCCCGCCTCGAACGAGAGCACCGTCTCGCTCCAGGTCTTCAACACGGCCTCCACCATCACCGTCGTCAAGCAGCTCACGGGCCTGCCCGCCGGCGGCCTGCCGTCGCCGCTCACCTTCAGCGGAACGGTCACCTGCGGTACCCAGGAACCGCAGACCTGGTCGGTCACCGTCCCGGCCGGAGCGACCACCGCCACCGCCGCGCCGCTCGCCTTCTACGACGGCCAGCGGTGCACCATCACCGAGAACCCGCCGCCGACCCCGCCCGGCGGCCTGCACTACACCGGCCCGACGGTGATCAACCCCTCCGTCATCGACAGCCTCGGACCGCAGGCCGACCAGCGGGTCGTCAGCTCCACCCCGCTGGGCACCAACGCCGAACTGAGCCTCAGCAAGCAGGTCGACCGGGCCACCGCGACCACCGGAGACACCGTCACCTACACCTACGAGGTCGCCAACACCGGCACCGTCCCGGTCACCGGCGTGACGATCGACGAGAGCGTCTTCTCCGGCAGCGGCACCAAACCGGTCCCGGTCTGCCGGAGCACCGACCTCGCCCCCGCCGCCACCACGACCTGCACGGCCACCTACACCGTCACCGCGCAGGACGTGACCGCCGGATCGATCACCAACACCGCCACCGCGACGGCCACCGCGGCCACCGGACCGGACCCGGTGAGCAACGAGGCCACCGCCACCGTGCGCACCGTCACCGCGCCCGGCATCACGCTCGCCAAGAGCGTCACCCCGGGCACTGTCGACCGGGCCGGCACCGCCGTGTCCTACTCCTTCACCGTCACCAACACCGGTGGCGTCCCCCTCACCGACGTGCACGTCGGTGAGACCGCGTTCACCGGCTCCGGCGGCGCGCCACTGGTCGACTGCCCGGCCGCCGTGCTCACCCTGGCACCGGGCGGCTCCGTGGTCTGCACCGCCGCCTACACCACCACCCAGGCCGACATCGACGCCGGCCGGATCACCAACGCCGCCACCGCCACCGGCCGGGCGCCCGCCGGGTTCGACAGCCCCGTCTCCGCCGAGGCCCGCGCCACCGTCACCGCACCCGCCGCTCCCGCGCTCACCCTCACCAAGACCGCGGGCCCCGCCGACACGCCGCTGGCCGAAGGCGCCACGGTGACCTACCGGTTCCTCGCCACCAACACGGGCAACGTCACCCTCACCGGACTCGACGTCCAGGAGACCGCGTTCGACGGCCACGGCACCCCGCCCACCGCCTCCTGCCCGCCCGAGGCCGGCTCCGTCGCCCCGGGCGTCGCCATCCCCTGCACCGCCACCTACACCGTCACCGCGGCCGACGTCGACGCCGGCCGGATCACCAACACCGCCACCGCGAGCGCCACCGACCCCGGCGGCCGGACCGTGCGCGCCGAAGCCGCCACCGCCGTCTTCCCGGCCCGGGCCACCCCGGCCCTGACCCTGGTGAAGACCGCTTCCCCGGCCGTCGTCCACCAGGCGGGCGACACCGTCCACTACACCTTCACCACCACCAACACCGGCAACGTCGCCCTCACCGACGTGACCGTGACCGAAACCGCGTTCGACGGCCACGGCACCCCGCTGACACCCGACTGCCCGCCGGCCGACACCGCCCGACTGCTCCCCGGCGGGCAGGTGACCTGCACCGCTACCTACACCGTCACCGAGGACGACCTGCGGGAGAACCTGATCGAGAACACCGCGACCGCCTCCGGCCACGCGCCCGGCGGTGCGACCGTCACCTCGCCCGAGTCGACCGCCCAGGTGGCCGTGGAGCCGACCGGCGCCGTCCCGCCCGCACCGCCGACTCCGCCGAAGCCCGGCCCGCACCACCCCCGGCCGCACCACCCCGGGCCGCACCACCCCGAACTCGCGCAGTCCGGCACGGCCACCGTGTCCGTGCTCGGGTACGCGGCACTGATCCTGCTCGCCGGAACCTCCCTGGTCCTGTCGGTGAGAAGGCGCCGCCGCTGACGACGGCCGTCCCGCAGGCCACGGCGCCCGCCCCGTCCCGGGGCGGGCGCCGTCGTTTCGCCGTCACCGTCGGACCCGCCGTCCCTTCAGGGGGCCATGGTGAGCCCGGCCGAGGCGCCGTCGCGGCTCAGGACGACCGACCGGATGTGGTCGAGGGCCCGGGTGTAGTCGGCGCGGTCGGGGGTGTGGCGGAGGGCCTCGGTCAGGTCGAGGACCCGGTAGGGCGGGCCGAGGTCGGTCAGCTGCGGGAGGAACTCGGCCTTGGTGACGGTCCATCGTTGCCCGGGCCCGGGCGGCGGGGAGAAGGTGAAGCGGGCGATCGAGCTCCAGTTCCCCCGGGGGTCCTCCGCGCCGGTGGGGTTGAACATGTGGCCGGCGAGCTGGTCGCCCATGCCGTAGACCGTCCAGGTGTCGTTGATCTTCTCGTACGCCTGCGGGATGTGGGCGTGGGTGCCGAGGACCAGGTCGATGTCGGGCCGGCCGGGGCTCTGCTCGGCGGCCAGGTCGCGGGCGAGTGCGAGCTGCTGCTCGTCCGGGGTGTCCTGCCACTCGGTGCCCCAGTGGAGGCTGACCACCACGATGTCCGCGCCGCGCTCGCGGGCGGCCCGGGCGTCGGTGAGGATCCGCTCCCGGTCGATGAGGTTGACCGCCCAGGGCCGGTCCTTCGGCAGGGGGATGTCGTTGGTGCCGTAGGTGTAGGCGAGCTGGGCCACCGTGGCGCCACCGGCGGTGAGCGTCGTGGGGCTGCCCGCCTCGTCGGCGCTGCGCGCGGAGCCCGTGTGCTTCAGGCCGACGGTGTCCATGGCGTCGAGCGTGCGCCGGATGCCGTCCGGGCCGCCGTCGAGCGTGTGGTTGGAGGCGGTGTCGCAGGAGGTGTAGCCGGTGTCCTTGAGCGCCTGGGCGACCTGGGGTGGCGAGATGAACGACGGGTAGCCGGTGAACGGCCCGCCGTCGGCGCCGTACACCGTCTCCATGTGGCAGATGGCCAGGTCGGCGGCGCTGATGACGGGTTTGACCCCGGCGAGCATCCGGGTGAAGTCGTAACCGCTGCCCCCGGCGTCCTCCTTGGCCTGCTGGATGATCTCCGTGTGCGGCAGGACGTCCCCGGTCGCGACGAGGGTGAACGCCCGCGGCCCCGCCGGGGTGGGCGCGGCCGGGGAGCTCGGATCGCGGGGTGTCGACGGTGCGGGCTGCCGTTCCTGCGGCGACCCGCAGCCGGTGAGGGAGAGCAGCAGGGCGGTGGCGGCTGTGAGGATCTCTCGGCAGGCAAATCGCATGGTCGGCTCGTCCCACGATCGGCGGGTATGACGAGTCCGACTATGCGAGTCGTGGACGGGCCGCCGTGGAACCCGCGCCCTGGGATCACCCGACGGGGCCACCGACCCGTCGGCGGGCGTGGACGGGCGCGGACGGGCGGGTGCGCGGGGTGGCGCGGGGCCGCGCACCCGCCCGGCGGGCGGGTCAGAAGGTGACGGCCTTCAGGTAGCTGGTCTCGCCGCGCGGACCGGCCAGGTAGAGGGTGTGGCCGTCGGGGCCGAGGGCGGCGGTGCCGACGCCGTCCAGGCCGAAGCCGGTGAGGTCGGCGGCCGGGAGGGCGGTGTTGGTGGCGGTGTCGTAGGCCAGCACGGTGGCGGAGGGCTTCCAGCCGTCCTTGAGGACGAACAGACGGCCGCCGTCCGGGGAGACCGCCACCAGGTGGGTGTCGGCGGAGGTGGCCGGGCCGCCGAGGGTGAAGGCGGTGCGGGACGTGTCGGTGAAGGGGTCGAGCTCGTAGCCGGAGCCCTGGGCGGCCCGGCTGCCGAGGGCGTAGAGGCGGGTGCCCTCCGGGGAGGCGGTGACCTCGGTCGCGGCGGGGAGCGGCTGGACGGTGCGGGTGACCGTCGGGACGGGAGCGGTCAGGTCGAGGTGGACGACGCCCGCGCCGGTGGCGACGTAGGCGTCGGCGCCGCCGTTGTGGAGGGCGATCCCGTCGACGTCGGGGTCGCCCAGCGGGACGGCGCCGGTGAAGGAACGGGTGAAGGTGTCGAAGACCAGCACCCGGCCGGGGCCGGCGGTGCCCTGCTGGGTCACGAACACCCGGGAGCCGTCGGCGCTGACGGCGAGTGCGCGCGGGCGGTCGACGGGCGTGCGGGACAGCACGGTGTTCGTGGCGAGGTCGACGACCAGCAGCTGCTCGGCGGCGAGGACGTATATCCGGTTGCCGTCGGGGCTGAGGGCGGGCCGGCCGGCGGTGCCGTCCTGGCTGAGCAGGGTCTGCGCCACGACCGTGCGGGTGCGGGTGTCGACGGTGCGCAGGAGGGTGGGGTAGCCGGTGCCGACGTGGTCCTCGGCGACGACGTAGGCGCGGTTGCCGTCGGAGCTGACGGCGATGCCGAGCGCCCGCCAGCCGACGGCGGTGTCGGCGGTGCCGGTGGTGCCGGCCGTGGCGCCGGCCGGCACGGCGCACAGGAGCGTGACTGATGCCGCGAGGGCGGTGGTCCAACGAGCCGTACCCGTAAGCGAGTTCATGGAGATCTCCCCGGACGGTGTCCTCGCGCTGTGCGAGGCGTGGACACGCTACGGGGGAGGGGAGGGCGCGTGGACGGGGCGTGGAGGAGTTGACCGGATCGGTATTGGTCTAGTCCAAAATCCGAAGCCGCCCGCGGGGCCGTGCGGGTGGCCGGGGCCGCCGGGTGGCCGCCTCACGGGTGCGGGTGCGGGTGCGGGTGCGGGCGTGGTGCGGACAGGGCCCGGGCGTGGTGCGGAACCGGGCTGCGGGCCGGGCGCGTCGACGCATCACGAAACGCCTGGCGTCCGGCCGGGTGGCCGGACCCAGGTGAGCGGCCGATCGGGCTCCGGCATGCGCCCCGGAGCGGTGACGGTAGGGCCGCGGGTGTGCCGGTCAGAGTGTGAACAAGGCGGCGTACGGTGGGGCGATCCGCTCCTGTCGGGTGCCGAAGTCGACGAGGACGGCCGCGTAGGCTCCGTCCTCCACCGCGAGGACGCGGCCGAGACCATACTTGTCGTGGCTCACGCGGTCGCCCACCGCGAATAGCTTGGGCGGTGCGTCGGGCCGGGGTTTGAAGGGGCTGGTGGGCAGGGGGCGTCGGACTGCCGGTGTTTTCCTCATCCCGGTCAGTATGCTCCGAAAATCGACGGAACGGGCCGTTCCGGAGGGTGTGAATCCGTTGCCGGGTGTCCCCGGGGCGACTCGCCCCCTGGGCGTGGCGAAAAAATCATGACCGGGGCGGCGCGGGGTCCGGTGTCGCCAACTCCGGTGCGGGAATCGATCGTTGCTGTCGCTTTCGGGGCGAGACGGTCGCGCCCGGGAGGGCGGGAAAAAAATAGACGAGTGAAAATCCGCGCCGGCGGGCCGGAGTCTGCTAAGCTCTTCTTAGTTGCAGTTGTGGTTCCCATGAACTTTGTGTGCGCCTGCTTATTGTTGCGGGCGCATTTTTTGTTTTACCGGCTCTTTCCGGCGGGTTCTCATCGCGGCGACTCGAATGTCTGCATGGTGCAGACTTCGCACAGTCTCTCGAAGGAGATTTCTCATGGCTACTGGCACCGTGAAGTGGTTCAACGCGGAAAAGGGCTTCGGCTTCATCGAGCAGGAGGGCGGCGGCGCTGACGTGTTCGCCCACTACTCGAACATCGTCGCCCAGGGCTTCCGCGAGCTGCTCGAGGGTCAGAAGGTCGAGTTCGACGTCACGCAGGGCCAGAAGGGCCCGCAGGCCGAGAACATCCGCCCGCTGTAATTTCCCTGCCGCGCTTTAGCCCGGCAGACAGGGGCCCGCACCGTGCGTCACGCACGGTGCGGGCCCTTTGCCGTTCCGGGGCGGACCGCTGCTCCGCGGAACCCCGCCGCCGACGCCGGCCCGGGCGAGGAGGGCGAGGGCCGCCTCGGAGGGGGAACCGGCGGGAGCGGTGCAGACGACGAGCACCTGATCGGGTGAGCGGGCGATCGACAGCATCTGTTGCGTCACGGTGAGCGCGCCGACGACGGGGTGGTGCAGCCGGTAGGAGCGGGTGTCGCACGGCGCCACCCGGTGGTCGCCCCACAGCGCGACGAACTCCGGGCTCTTCATGGTCAGTTCGCCGATCAGCTCGGCCAGCAGCGGGTCCTCGGGGTGCCTGCCGACGGTGGCGCGCAGGCTGCCGACCACCGTGCGCGCCTTGTGCTGCCAGTCCACGTACAGCTCCCGGGCGTGCGCGTCCAGGAACAGCATCCGGCTCAGGTTCGGGCGTCGCGCCGGGTCGTCCGGGCCGTGGACGTCCACGTGGCCGGCCAGCAGGGCGTGCCCGAGGGTGTTCCAGGCCAGCACGTCCGTACGGCGGCCGAGCACCACGGCCGGGACGCCGTCGACCGCGCGGAGCAGGTCGCGGGTCTCGTCCGCCAGCCGCTCGGGTCGCGGCCGGCGCACCCGGGGGGTGTGGCGGGCGGCGACGGCGAGCCGGTCGAGGTGCTCGCGCTCGTGGTCGCCGAGCAGGAGCGCGCGGGCGATCGCGTCGAGCACCTCGGCCGACGCCCCGCGGGACAGGCCCTGCTCCAGCCGGGTGTAGTACGAGACGCTGACGCCCGCCAGCTGGGCCACCTCCTCGCGCCGGAGCCCGGCCACCCGCCGGCGGGGCCCGAGTTCGCGCAGGCCGACGTCCTCGGGGTGCAGCCGCGTCCGTCGGGCTCTGAGGAAGGCGCCGAGCGGGCCGGGTCCGTTCATGCCCCCCAGTATTCGGCGCCCGGAGCGGTCCCAGCCACACCCTGTGAGGGGTAGGACGGGCCGGGGTAGGACGAGCGGGGACTGGTCGGTGCCGCTCGGAGGGGCCAGGCTCGGTCCCGACCGGAAACGGTCGGGAGCGGTCGGCGGACGGTCGGCCGCGTGCCCCGGACCCGAGGAGGGGAGCCCATGCGGCGGAACCCGGAGCAGATCACCCTCGGTGACGTCACCGTCACCCGGATCAAGGAGTTCTACGGCTCGGCCGGGCTGTCTCCGGGCCGGTTCTTCCCAGATAGCCCCGGCAGCACGAACGGCCCGGCCGGCCCCGACGGCTCGTGGGAGCGGCACCGCGACTGGCTGGCGCCCGACTTCTGGGACCCGTCGACGGACGAGTGCCGTACCGCGGTCCAGTCCTGGCTGCTGCGCAGCGAGGGGCGCACGATCCTGGTCGACACCGGGGCGGGCAACCACAAGGACCGGCCCCACGCGCCGGTCTGGAACCACCTGGACACGGACTACCTCGACAACCTCGCCGCCGCCGGGGTGCGACCCGAGGACGTCGACCTCGTCGTCAACACCCACCTGCACGTCGACCACGTCGGCTGGAACACCCGCCTCGACGGCCGGACCTGGGTGCCGACCTTCCCCAACGCCCGGTACCTGATGACCCGGCGGGACTTCGAGTTCTGGGACCCGGCCAACGGGCACCGCAGCGTGCTCGGCCGCGGGAACCAGAACGTCTTCGAGGACAGCGTCGCGCCGGTCCACCGGGCGGGACTGACGCGGCTGTGGGAGGGCACGTACCGGATCGACCGGAACCTGCGGCTCGACCTCGCGCCCGGGCACACCCCCGGCTCGTCCGTGCTCACCCTGGAGTCCGGCGGTGAGCAGGCCCTGTTCGTCGGGGACCTGGTGCACAGCCCGTTCCAGATCGCCGAGCCGGACACCAACTCCTGCTTCTGCGAGGACCCGGCGCTGTCCCGCGCCACCCGGCACCGGCTGCTCGGCCAGGCCGCCGAGCGCCGTGCGCTGCTCTTCCCGGCGCACTTCGGCGGCCGGGGCGCGGTGGAGGTCGCGCGCAACGGGTCGACGTTCGCGATCAGGGAGTGGGCGGGCTTCTCCCGCATCTCCTGATGATCCGGTCATCCGCCTGATCCGCCTGATCCGCCGACGCGCCCGCTCCGCCGGTACGTCGGCCCCAGCACCGCCAGAGAGCTCCAGAACCGTCAGAGAGGAATCGTTTCCCATGCCCCGACAGGCAGATCCGGTCGTCGAAACCCCGGCAGGAGCCGTGCGCGGCGTCCGGGACGGGTCCGGCGAGCGCTACCGCGCCCTGCCGTACGCGGCGGCACCGACCGGCGCCGGCCGCTTCGCCCCGCCCGTACCGCACCCGGGCTGGTCCGGCGTCCGCGACGGCACGCGGCCCTCGCCGACGGCCCCGCAGCCGGTCCGCGCCTTCGACCGGCTCGACGTGAGCCCCTACTTCGGGCCCGGCTGGGCGCCCGGTGCGGAGTACCTGACCGTCGACGTCCGCACGCCCGCGGCCGACGGCGGCAGGCGCCCGGTCATGGTGTTCGTGCACGGCGGCGGGTTCATCACCGGCTCGAACCGCGCCGCCCTCTACGACGGCGGCGCGTTCGCCCGCGACGGCGTCGTCCTGGTGACGGTGAACTACCGCCTCGGCATCCCCGGGTTCCTCGACCTGCCGGGCGCCCCGGCCAACCGGGGGCTGCTCGACGTGCTCGCCGCACTCGGCTGGGTGCGGGACACGATCGCGGCGTTCGGCGGCGACCCGGGGAACGTCACCGTCTTCGGGGAGTCCGCGGGCGCGACGCTGGTCTGCGCGCTGCTGGCGGCGCCGGAGGCCGACGGGCTGTTCCGGCGGGCGATCGTGCAGAGCGGCAGCGGCACCGGCGCGTTCACCCCGGAGCAGGCGGGGCGGGTCACCGCCGTCGCGGCCGCCGCGCTGGGCGTCGAAGCGACCGCCGAGGCGTTCGCCCCGATCCCGGACGAGCGGTTGCTGACGGTCCTGCCCGCGCTGCTCGGCCTCGACCTGCGGACGGACACCGCCACCGACCCGCTGGCCGGGCTCAGCCCGCTCGGCCTCGTCCTGCCGGTCCAGCCCGCGGACGCCCTCGCGGACGGACCGGCCCGCGACGTCGACCTGCTCATCGGCACCAACACCGAGGAGGCGAACCTCTACCTCGTGCCCGAGGGGGAGCTGGAGTCCACCACGGAGGCCGGCCTCCACGCCGTCGCCGCCGGGCTGCTGGCGGATCCGGCGGCGGTCCTCTCCGCCCTGCGGGCGGCGCGGCCGGGCGCCACGCCGGGCGAACTGCGCTCCGCCGTGCTCGCGCACGCCCTGTTCGAGGCCGGGACGACGCGCATGGCGGAGGCCCACGCCCGGATCTCGGGCGGCCGCCGCACGTACCGCTACTCGTTCGGGTACCGCTCGACGGCCCTGGACGGGCGGCTCGGCGCCGCCCACACCGTCGAGCTGCCCTTCGTGTTCGACCTCGCCGACGAGCCCTGGCTGCACGGGGACACCGGCCTGCTCGGCCCCGACCCCGCCTCGGCCGGACTCGCCGCCCGGGTGCACGGCGCCTGGGTCGCGTTCGCCGGGACCGGGGACCCGGGCTGGGCCGCCTACGACCCGCGGCTGCCCGTGGCGGAGGCCCTCGGCGGCTGAGCGGGGCACGGAGGTCCGACCAGCTACAGCCTGACCGCTGACCGGGCCCGGCCCGCACCGTGAGCGCAGCGGTACGGGCCCGGTTGGTGGTCGGCGGTCAGCTCAGGGTGCGGCTCGCGGCGGCGTCGTACGGGAGCAGGTCGGCGAAGCGGCCGGAGAGGACCTTGGCGGCCCACTGCGGGTCCTGGAGGAGGGCGCGGCCGACGGCGACCAGGTCGAACTCGTCGCGCTCCAGCCGGTCGAGCAGGTTGTCGAGGCCCTGGACCCCGGAGCCCTGGCCCGCGAAGGCGCGCATGAAGTCGCCGTCGAGGCCGACCGAGCCGACGGTGATGGCGGGGCGGCCGGTGAGCTTCCTGGTCCAGCCGGCCAGGTTGAGGTCCGAGTCGTCGAACTCGGGGACCCAGTAGCGGCGGGTCGAGGCGTGGAAGGCGTCGACGCCGGCCTCCGCGAGCGGGGTGAGGATCGCCTCCAGCTCCTGCGGGGTCTCGGCGAGGCGGGCGTCGTAGTTCTCCAGCTTCCACTGCGAGTAGCGGAAGATCACCGGGAAACCGGGGGAGACGGTCTCGCGTACGGCGGCGACGAGCTCGGTGGTGAACCTCGTCCGGGCGACCGGGTCGCCGCCGTAGGCGTCGGTGCGGCGGTTGGTGCCGGCCCACAGGAACTGGTCGAGCAGGTAGCCGTGGGCGCCGTGCAACTCGACGCCGTCGAAGCCGATCCGCTCGGCGGCCGCGGCGGCCTCGGCGAACGCCCCGATGACGGCGTCGAGGTCGGCCCGCGTCATCGCCCGCCCCGTTCCCTCGGTGCCGTCCAGCCGTATGCCGGACGGGCCGACGGCGGGGGCGTCGGCGAACGGCGGGTCGCCCTGCTTGCGCGCCATGCCGATGTGCCAGAGCTGCGGCACGATGGTGCCGCCCGCCGCGTGGACGTCCTCGGCGACGCGGGCCCACCCGGCCAGCTGCTCCTCGCCGTGGAAGCGCGGGATGGCGTCGCTCTGGCCGGCGGACTCGTGGCCGACGTACGTCCCCTCGGTGACGATCAGGCCGACGCCCGCGGCGGCGCGGCGGGCGTAGTACGAGCGCACGTCCTCGCCGGGCACGCCGCCCGGGGAGAACGAGCGCGTCATCGGCGCCATCACGATCCGGTTGGGCACGGTCAGCCCGTTGATCGTGACGGGCCGGGAGAGGAGGTCGGCCGCGCGGGAGGCGGCGGGCTCGGTGACGGTCATGAGGATTCCTCGCGGTCGGCGGTGGCGGTGGCGGGCGCCAGAGCGGTGACGGTGATCGTTCGCCCGTGCCAACCGCCTTGGCGGCTCCCGCATTTCACCGTCCGCGCGAAGTCCGCTGTGATCCGCGCCACGGTCCGCCGCGGGCCCCGGGACGGGGCCTCTCGACGGCTCCCGGCACCGGTCAGGGCCCGGCCGGGCGGTTCCCGGACGGGTCCGTGCGCGGTTCCGCCGTCATCAGGAGGTTCTCGGGACGGTTCGTGCTGGTCATGACGCCCCGTACCCGTGCTCCCGGGACGGGCGCCAGCCGCCAGCGGCCCGCGATAGCCGCGACCACGGTCATCATCTCGGTGCGGGCGAAGGACTCGCCGATGCACAGGTGGCTGCCGGCGCCGAAGGGGACGAACGCGCCGCGCGGGACGGGGGGCCGGTCGGGCAGCCAGCGGTCGGGGTCGAACCGCAGGGGGTGGGGGAAGTAGCGAGGATTCCGGTGGAGGACCAGGGCGCTGAAGATGAACTCGGTGCCTCGGGGGAAGCGGTAGCCGCCGAGTTCGACGTCGGTGGTCGCGCGGCGGATCGTGATGCCGCCGGGGTTGCGGACGCGCAGCGCCTCGTCGACGACGCGGCGCGTGTACTCCAGCCGGGCCAGCCGCTCGGGGCCGAGGGGAAGGGCGACGTGGTCCCGCAGTTCCTGGTGGAGCCGCTGGTCGACGAGCGGGTGTCGGCCCAACTCGTGGAAGAGCCAGGCGAGCCCGCCTGCGGCGGTCTCCGTGCCGGCGACCAGCAGGGTGATGAGTTCGTCGTGGAGCTGGCGGTCGGTCATGGCCTCGCCGCTGTCGGCGTCCCGGGCCTGGAGGAGCGTCGACAGCAGGTCCGGCCGCTCGCCCGTGCCGTCGGTGTTGTCGGAGGTGGAGGGGGCCCTGGGAGGTGGAGGGGGCCCTGGGAGGTGGCCAGTCCGTTCCCGAGGTAGGGGCGGAGCTTGTCGAAGGAGCGGCCCTTGGCGAAGCTCGCCGCGTCGGTGACCAGTACGCGGTGGACCAGCTCCGGGCTGGTCAGTACGTAGCTCGGCTTCGGGCCGAGGTGGGCGGCCACGATCCGGTCGTAGGCGGTGAGGCTGCCGAGGAACTCCAGCGGACGCCGCCACAGTTCCAGGGCGTGGCCGATCAGCGGGAGCCGCCCGGGAGCGACGGGAGGGGCCGGCGGACGGCTGGCGGTGGGCATCGTCGTTCCTCCGGTGCGGGGTCGGGACACAGTCTGCGGCCCGGTGCACCTCCTGCGAACCCTTCGCGCCGGGGCGCGCTGGTGGACTGCGCGGCGCACGGGGCCGGAGGCCGGCTCGCCCCGGTGGGCCGCGCGCGGACCGGCGAGGAGTCCACCGGCCCGCCCCGGTCGACGGGTAGAGGAATCAGAGGAATCAGAGGAAGTACAGGCGGTTCAGCGGGACCTCCTCGGCGGGGTCGGACCGCAGGGGGGTGCCGTCGAGGGTGACGAGGCCCTCGCGCGGGTCGACGAGGACCTCGCCGAGGCGGCTGTTGCGGACCATGTCGCCCGGGCCGATGCCGCGGGTGTGGCGGACGGCCACGCGGCGTCGGCGGGTGGTCATGGTGTCGTACGGGCGGGCGTGGGTGCCGGACTCGGCGGCGGCGCGGCTGGTGAAGGCGACGGAGAGGTCCGCGGGGGTGGCGCCGTGGGCGCCGAACAGGGGCCCCATGACGAGGGGTTGGCAGGTCTCGGTGGCGGCGTTGGGGTCGCCGGTGACGCCGTAGGCGGGGAAGCCCGCCTTGAGGACCAGCTGGGGCTTGGCGCCGAAGGACGCCGGGCGCCACAGGACGAGGTCGGCGAGTTTCCCGACCTCGATCGAGCCGACCTCGTGGGAGAGGCCGTGGGCGATGGCCGGGTTGATGGTGAGCTTGGCGATGTAGCGCAGCACGCGCTGGTTGTCGTCGTCCGGGCCGTCGCCCTCCAGCGGGCCGCGTTCGGCCTTCATCTTGCCCGCCACCGCGAAGGTGCGGCGCACCGTCTCGCCGGCCCGGCCCATGCCCTGGGCGTCGGAGGAGGTGATGCCGATGGCCCCGAGGTCGTGCAGCACGTCCTCGGCGCCCATGGTGCCGGCCCGGATGCGGTCGCGGGCCATCGCGGCGTCGCCGGGCAGGTCGGTCTTGAGCCCGTGGACGGAGACGATCATGCCGTAGTGCTCGGCGACCGCGTCCCGCCCGAACGGCAGCGTCGGGTTGGTGGAGGAGCCGATGACGTTCGGCACGCCCGCCATCTTGAGGACGTTGGGGACGTGTCCGCCGCCGCAGCCCTCGATGTGGAAGGCGTGGATGGTCCGGCCTTCGAGGACCTTCAGGGTGTCCTCGACCGAGAGGCACTCGTTCAACCCGTCGGTGTGCAGCGCCACTTGGACGTCGTGGGCCTCGGCGACGGACAGCGCGGTGTCCAGGGCGCGGGTGTGCGCGCCCATGTCCTCGTGCACCTTGAAGCCGCAGGCTCCGCCCTCGGCGAGGGCCTCGACGAGCGGGGCGGGGTGGGAGGACGAACCGCGGCCCAGGAAGCCGATGTTGACGGGCCAGGCGTCGAAGGAGTTGAAGGCGTGCCGCAGCGCCCAGGGCGAGTTGACGCCGACGCCCCAGACCGGGCCGAACTCCTGGCCGATGATGGTGGTGACGCCGGAGGCCAGCGAGGCCTCCATGATCCGCGGGGACATCAGGTGCACGTGGGTGTCGATGGCGCCGGCGGTGACGATCAGGCCCTCGCCGGAGACGATGGCCGTCCCGGTGCCGACCACCACGTCCACGCCGTCCAGGGTGTCCGGGTTGCCGGCCCGCCCGATCGAGGCGATCCGGCCCTCCCGGATGCCGATCGAGGTCTTGCGGATGCCCTGGATCGCGTCGATCACCAGGACGTTGCTGATCACCACGTCGCAGGTGTCCCGGACGGCGGCGGCCTTGAGGTGCAGGCCGTCCCGGGCGGTCTTGCCGAAGCCGGCCAGGAACTCGTCGCCCGGCCGCTGGGAGTCGGACTCGACCCGGACGACCAGGCCGCTGTCGCCGAGCCGGACCCGGTCCCCGGCGCGTGGGCCGTGCACGGCCGTGTACTCGGACGCGTCGATGCTGCTGCTCACGGGTGCTGCTCCTGTCCTTCGCCGCTTGTTCCTGCGCCGGCCGCTCCGCCGTCGACCGTTCCCGCGCCGGCCAGTCCTTCGTCGGCCGCTCCGAGGTAGCCCTGTTCGGTGGCCCGGCGCAGCGCCTCGCGCCGCACCCGGGGCGAGTCCAGCGGTCCGTCGACCAGCCCGGCGAAGCCGATCGCGACCCGCTCGCCGCCGATCGGCACCAGGCCGACCTCGACGGTGGCGCCCGGGTCGAAGCGCACCGAGGAGCCGGCCGGTACGGCCAGGTGCATCCCGTAGGCGGCGGCCCGGTCGAAGGCCAGCCGCGGGTTGGCCTCGAAGAAGTGGAAGTGCGAGGTGACCGAGACCGGCACCCCGGAGGTGTTGCGCACGGCGAGGGTGCGGACGGGTTCCGGTCCGGTCGCGGCGTCGCCGTCGGTGAGGACGGCGCCGGGTGCGGCCTCGCCGAGGGCGCCGCCGCCGAACGGGTCGGCGATGACGGCGAGCCGGGTGCCGTCCTCGAACACGGCCTCGACGTGGATCTCGGTGACGAGGTCCGCCACGCCGGGCAGGACGTCGGCGGGGGAGAGGACGGAGCGGCCGCGCGCGACGGCCTCGGCCAGGCGCAGCCCGTCGCGGGCGGCCTCGCAGACGGTGTCCGAGACGAGCGCGGTGGCCTCGGGGACGTTGAGCCGCAGGCCGCGGGCGCGGCGGGCGCGGGCGAGTTCGGCTGCTGTGAAGATCAGCAGCCGGTCGCGTTCGGTGGGGGTCAGCTGCACGGGGGTTCCCTTCTCCCTCGGTGCGGGGCGGCGAGGGGTCAGCCGGCCGGCTGGTCGTGGGTGGAGCAGTGGATGCCGCCCCCGCCGGAGGCGATGGTGTCGATCTTCACGGGGACGATCTCGCGGTCCGGGAACTGCTCCCGGAAGACCTCCTGGGCGTGGCCGTCGGCCTTGGCGTCGCCGAAGAGCGGCAGGTAGACGCCCTTGTTGCCGATGTAGAAGTTCATGTACGAGGAGACGAAGGCGTCGCCGCGGCCGGTGATCCGGTCCGGGTCGGGCTGGCCGATCTCGACGACCTTGAGCTTGCCGCCGGTCGCGTCGGTGGCCTCGGCAAGGACGGCGCGGGCCTGGTCGGCGGAGCGGGACCAGACGTCGGGCGGGGTGCCGGGGAAGGCGCGGTCCAGGAAGACGACGCCGGGGGCGGCGAAGCGGGCGAGGCAGTCGACGTGGGCGTCGGTGATGTCCTTGCCCTTGACGCCCGCCAGCCAGATCACCTTGGTGAGGCCCAGCGTCCGCTTGAGCTCCGCCTCGATCTCGTCGCGGGTGCGGCCCGGGTTGCGGTTGTCGTTGACCACGGAGCTCTCGGTGACCAGCAGGGTGCCCTGGCCGTCGGTCTCGAAGGAGCCGCCCTCGGCGGTGAGCGGGGTCTCCAGCCGCTCGATCCCGTACTTCTCCAGGACGGTGCGGGCGATCCGGGCGTCGTTGGCGTGCTCCTGCTTCCCGCCCCAGCCGCTGAAGTTGAAGTCGACGCCCTTGACCTTTCCGCCCTCCTCGACGAAGACCGGCAGGGTGTCGCGGGCCCACAGGTCGTCCACCGGGACGGCGAGCAGCTCGACGTCCGAGCCGCAGGCGTTGCGGGCCGAGGCCTCCTGGCCGGGGCGGACGAGCAGGACCACCGGTTCGCGCTGTCCGATGGCCCGGGCGACGGTGGCGATGTCCCTGCGGACGGCCCCGAGCTGCTCGCCCCAGACGTTCTCGGAGGCAGGCCAGGCCATGAAGGTCCGCTCGTGCTTCTCCCACTCGCCGCCGAGCCGCCGGCCGCGGGCGGGGGCGGGCGCGGGGGTGGGATCGGAGGCGGGCGCCGGGGGCTGCGCGGCGGGCTGTCCGGGGGTGCCGGAGGTCGGGGCCGCGGGGCCGGCCGGCTCGTCGCCGGCGGTGGCGCAGGCCGTCGCGCCGAGGGCGATCGCACCGGCTCCGGCGAGGGAGCGCAGCACCGTGCGGCGGGCGAGGGGGGACTGGGACACGGTGTACTCCGGTGGGGCTGGGGGGTGGATCCGGCGCGGCGGGGAGGGCGGGCTCCGGGGGAGCGGCCCACGCGGCGATGGTCGGCGGCGGACGAGGAGGTCGTCCGGGAGGACGAGGTCGGTCGGCAGCGCCGGGACCGACTCTCGCATTGACTGAAAAATCAGTCAAGCTTTACGGTGAAGTCACCCAAACCACCCCGAGACGACCGGGGGCGCCGTACGAGCGGCCCAGGTCACGACGACGAAAGGCCGGGTGAGGCGGCGATGCTGCGCAATGGTCTGGAGCCCTGGCACGTGCTGGTCACGGTGGCCGTACTGGTGCTGCTGTTCGGCTCCAAGAAGCTGCCCGAGATGGCGCGCGGACTGGGGAAGTCGATGCGGATCCTGAAGTCCGAGACGGCGGCCCTGCGGGAGGACGGAGCACCTGGCGGAGCGGTCACTGAGCCTCCCGCTGGAGCAACAGCGGGTTCGCCCGGCGGAGCGACGGCCGGTTCACCTGGCGGAGCGACGCCCGGTGCGCCCGGCGGGGCCGTCACCGAGCCGCCCGCGGCCCCGCAGGCCGGGCCGGTGAAGCGGCCGCTCTGACCGGCGGGCCCGTACGCGAGCCCGCCGCCGACGCCGGGAGCCGTCGTCCCCCCGCCGCCCGACGGGGGAACGACGGCTCTCAGCCGTTGCGGCGGTAGTGGTCCAGGGACACCCGGACCGGCCCGTCCGGGCCCGCGGTCGACAGCACCCGGACGACCGCGAGGTCCCGGCCGTCCGCGGACCGGACGCAGAAGGCGCCGCGCGGCCCGACGGCGGCGAACGGGATCCGCCCGGCCGGGCGGCTGCCGAGGCCCTTGAGGCACTCGGCCGGGCCCAGTCCGGCGTCCCGGCCGATGAAGGAGTCGGCGTTCTCCGGCACCAGGAACTCGCCTTCGCCGCGGCCGACGTACCAGGTCGCGCTGTCGGTCGGGACCACGGTGCCGGTGGCGAGGTCGAACTCGTAGCCGGCATCCGCCGAGGTCAGCTCGACCGCGCGGTAGGCCGGGGCGTACTCGGGGGCGGGGGCGGACGGCGGTGCGGCGCCCGGCGCGACGGGGACGGACCGGGTGGGCGACGGCGACCCGGCGGGCGTCGGGGCGGCGGTCGGGGCGCCGGGCTCGGCGGCACCGGACACCGGGGCCTCGGCGGCCGAGGCCTCCCCCGACTCCTGGTCGTCGAGCAGCAGGGCCGTCGCGGCGGCGGCGCCGACGGCCAGGGCGACGGCGGCGGTCAGCGCGGTGCGCCCGAGGGCGCGTCTGCGGCCGCCCGCGCGCGGGGCCTGACGGCCTGCCGACACCTGCGACCCGGCGGGCAGCGGCCCGGCGGGTGCCGGGGCGGCTCCGGTCGCAGGCGCCGGCGCGAGCACCGTCGGCGTCGGCGGGGTGGTCGGGGCGAGGACCGTACGCGCCGAGTCCCACCCGGGCCCGGCGGCCCCGGGCCCCTCGGCCGGTACCTGCGGCAGCTCGGCGTGCCGGGTGATCTGGCTGGTCAGCGGGTGCGGCAGCCAGTCGTCGCCGAACCTGAGCTGCCCGCCCACGGCCGGGTGGCTCCGGGCGGCGGCGATCACCTCGGCGGTGGTCGGACGGTCCTCGGGCCGCTTGGCCAGGCACCGCAGCAGCAGCGCGCGCAGGCTCTCCGGGACCCGGCCGAGGTCGGGCTCCTCGTGGACGGTCCGGTAGAGCGCCGCCGGGTCCGGGCCGTCCCCGAACGGCGGAGCGCCGCCGGCGACGTGGACGGCCAGGGCGCCCAGCGCGTACACGTCGGTGGCCGGGGTCGCGGCCCGGCCCACGGCCTGCTCGGGCGCCATGTAGGCGGGCGAGCCGATCCGCAGGCCGGTGCCGGTCAGCGCGCTGGCGTCGGCCGCGCGGGCGATGCCGAAGTCGATCACCCGGGGGCCGTCGGAGGCGATCAGCACGTTGCCGGGTTTGAGGTCCCGGTGGACCACCCCGGTGGCGTGGATCGCCTGGAGCGCCTCGGCGATGCCGGCCATCAGCAGCAGGACGGTCCGTTCCGGGAGCGGGCCGTGGCGCTGCACCACCTCCTGGAGCGAGGGGCCCGGCACGTAGGTGGTGGCCAGCCAGGGGGTGGCGGCGTCCACGCCCGCGTCGACCACCTGGGCCGTGTACAGCCCGTGGATGCGCCGGGCGCTGGCCACCTCCTGGGCGAACCGGGCCCGGAACTCCGGGTCCCCGGCCAGTTCGGGCCGCACCACCTTGAGCGCCACCGGCCGGCCGCCGGGGGTGTACGAGAGGTAGACCCGGCCCATGCCGCCGGCGCCGAGCCGGGCGGCCAGCAGGTGGCCGCCGACCTCGCGCGGGTCGTCGTCGGCCAGCTCCTGGAAGACCGGCTGGAGGGCGAAGGGGGACCGGTCAGCGGACATGCGGGCTGCCTCTCTCGGCGGTCAGGGGGCGGCACGGGGCCGGACGGGCCGGACGGGCCGGAAGCGGGCGTACGGCACACGCGGCACGCACGGCACGCACGGCGCCGCAGAGTTTAGAGGTTTTATCAGGATCGGCCGAATCGGCCCCGGCGAGGGGTGTCCGACGCGGGAGCCCGACGGGAGCGGTCCGCCCGCAGGGGCCCGGCTAGTCGCGCGCCAGCTCCGCCTCGACGGCCCCGCACAGCAGCCGGCGGGCGTGGTCGAGCGGCAGCGAGCCGCTCAGCCAGCGCACGCTCAGGCCCTCGACGAGGGCGGTGAGCCGCTCGGCGGCGGCCGCGTGCGCCGGGGCGGTCCCGCACGGATCGGCCCGGGCGAGCAGTTCGGCGATGTCGTGCACCCAGGTGTGGGTGGTCCGCGCCAGGTCCTCGCGCAGGTGCGGTTCGAAGACCGCGGTGGCTCTCAACTCGCCCCAGGCGGTGCTGTTCTCCCGGACGTCCGGGCTGTCCTGGAGTTCCCGGAGCAGCACGCGTTCGAGGTCGGCCCGGGGGCTCTCGGCGCGGGCCGGGGCGGGCTCCTCGTCGGCGGTGTAGTGGTCCGCGCGGTCGCTGATGTGCGCCAGCGTCTCCCGGAGGATCCCGGCCCGGTCGGTGAAGTGGTAGTAGATCAGCGAGGTGGACACCCCGGCCTCGGCGGCGAGTTCGCCCACGCGCAGTCCGCGTACGCCGCGCCGGGCGATCACCCGGGTCGCGGCCTTGAGTATTTCCGTCCGACGGTCCGACATGGGCGCCCACTCTACCGGGCTTCCCGGCTGGTCAGACAGGTTCCTGATGATCGTTTCAGGGGTTTCCATCAGCTTTGCCTCCAAGTCTTGACTGAATTTTCAGTACGGTAGAGGATGCGGGGCAACCCCCACGCCTCCCGCATCAGCCAGGGAGCGCCCCGTAGACCCCCACCCCCTCCCGGACACCACCGACGGCCACGTCGCTGCCCGGCGCGCCGCGCCGCGCCCGGAGGGGCCCGAACAGAAGAGGTTTCCCGTGACGTACCGAATGCCCGCGGAGTGGACCGAGCACGAGGGCTGCCTGATGGCCTGGCCCGTCCGCCCGGACCTGTGGGGCGACACCCTCGACGAGGTGAAGGGCGAGTACGCGGCCGTCGCCCGCGCCATCGCGCAGTTCGAACCGGTCACCATGGTCGCGCCGCCCGGCCACGGTGAGGAGGCCCGGGCCCGGTGCGGCGAGGGCATCACCGTGGTCGAGCTGCCGACGGACGACTCCTGGTTCCGCGACTCCGCGCCGATCTTCGTCCTCGACGGGGACGGCCGCCGGGCCGGCGTGGACTTCCGCTTCAACGCCTGGGGCCGCAAGCACAGCCCCTGGGACGCCGACGACCGGATCAGCGGCCTGCTGCTGGAGCACCTCGGCACCCCGGCGATCCGCTCCGAGATGATCCTCGAGGGCGGCGCGATCACCGTCGACGGCGAGGGCACGCTGATCACCACCGAGCAGTGCCTGCTGCACCCCAACCGCAACCCGGAGATGACCCGGCAGGAGATCGAGGCCGAACTGAAGGCGCGCCTCGGCGTCACCAAGGTGGTCTGGCTGCCGTACGGCGGGGCGCTGGACACCGAGACCGACGGGCACGTGGACGGCGTCTGCGCGTTCGTCGCCCCCGGCCGGGTCGTGGTGCAGCTCCCGGCCGACCCCGCGCACCCGGACTACGCCCGGATGCGGGCCAACCGCGCCGTGCTGGAGCACTCCACGGACGCCCAGGGCCGGCCCTTCGAGATCGTCGACCTGCCGCAGGCCGCCTTCGTCGAGGTCGACGACCGCGAGGTCGAGGTCGGCTACCTGAACTTCTACCTCGCCAACGGCGGCGTCGTCGTGCCGGTCGCCGACCACCCCGAGGACGCGGGCGCCCTGGCCGTGCTCGCCGCCGCCTACCCGGACCGGAAGGTCGTCGGCGTGCGCGCCCGGGTGATCGCCTACGGCGGCGGCGGCGTCCACTGCATCACCCAGCAGATCCCGGCCGCCCACGCCTGACCCCTCGCCAGCGAACGGAGACCCCACCCTCATGACTCCCACCGCGCCCGCGAGGGGCGCCGGAGCCCGCGGCCGACTCGTCCTCGCCACCGCCCTGCTCTCGGCGGCGGCCCTGGTAGCCGCCTGCTCCGGCCCGCCCCGCGGCGGCGCCGACCAGGCGGCGGTCCGGCTCTCCGCCGACACCCCGCCCGCCAAGGGCGAGCTCGACTCGTTCACCTGGGCCACCTACGCCGAGCCGCCCACCCTGGACTACCTCCAGGCCTTCGACTACCCGCAGAACACGGTGCTCTCCAACGTCTGCGAGAGCCTGATGCGCTGGACCCCCCAGCTCACCCTGGCCCCCGGCCTGGCCGAGAAGGCCTCCAACCCCGACCCGGCGACCTGGGTCTACGACCTGCGCTCGGGCGTCCACTTCCACGACGGCACGGTGATGACCGCCGACGACGTCGTCTTCAGCCTCGGCCGGCAGATGAACCCGGACAACGCGGCGGCCTGGGCGCAGGTGTTCCAGAACGTCGAGTCCGTCACCAGGACCGGCCCGCTCCAGGTCACCGTCAAGCTCAAGCAGCCCGACTCCCAGTTCCCGCAGTACATGGCGACCGCGGCCGGCGTCGTCGCCGCCAAGGCGGGGGTGGAGGCCGCGGGCAAGGACTACGGCACCAGCGGCGGCCTCGACTGCACCGGCCCCTTCACGCTGGGCACCTGGGCCAAGGGCCAGTCGATCGAGCTCCAGCGCTTCGACGGCTACTGGGGCGCCAAGGCCAAGTCGAAGAAGGTCGTGTTCAGCTTCCTCACCGACGCGTCCGCCCGCACCAACGCGATGCTCACCGGCGACGTCGACGGCGGCTACCTGATCCCCACCGAGAGCTACGACCGGCTGAAGCGCGAGGGCCCGGGCACGCTCTACTTCGGCGAGGGCCTGAGCACCGTCAACCTCAACGTCACCAGCATGAACGGCCCGCTCGGCGACCTGCGGGTCCGCCAGGCGCTGTCGCTGGCCCTCGACCGCTCCGGCTTCGTCCGGACCGGCCTGGCCGGCGCCGGCACCGTCACCGGCTCCCTCACCACCAGGGCCGCCTGGGCCGGCGCCCCCGAGGACGTCCGGAAGGCGGCCTTCGACCACCTCACCCCCACCGCCCCGGACATCGACCGGGCCAAGGCCCTGGTCAAGGAGGCCGGCGCCGAGGGCAGGACGCTCACCGTCGCCACCAGCACCATCGGCCAGGACGTCTCGCTGCTCGCCACCGCCGTCCAGGCCGCCGGAGCGAAGATCGGCCTGAACGTCCAGCTGAAGACGATCGCCCCGAACGCCTTCACCGCGCTGTTCACCGACGCCAAGGCGCGCGAGGGCATCGACCTGTTCCCGGAGACGTACTACGACTCCGTCACCGACCCGCTCGACCTGCTCGCCAACTTCCGGACCGGCGCCTACCAGAACTACGCCGGCTTCAGCGACAAGGCCTACGACGACCTCGTCGACCAGGCCACCGCCGAGTACGACCCGGCCAGGCGCGGCGCGATCGAGGCCAGTCTCCAGCAGACCGCCTCCGAACAGCTGCTGTGGATCCCGGTCGCCGAGTGGCCCACCTCCGTCTTCCTCAACAAGCGCGTCACCGGCGCCCCCACCACCATCTCGTACATGTACTACCCGTGGGCCGCCGACGTGGGGGCCGCCCGGTGAACTTCCTGAGATTCGCCGCCCGGCGGCTGGCCGAGATGGCCGCCACCCTGCTCGGCGCGTCCTTCGTGGTCTTCGGCGCGATGTACCTGGCACCGGGCAACCCGGCGAGCTTCCTGCTGTCCGGCCGGTCGGCCTCCCCGGCCGCCCTGCAGGCGATCAACGAGCAGTACCACCTCGACGACCCGTTCCTGGTGCGGTACTTCCGCTGGCTCGGCCAGGTGCTGCAGGGCGACTTCGGACGCTCCATCACCTACCGCACCGACGTGTCCCGGCTGCTCGCCGACCGGCTGCCCGCCACCCTGACCCTGGTGGTCATGGCCCTGCTCGTGGTCGCCGTCCTCGGCCTGGCCCTCGGCTGGATCGGCGCGGTGCGCGGCGGCGCGACCGACTCGGCGGTCCTGCTCTCCACCACGCTCGCGGTCGGCACCCCCTCCTTCGTCGCGGCCGTCCTGCTACAGGGCCTGTTCGCGGTCAAGCTGGGCTGGTTCCCGACCAGCGGCACCGGCGACGGCTTCGGCGACCTGCTGTGGCACCTCACCCTGCCGGCGGTCGCCCTCGCGCTGTACCTGATCGGGATGCTCGCCCGGGTCACCCGCTCGGCGATGCTGGACGCCCTGGAGGGCGAGCACGTCGCCGTCGCCCGCAGCCGCGGCGTGCCCGAGCGCGAGGTGATCCGCCGCCACGTGTTCCGCAACTCGCTGGGCACCGTGCTGACCACCGGCGGCCTGATCGTCTCCACCCTGCTGGTCTGCACGATCCTGGTGGAGTCCGCGTTCAGCATCGGCGGCATCGGCCAGCTCCTCGAACTGTCCACCACCACCAAGGACTTCCCCACCGTCCAGGCCATCTCGCTGCTCATCGTCGCCCTGTTCATGACCGTGAACCTGGTCGTCGACCTGCTCCACCCGCTGGTCGACCCCCGGGTCGCCCTCGGTTCGAGGAGGGCCGACGCATGAGTGTCGCCCTCACCCGCCGGCCCGGCCTCGGCCGCCTCAGGGCCGCCCGCGCCCCGCTCCACCTGGCCTGCCTCGGCCTCGTCGCCCTGGTCGTGCTCGCCGCCCTGCTCGCCCCCTGGATCGCGCCGGACGACCCGAACGCCGTCGACCTCGGCAACGCCCTCGCCGGCCCCTCGCCCGACCACCTGCTCGGCGTCGACGCCGCCGGCCGCGACACCCTCTCCCGGCTCCTGCTCGGCGCCCGCACCTCCCTGCTCGGCCCGCTCGGCGTGGTCGCCTTCTCCACCGTCGCCGGCGTCCTGGTCGGCCTGGTCGCCGGCTGGCGGGGCGGCTGGCTCGACTCCGTCCTCTCCCGCGGCACCGAACTGGTCTTCGCCTTCCCCGGCATGCTGCTCGCCATCCTGATCGTCTCGGTGTACGGGGAGGGCCTCCTCGCCCCCGTCGTCGCCCTCGCGATCGCCTACCTGCCGTACGTCTCGCGGCTGACCCGCTCCCTGGTGCTGGCCGAACGCGAACGCCCCTACGTCGCCGCGTACCAGGTCCAGGGCCACTCCGCCGCGCAGATCTGCCTGCGGCACGTCCTGCCCAACATCGCCCCGATCGTCCTGGCGCAGTCCACCATCAACTTCGGCTACGCCCTCATGGACCTCGCCGGCCTCTCCTTCCTCGGCCTCGGCGTCCCCGCGCTCACCCCCGACTGGGGGCGGATGGTCTTCGACGGCCAGACGGCGATCCAGCACGGCTACCCGCTCTCCGCGATCCTGCCGTGCGTCCTCCTCGTGCTCACCGTCGTCGCGTTCAACGTCGTCGGCGAGCGCTGGGCCGACCGCGTCGCCCGGAGGAGCCGATGAGCCGGAGAACGATGAGCCGGAGAACGACGAACCGGGGGACCCGACGAACCGGCGCAGCCCCGAACCGGAGGACCGCGTGAACGCCCTCGACATCCGGGGCCTGCGGCTCCGCCTGCCCGGCACCGCCCGGCCCGTCCTCGACGGGGTCGACCTCGCCGTGGGCCCCGGGGAGACCGTGGCCCTGGTCGGCGAGTCCGGCTCCGGCAAGAGCCTCACCTCCCGCAGCGCCCTCGGCCTGCTGCCGCCCGGCGCCACCGCCGAGGGCAGCGTCCTGGTCGACGGCGAGGACGTCCTGACGATGGGCCCCGACCGGCTGCGCGCCCTGCGCACCGGCCGGGCCGCCATGGTCTTCCAGGACCCCAGGGCCGCGATCAACCCGCTGCGCCGCGTCGGCGACTTCCTCACCGAGGGCGTTCGCCTCGGCGGCCGGACGAGCCGGGAGGACGCCGAGCGGCGCGCGGTCGAACTGCTCGACGCCGTGGGCCTCGGCCCGGAACTGCTGCGCCGCTACCCCGGCCAGCTGTCCGGCGGCATGCTCCAACGCGTCATGATCGCCGCCGCGCTGATGGGCGACCCGGTCCTGCTGCTCGCCGACGAGCCCACCACCGCGCTCGACGTCACCAGCCAGGCCGAGGTGGTCGCGCTCCTCGACCGGCTGCGCCAACGCTTCGGCACCGGCCTGCTGTTCGTCACCCACGACCTCGGTCTCGCCGCCGCCATCAGCGACCGGGTCCACGTCATGTACGCCGGGCGGATCGTCGAGAGCGGCCCCGCCGAGGCGCTCTTCGCCCGGCCCCGCCACCCCTACACCGCCGCGCTGCTGGCCGCCACCCCGGGGCTGGACTCCGGGAGCGGCCGACTCGCCGCCATCGACGGCCAACCACCGGACCTGCGCGAGGAGTTGACGGGCTGCGCGTTCGCCCCCCGGTGCCCCCGGGCGACCGTCCTGTGCCGCGAGGAGACCCCGGCGCCGGGCCCGGTCGCCTGCCACCACCCGCTCGAAGGGAGCCGCGCCGATGCCTGAGGCCGTACTGGAGGTCACCGGACTGTGCCGGACCTTCGGCACCGTACGGGCGGTGGACGACGTCTCCTTCACCCTCCCGGCCGGCGGATCGCTCGGCATCGTGGGCGAGTCCGGCTCCGGCAAGACGACCACCGCCCGGATCGTCGTCGGCCTCGAACAGGCCGACGAGGGGCGGGTCGCCGTCCGGGGCCGGGCCCGCGCCGGCCGGGTGCGGGGGAGGGCCGGGCGGCTGGCCCGCGCCCGTGAGGTCCAGATGGTCTTCCAGGACCCGTACCTCTCCCTGGACCCGCGCACCAGCGTCGAGGCCGTGCTCCGCGAGACCCTGCGGCTGCACTTCCCCGGCACCGACCACGCGGCCCGGATCCGCGAACTCCTCGACCAGGTCGGCCTCGGCAGCCGGGCGGCCGACGCGCTGCCCCGGCAGCTCTCCGGCGGCCAGCGCCAACGCGTCGCCATCGCACGGGCGTTGGCCGTCCAGCCGGCCGTCCTGGTGCTGGACGAGGCGGTCGCCGCGCTGGACGTCTCCGTGCAGGCGCAGGTCCTCAACCTGCTCGCCGACATCCGCGAACGGACCGGCATCGGCTACCTGTTCATCACCCACGACCTCGGCGTCGTCCGCTGCGTCACCGACGAGGTCGTCGTGATGCGCCACGGACGGATCGTCGAATCCGGCCCCACCGCCCACGTCCTGGACTCCCCGCAGCACGCCTACACCCGGCTGCTGCTGGAGTCCGTCCCCCGGCCCGGCTGGGATCCCGACCGGATCGCCGCCGCGCGCCGCGCCTTGTAAGACGGCTCCGGCCCGGCAGGTGGTGGGACCTGCCGGGCCGGAGCGACCGAGCAACACCGGCGGGCGACGCCGGGCGGCAGCGACCCTGCCGGCCCGGCGCCACCGCCGCAGGAAGGACGACCGTGCAGGTCACCACCGACGACACCAGCGCGACCGACCGGGCCGCGCACCGATCCCCCCGCCGCCGTTGGCGGTTCGCCGCCGTCCTGGCGGTGGTCGTCACCCTCTGCGGGTCGGGCATCGGGCTGTACCTCAACGAGCGCGACACCCGCGAACAGACCAGGGAGCTGGCGGTCCCCGCGACGCCCGACTGGATCGAACTGGACGTCACCGCCCAGGACGTGGACCCGACCGCCCAGCAGCTGACCCTCTACGTCACCCCCGTCCCGCATGGCAGGTTCGCCGCCGGGCCGGACTCCCAGACCTTCGCCCGCCCCGTCGAGATCACCGTCGCCGGCACCCCCAAGGTGACCATCAAGGCGGCCGAGGGGGAGGCCGCGGCGTCCCAGCTCGTCCAGGTCGGGACGTACGACGGCACCAAGACGGACTACCCGTTCGACCGCTACCGCGCCGAGGCCGGCTTCACCGCCACCAGCGGGGGCGCGGCCGTGCCGGTCGGCCTGGTCCTCACCGACACCGACCCGTTCTTCGTACTGCGCCCGCAGGCCACCACCGCGAGCTCCGGTGCCGTGACCCTGGACGCGCGGATCACCCGGTCCCGCAGCACCTTCATCCTCTCCTGGTTCATGATCGCGGCCATGTGGGCCATCGCCCTGGCCGTCCTCGGCGCCGCCGAGGTGCTGTACCGCAAGCGCGAGGGGCTGGTCTGGCCCTCCCTGGGCTGGATGGCGGCGAGCCTGTTCGCCCTGATCGGCATGCGCAACGCGGCCCCCGGGGCGCCGCCGATCGGATCCCTGATCGACTACGTGGCGTTCTTCTGGGCCGAGGGCCTCATCGCCGCCAGCCTGGCCTGCACCGCCTGGTCCGGCATCCGCACCGAGCACCGGCTGCGCCGCGAGCGGGAGGCGGTGACCGAGGCGGCGTGAGCCGAGGGGCAGTGAGCGGATTCCCCCGAACGGCGGGTGCGTGCCGCGCCGGAATCTGACCTTCCGATCAGTAGCCTGCGGAGCCGAACCCGACCCCAAACGGAACGAGGCCCCATGGCTCACCCCCGGCCGTCCCGCCGTTCACTCCTGCAGTCCGGGGCCGCGCTCGCCGCGCTGGCCCTGACCGGTGGCTGCTCCTCCGACAGCGGATCGGGGGAGCAGCCCGGTCAGAGCGGTACGGCCTCGGGGGTGGCCCCGTCCGCAGGCTCGGCGACCGGCGGGTGGGCCATGCCGGCCGAGTCCGGCCCGCACACCCGCACCTTCATGGCCTGGCCGGCGCTGGAGGAGGTGTGGGGCGACCAACTGCCGGCCGTCCGGCAGGACATCGCCGGGCTGGCCCAGGCCATCGCCGGCTTCGAGCCTGTCGTCCTGCTGGCCCGCCCCGACCAGGCCGACCAGGCCCGGCAGGCCTGCGGCTCCTCGGTCGAGGTGCTGGAACTGAAGGTCGACGACCTGTGGGCCCGGGACGCCGGCCCGACCTTCGTCACGGGCCCGAAGGGGCTCGCCGGGGTCGACTTCAACTTCAACGGCTGGGGCGGCAAGCAGACCCACGCCAACGACGCCCTGGTCGCCCGCTACCTCCTGGACCACTACGGCATCACCCGCGTCCAGGCGCCGGTCACCGGGGAGGGCGGCGGCATCGAGGTGGACGGCGAGGGCACCCTGATGGCCACCGAGAGCTCCTGGGTCAACGACAACCGCAACCCCGGCAAGTCCCGCGACGAGATCGAGGCGAGCCTCAAGGGCCTGCTCGGCGTCGAGAAGGTGATCTGGTTCAAGGGCGTCGCCGGGCAGGACATCACCGACTGCCACGTCGACGCCCTCGCCCGCTTCGCCGAGCCGGGCACCGTGGTGCTGCACCGGCCCGCCGCCGACACCCCGCCGGACGTCTGGACCACCGCCTCCGCACAGGCCGTCCAGGTGCTCCAGTCCGAGACCGACGCCAAGGGCCGCGCGTTCACCGTGGTCGACCTGCCCGAGCCCGACGTCACCCTGATCCAGGGCGCGGGCAAGGACTTCCTCGCCACCTACATCAACTACTACGTCTGCAACGGCGGCGTCCTCGTCCCGCGCTTCGGCGACCAGGCCACCGACGACCGGGCGGCCGGCATCATCGGCGACCTCCACCCGGGGCGCAAGGTCACCCAGGTCGGCATCAACCACATCGCCGCCGGCGGCGGGGGCATCCACTGCGCCACCCAGCAGCAGCCCGTCGCACCCGGCTCCACCGGGTGACGCAGGGGCAGATAGTGGGACCGTCAGGCGCCGGACGGCCGGGCGGCGGCGGAGGAGAGCGAGTCCAGCAGCGTCCGCAGCACCCGCTCGGCGTCCACCGTCCCGTCCAGCGACCCGATGGCGGCGAGCCCGTCCACGGCGGCGGCGAAGGCCTCGCCGAGCGGTACCGGGTCGGCGCCGTCGCCGCGCTCGTCCAGCAGGCAGCGGAACAGGCCGACGAAGGAGGACCGCCAGCGCGCGTACTCGGCCTCCAGGCTCGCGCGGACGCGTTCGTCGTTGAGGGCGAGCCAGTGCAGGGCCGCGTGCAGCCGGGCGAGGTCGGGGCTCTCGGGCCGGGTGAGCAGTGCCAGGACCCGCTCGGAGCGCTCGGCGTAGCCGCCGGGGCCGGCGACCGCCTCCTCCAGCGGCGTGATCCACTCGGGCCGGATGTCCTCGACCACCGCGACGATCAGGTCGGTGCGGTCCGCGAAGTGGTAGTGGCACATCCCGTGCGAGACCCCGCACAGCGCGGCCACGTTGCGGGTGGTGAACCGCCCCGCGCCGTCGCCGGCGAGCAGGGTGCGGGCCGCGGCGATCAGCCGGGCCCGGGTCTGCTCGCCCTTGGCGGAAACGCGCGCCCGGCCGGTGCCGCCGGGGCCGGGGGCCGTACGCGGGGCTGCGCCCGTCGCCTGTGTCGCCATGGCCGCCACTGTAACGACTGCGGGGGAGGGCAGGGGCGCATCGGCGCCGATCTCTGCGCAAAGTATTGACCGAGCGCTTGGTCAGTTTTACCTTTTCGGTCAACTGCCGGACAGGCAGCGCACTTTGACAGGGAGGTAGTGATGGAGGGCAGCTTCAGATCCCATCCGGCGATCGACGGAGGGCTCGGCCGGCGCCGGTTCCTGACGGCGGCCGGGCTCGCCGTCGCGGGCACCGCGCTGACCGCGGCGAGCGGTGGGCAGGCCCGGGCCGCGCAACCCCGCACCGCCGCCGCGGGCCCGGCCGTCGCCGCCGGCCTCCGGGTGCCGCTGGACACCGTCCGGCACACCCGCACCTGGATGGCCTGGCCGGACAGCAGCACCATCTGGCGGAACAAGCTCGGCGGTGTCCAGTCGAACATCGCCCTGATCGCGAAGACCATCGCGAAGTACGAGCCGGTGACCATGTGCGCCAACCCGGCGAGCGTCGCCAAGGCGCGCTCGATGTGCGGTTCGGCCGTCACCGTCATCGGGGACATCCCGGTCGACGACTGCTGGATGCGCGACACCGGTCCGGTCTTCCGCACCGACGGCGCCGGCGGCCTCGACACGATCGGCCTCAACTTCAACGGCTGGGGCAACCACCAGAACCCGCACGGCAACGACGCCCTGGTCGCCGGGCGCGTCGCCGCCTACCTCGGCCTGCCGTTCACCGCCGCCGGGCTGGTCGCCGAGGGCGGTGCCATCGAGACCGACGCGGCCGGCACGCTGATGGCCACCCGGAGCAGCATCCTCAACGCCAACCGCAACCCCGGCATGTCGCAGGCCGCGGTCGAGAGCGCGATGTGCGCGGCCTACGGCGCCAGCACCGTGATCTGGTTCAACGGTGTGGCCGGCCAGGACATCACCGACGACCACGTGGACGCCACCTCCCGCTTCCTCGACGCGGGGACGGCCGTGGTCCAGATGCCGCTGGCGAGCGACACCGACGCCTGGTCGAACGACGCACGGCAGCAGTACCGGATCCTGACCACCACCACCGGGGCCCAGGGCACCCCGTTCGCGGTCAGCCGGATCCAGGGGCCCGACTACAACCTGATCCGCTCGACCGACCCCAACTTCGTCGGCTCCTACGCCAACTACTACCTGTGCAACAACGCGGTGATCGCGGCGCAGTTCGGCGACACCAAGGCCGACAGCGCCGCCAGGGCGGCCCTCGCCCGGCTGTTCCCCGGCCGCACCGTCGAGCAGCTCAACATCGACTCCCTCGGGGCGGGCGGCGGCGGGATCCACTGCGTCACCCAGCAGCAGCCCGCGGCGTGAACCCGCCGGGGCCGGGTCCGGCCCGCCGACCGGACCCGGCCCCGAACGGAGGCCGGTCCGGGGTTGTCCCCGGCCCGGCCGGTCCGGTCAGCCCAGGGCGGGGATGTCGTGGGTGGCGCAGTGGATGCCGCCACCGCCGGCCGCGATCGCGTCGATCTTGACCGGCACGATCTCGCGGCCCGGGAAGTACTGCTTCATGAGCTGCTGGGCCCGGTCGTCGGCCCTGGCGTCGCCGAACTTCGGCAGGTAGACGCCCTTGGTGCCGATGTAGAAGTTCATGTACGAGGAGACGAAGGCGTCGCCGCGCCCGGTGATCTTGTCGGGGTCGGGCTGCTGGAGCTCCACCACCTGGAGCTTCCGGCCCGTCGCGTCGGTGGCGTCCTTCAGGACGGAGCGGGCCTGGTCGGCCGAGCGGGACCAGACGTCCGCCGGGGTGCCGGGGAAGGCCTGGTCGAGCAGGACCACGCCGGGGGCGACGAAGCGGGTCAGGCAGTCGACGTGGGCGTCGGTGATGTCCTTGCCCTTGACGCCCGCCAGCCAGATCACCTTCGTCACGCCGAGGACCTTCTTCAGCTCGGCCTCGACCGCGTCCCGGCTCATGCCCGGGTTGCGGTTGTCGTTGACGACGGAGCTCTCGGTGACCATCAGGGTGCCCTGGCCGTCGGTCTCGAAGGAGCCGCCCTCGGCGACCAGCCGGGTCTCGATCCGCTCGACGCCGTACTTGGCCAGCACCGTCCGGGCGACCTTGGAGTCGTTGCCGCGCTGCTGCTTGCCGCCCCAGCCGTTGAAGTTGAAGTCGACGCCCTTGACCGTGCCGCCCTCCTCGACGAACACCGGCAGGGTGTCCCGGGCCCACAGGTCGTCGACCGCGATCGGGACGACCTCGACCGCCGAGCCGCAGGCCTTCCGGGCGGCGTCCGCCTGTTCGGGCCGGGCCATCAGGACGACGGGTTCGCGGGCGGCGATGGCCTGGGCCAGGCCGGCGACGTCCCGGCGGACGTCCGCGAGCTGGTCGCCCCAGACGTTCTCGGAGGCGGGCCAGGACATCACCGTGCGCAGGTGCTTGTCCCACTCGGCGCCGAAGCGGCGCACACCGGGGGTGCCGCCGGGCCGCGTGGGCGGTACGGCGCCGTCGAGGTCCTTCAGGTCGTTGGGGTCGCAGGCGGTGAGGCCGAGGGTGAGGGCGCCGACTCCGGCGCCGACGCCGGCGAGCCTGCGGATCAGGGTGCGGCGGGACAGGGCGTTGGTCATGCGGGAACTCCAGCTGAGGGTCTGGGCGGTGGTGGAGGAGAGTGCGCGGGGCGGCCGGGTTACGGCAGCGGTTCGTGCATGGTCGAGCAGTGGATGCCGCCGCCCCCGGCCATCAGGCGGTCGACGTCGATCTGCACCACCTCACGGCCGGGGAAGGCCGCGGCGAGCGCGTCCCGGGCGGCGGCGTCCTTGTACGCGTCGCCGAACTGGGCGGTGATCACGCCCCCGTTGACGACGTGGAAGTTGAGGTAGGAGTCGACGAACTTGGAGCTGCGGGAGCGGACGGTGTCCGGGCCGTGCACCGGGACGACCTGCAGGCGGCGCCCCCGGGCGTCGGTGGCGGCGGAGAGGATCGCGAACTGCTCGCGGGCGTCCCGGGCCCAGGCGTCGTTGCGGTCGGCCGGCGGCAGCTGCACCATCACGGTGCCGGGGCGGACGAACCGGGAGGTGACGTCCACGTGGTCGTCGGTGATGTCCTGGCCCTTGATCCCGGGCAGCCAGATCATCGTGTCGGCGCCGTAGGCCTCCAGGACGGCCTCCTCGATCTCGTCCCGGCTCATGCCGCGGTTGCGGTTCTTGTTCACCAGGCTGCTCTCGGTGGCCATCACGGTGCCGTCGCCGTCGGTCTCGATCGCGCCGCCCTCGCCGACGAAGTCCGCGAAGGTGTGGCGCAGGCCGCGGCGGGTGGCGACGAGCTCGGCGACCCGGGCGTCGTCGTGGTGCACCTGCTTGTTGCCCCAGCCGTTGAAGTTGAGGACCACGGCGTCCAGACCGCCGTACCCGTCCCGGCGGAACACCGGCGCGGTGTCGCGCATCCACAGGTCGTCGGTGGGGATCGCGGTGATCACCTCGACTCCGGAGCCGCACCAGGACTGGGCCTTGCCCGCCGTCCAGTCGTCGGGGGCGCACATCACCACCGGCTCGAACTCGGCGATCGTGCGGGCGATCAGGGCGATGTCCTCCTGGACGCCGCCCAGCCGCAGTCCCCACACGCCCCGGCGGGAGGGCCAGGACATCCAGGTCCGCGCGTGCGGGACGTCGTCCGCCGGCACCCAGGGGTAGGGCTCGGTGGAGCGGTCATCGCGGTAGTGGGTCATGAGGGCCTCCAGATCGTGCGACGGTGCCGGGAGGGGTGCCGGGGGCCGCCGACTCCACTCTTCGCGCCGCGCCGGGGCGGCGCACGTGGGGACGGACGGGCGGCAGCACCCTGCCGCGGGTTCAGGCTCGCACTGACTGAAAAGTCAGTCAAACTCGCGGTCATGCCCTAACGCATCCTTGACGGGCTCCGTGCGCAGCGTGAGGCCCCCCGTGCGGTCCGTACGGATCAGGACCCGAGCCGGGCCACCTCGGCGTCGACCGCGTCGGCCATGAGCGTGCGGGCGTGCGCCAGCGGCAGACTGCCGCTCAGCCAGCGCGTGCTCAGCCCCTCCAGCAGCGCGGTCAGCCGCTCCGCCGCCCCGGCCAGCGCGACCGCCGAGGACATCGGCCGTACGGTGCCGAGCAGTTCGGCGACCTCCTGCACCCAGATCCGGGTGGCCCGCGCCAGGTCCTCGCGCAGCGTCTCGTCGAACACCGCGCTCGCCCGCAGCTCGCCCCAGGCGGTGCTGTTCTCCCGCACCTCGGCGGTGTCCTGGAGCTCCAGCAGCAGGGTCTGCTCCAGCTCCTCGCGGGGCGTCAGCGGCGGGGCGCCCTCGGCGCGCTCGGTCGTGTACCGCTCCGCCCGGTCGTTGATGAACTCCATCGTCTGCCGGAGGATCCCCGTCCGGTCCTTGAAGTGGTAGTAGATCAGCGCGGTGGACACACCCGCCTCGGCGGCGAGCTCCTCCACCCGCAGCCCGCGCACCCCGCGTCGCGCGATCACCCGCGCCGCTGCTTCCAAGATCGACGTTTTACGACTGGCCACGATCCACCACCTTACCGGGGCGCGGGCGCCGGCCCCGTGCGGTTGCTGAAAGGCCGGTCAGCGGAGGCCGATCGATTCCCCCCAGATGTGACGCAGGTCACCTCCGGGGAAGAACCTGGACGCCGCATCGGGCGTCTGGCTGGTGTGAGATCACGCAGGAGAACACTGGACGACCTGGACGAGGAACGCCTCCTCCGGCTGGTGGCCAAGGGCGACCGCGGGGCCTTCGACGAGCTGTACCGGCGGACGTCGCCCTGGCTCGCCGTGCGGCTGCGCCGCCGCTGCGCGGACGAGCAGATCGTCGCCGAAGTCATGCAGGAGACCTACCTCGCGGTCTGGCGCGCCGCCGGCGCGTTCGCCGGCAGCGCGGTCGGCGGGACGGCCGTCGGCTGGCTGTGGACGATCGCGGCGCGCCGCCTCGTCGACGCGTTCCGGCGCCGTGCCCACCACGCCGAACCGCCGGTCGCCGCCGCCGAGCGCGCGGTGGTGCCCGCGGCGGAGGAGGAGGCGCTCGCCGGCACCGTCGGCGGCGACGTCGGGGACGCCCTGCGCCGGCTGGCGCCGGAACTCCGAGAGGTACTGCAGGCCACGGTGCTCGACGGGCTCTCCGTCCGGGAGACCGCCGTCCTGCTCAGACTGCCCGAAGGCACGGTCAAGACCCGTGCCCGTCGGGCCCGGATCGCGATGCGGGAGGCGCTGGCATGAGTGGGGAACACGCGACCAGGCAGTTGATCGACGACTACGCACGTGGCGTCACGACGATGGCGGCGGACACGGTCTGGGCGCTGGAGGCCCACCTGGAGACGTGCGCGCCCTGCCGGAGCCTGCTGGCGGCCTCCGTCGCCACCGGGGCACCCGACATCGCCGCGCTCGTCGACACCGTCCGGGCCGGCCTGGAACCGCGGTTGGACGCGGTGGGCGCGGTGCCCCCGCGGTGGCGCCGGCCGAGGTGGGTGTCGTCCTGGCTGACGCCGGCCATGACCCCGTGGCTGGCCATGACCGCCGTCGTCACCCTGGTGGCGCTGCTGCTCGACGCGGCCGCCCCGGCGGAGGTCTTCGGCAGCTCCTCACCGGTCTCGCTGATCGCGCCGGTGCTGCCGCTGTGCGGCGTCGCCGCGTCCTGGTCCAGCGGCCTGGACCCGGCCCACGAACTGACCGCCTCCACCGCCCGGGCCGGCCTGCCCCTGCTGCTCAGGCGCACCACCTCGGTCCTCGTGGTGGTCCTGCCCGTCCTCCTGCTGGGGGGATGGCTGACCGGGAGCACGACGGCCGCGCAGTGGCTGCTGCCCTCCCTGGCCTTCACCTCCACCGCCCTGGCACTGGGCAGCGTGGTCGGGGTGACCCGCGCCGCCCTCGGGCTGGCGGCCGGGTGGGGCCTCGTCGTCGTGGCCCCCACCTCGATCACCGGCCGGGTCCCTGCCTTCCTTCAACTGGCTCTGCAACGCGACCAGTTGCCCGTCTGGGGACTGCTCCTCGCGCTCGGCGTCTGCGCCGTGATCGCCCGCCGGGACACGTACTCGACGCTGTGAAACCCATGTCCACCCTGTCCACCCTCGAAAGGGACCATCGCATGACGCATACGGCGAGCGCGGCCGACACCGCGCCGAAGACCTACCCCTGGGAGATCCGGGCCAGCGGCCTGAGGGTCCGCGTCGGACGGAGCAAGATGGCCGTCGACGGCCTCGACCTCTCGCTGGGCATCGGTGCCCACGGCCTCCTCGGGCCCAACGGAGCGGGCAAGACCACCCTGATCCGGACACTGGCCACCGTGCTGCGCCCCACCGAGGGCGAGCTGGAGATGCTCGGCACCTCCCTCGGCAGGGTGGGCGACCACCGGGCCCTGCGCCGCCGCATCGGCTACCTGCCGCAGGACTTCGGCTACTACAAGCGGTTCACCGTACGCGAGTTCGTCGAGTACATGGCCTGGCTGAAGGAGGTCCCGAAGCGGGACGTCCCCGACGCCGTCCAGCGCGCCGTCGAACGGGTGGGCCTGGCGGACCGCGCCGACCACCGGATGAAGACCCTGTCCGGCGGCATGGTGCGGCGGGCCGGCATCGCCCAGGCCATCGTCAACTCCCCGGCGGTGCTGCTGCTGGACGAGCCGACGGCCGGCCTCGACCCGGCCCAGCGGCTGCGCTTCCGCGAACTGCTGACCGACCTGGGCCGCGACACCTGCGTGGTCGTCTCCACCCACCTGGTCGAGGACGTCGCGGCCGCCTGCTCCGACGTGGTGCTCTTCGCCGACGGCCGCCTCGTCTTCCAGGGCACGCCGGACGAGCTGGGCGCGGCGGGCAGCGCCGAGCACCCCGGCGACAGCCCCCTGGAGCGCGGCTACTCGGCGCTGCTCCGCACCTCCGGCCAGCAGGGGAGCGCCTGGTGAACGCACGCGTGCTGCGAACCGAGCTGAAGCGCTCGGCCGCCCCCTGGGCCGGAGCCGTCGTCCTGGGCGGCAGCCTGGCGGTCTTCCTCCCGTTCGACGCGTTCTGGTGGCACGGCACCGCGGGGTGGACGGCCCAGTGGACCACCATGGCGTTCTGGACCCGGTCCCTGCTGACCTTCTGGTGGCCCTTCGTGATCGGCGTCGGGGCGGTGTACGGGCTGCGCGAACCCCGCTCGCGGATGACCGAGCTGCTGACGACCACGCCACTGCCGGCCTGGCGCCGTGCGGCGCTGCCGACCGGTGCGATCGGGCTCGCGCTGGCGGCGGGCTTCGGCCTGCTGGTCCTGGTGGGCGGAGTCCAGGTGGCGTCCGGTCCGACCACCTACACCCCCCTCGGCTGGCTGCCGATCTCGCTGGTGGCGGCACTGGCCCTGGTCGCGGGCGCCGTGTTCGGCATGGGCGTCGCGCGGGCGCTGCCCTCCGTCCTCACCCCGCCGGCCCTGGTGGTGATCGTCTTCGTGGGGACGGGCCTGTTCCTGCGGATGAACAACGAAGGGGCGGTACCGACGGGCCGGGTGGCGAACCGGTTCGCCCTGCTGTCGCCGGCGACCCCGGAGCCGCGGCAGATGCTGCTGACCCTGTCCGGCTCCGTCCACCTCGGCCAGACGCTCTGGCTGCTCGGCCTGCTCGCCACCGGCGTCGCGCTGCTGGCGGCCGCGACCCGGCGGGCCCGGCTGCTCGCGGTGACTCCCGCCCTGGCCGGCCTGGCCCTGGCCCTGCTGGTCCTCCCGTCCGCCGCACGCGACGTCTACGTCGTCGACAAGGCCGCCGCGGCGCTGGTGTGCGACGGGCCGGTGTGCGTGACCCAGGCGAGCCGTTCCCACCTGGCCGAGCTCACCCAGCGCAGCAAGGACGCGCTGCGCGTGCTGCACGAGGTCCTGGGTGACCGGGCGCCGACCTCGGTGCGGGAGGACACCGCGCTGCACGAGCTCGCCGAGGCGCGCGAACTCTCCGCGGACGTGCTGCTGGTCGACTTCAGCGAGCGGCTGCTCGCCGACGCGACGGGCGAGCAGCTGACCCGCGCGCTGATCGCCAAGGGCCTGGCACCGAGCTGCTACCCGGACAACGACAAGGAGGGCGGCGGGCACGTCGCCATCCCCGCCCAGAGCATCGCCGTGAGTTGGGCGCTCCACGACCCCCAGCTCCAACCGCTGGCGCCGAAGGGCACCACCGCGTACGAGGTCGAGACCTGGGCGGCGGCCGACACCGCGTGGCAGAAGCTGACGGCACTGCCGCCGGCGGAGCAGCGCTCGCGGATCGTCGCGCTGCACGCCGCCTCCCTGTCCTGCGCGCGGCAGGACCAGATTCCGGTGCTGGCCGGGGAGGTGTCGCGGTGAGGTGGCTGACGCTGTACGCGCGTTCACGGCAGGTGCCCACGTCGGCGGCCGCGGTCGCGCTCACCGCCCTGGTGGTGTGGGCCTTCAACCGGGGCGGCGGCACGGGCGCGGTGGACGCGGACGCGATCAACCCGATCGTGTACTTCGTGCTCGCCGCGGGCGTGGCGGCCGGCTCCGTCGGGCTCGGCGGGCAGGACTCCGCACTGGACCGGACGGCCGCGATCCGGTGGGCGCCCCGCCGGGCGGCGCACGCGCTGCTGATCGGCGTGGTCGTGGGCGCCGCGGTGCTGGCGGTGCAGGCCGCGGGGCCGAGGTTCGCCCCCACCGAGGTCGTCCTCCGGGACATCGCGGGCCTGGCGGGCCTGGCCGCGCTCGGGGCGGTGCTCTGCGGAGCGCACCTCGCCTGGATCCTGCCGATCGGCTGGCTCGGCTTCACCATCCTCGTCCCCCCGCTGCCGCCCACCACCGTGGGGAAGGCGATCGGCTGGATGACCTGTCCGGCCGGGACGGGGGTGTCCACCTGGACCGCGGTGGCCCTGCTGGTGACCGGCGGCGCGCTGTACGCCGTGGCCGGCCCGCGACGGTGACGGGCCCGCGGGCGCCGACGGAGCACCCGGAGGCGCCCGCGGACCGGCCGCGTGCCGGGGCGGCATCGCCGCCTGGTCACCCTGCTGTCAAGTGATCTCACTCCTTCGAGTGAGGATCGGTCGCCGATCGGTCGGTGGAGCACCTCTTGCGGTCAAGACTGACCCCCGAACGAACACAGTCAGTTCTCGGAGGGGGAACGGTGTCGACCATCGGAATGTCCGGCATACCCGGCGAGGTCGGGGCGGATCGACGGCTGCTGGTCAGCGTCTTCGACCCGCAGGAGGCGCGGGAGGCGGTCCTCGGCGGCGCGCGGATCATCGACAGCGAGGACCCGCGCAGCGCGCTCGGCACGATCAAACCGCGCCGGATCATGGACATCGCGGACGCGGTGCTGGCCGCCCGGCGGGACCTCCCGGTCCAGCTGAGCACCAACATCGGCGAGGACCAGCTGCTGTACCGGCGTGCGGAGAACGGTCTGGCCCTGCCCAAGTCGGCGTACGAGCAGGTCGGCAAGGCGGCCCAGGCCGCCCTCGGCGTCGCCCTGGCGATGGGCACCCGGGTGCATCCCTGCGGGATCGTCAAGGTCGGCCTGGACGGCATGCGGACCGGTGAACTGGCCGACGTGCTCGGCGAGATCACGGCGACGCTGCGCCGGACCGACCGGCTGTCGCACACCCGGGTGATGTCCGTCCTGTTCGCGCAGGACCTCGACCTGTGGGACGCCCGCAAGACACTGCCGCAGGTGCGGCGCGCCCTGGTGGGCCTGCGGGAGTACTACCCGTGCGAGCCGTCCACGCCCGGGGCGTTCGACCTCGCCGAGTACGCGGACGCACTGCTCGACCCGCACGGCGAGCCGCTGTTCGGCGGCCGGCGGCCGGAGCCGGCCGAGCTGAGGGCCTCCGGCGCCCTGCCGACGGGCACGACCGGCGGTTTCGTGGCCGTCAACGAGCCGTTCTCCCACGCGGGTTACGGTCTCACGACGGGCCGTCGCACCGATCGGGAGGCGATCCGCGCGATGGTCGAGGCCAGCGCGGCGGCCGGCGCCGACGCGATCATGGTGGACACCAGCATCCTGCTGAAGGTCGCCCGGATCGGACTGGTCTCCACCGCCGGCAGCCCGGAGCTCGCCGACCTCGACCGCCACGACACCGACCGGCACGGTCTGGCCAGGGCCGGCATCCTCTCGCTGGAGGAGATCCGGTTCCTCGTGGAGCTGTGCCACGCCCACGGCCTGGAGGCGAACCTGGCCGGTTCGGTGCAGAGCCACCACGCCCAGCAGGTCTGGCGGCTCGTCCCGGAGCTCGACCAGCTCTCCGCCCGCGGTGGCGTCAGCGCCCTGGCCCGCGACCCGTACGGCGGCACCGGCCGTGGTACCCGGCACGAGCGGACCGTGCGCCGCGCCCTGGTGGGCGGGCTGGTCCCGCCGGAGCAGGGCGGCCGGCTGGTGCTGCCGCGGCGGATGACGGAGCAGCCCGGGGCGCTCGACGACCTGGCGGGCCTGCTCAAGCGCCACCCTGACCTCGCCGCGTACTCCTCCGACGCTTACGGGGTACTGGCGCCGCTCGGCTGAGCGGTGGCGCCCGCGAGACCGCAGGTATCGCTCATTCACCGTACGGCGACGCGGAGTCGGTGATATCGGTTGTCCGAGTACGTCCGAGTAGATCCGAGCACGCGTGAGTACGGACGACTTCGAGCACCAGCGAGAAGGAGCACCTCTTGACCACTCACCACAGGCGCGGTGCCCACCTGCGGACGCTGTCGGCCCTGACGGCGGCGCTGTCCGGGGCCGTCGGCGTCACCGCGCTCGGCACCACCCCGGCGGCCGCCGCCGACCAGCGTCACCCCATCTACGCCATCGCGCACCGGGTCGACACCCTGGACGGCGTGGACGCCGCGATCAACCACGGCGCCAACGCCATCGAGATCGACGTCTGCGCCTGGTGGAACCCGAACGAGTGGCGCGCCTACCACGACTGTTCCTCGGCCGGCGAGAACCGGCTCGGCCCCAGCTTCGACAGCATGCTCGACCGCATCCTCTCCAACGCCGACGCGGGCCGCCGGCTGTCGCTGGTCTGGCTGGATGTCAAGGACCCCAACTACTGCGGCGAGGAGCCGAACCGCACCTGCAGCGTCGCCGGACTGCGCGACAAGGCCCAGCGGCTGACGGCCGCCGGCATCCAGGTGCTCTACGGCTTCTACGAGTACCACGGCGGCAGCACCCCGGACGTCGGCGGCCGGGGCTGGAAGAGCCTGGAGGGCAGGCTCGGCCCGCTGGAGGGCATCACCACGACCGGCACCCGCGACCAGGTGAACAGCGCCTTCAACCGGTCCGGCTCCGGCTTCCCGGCCGGCCGCCGGGCGATGGACTACGGCGACAGCGACATCACCAAGGGCTTCGGCAACTGCACGGAGGCCACCTACAACACCTGCGCGGAACTGAAGAAGGGAGCCGCCGACCGGTCCGCCGGACGACTCGCGGCCACCCTGTCCTGGACGACCACCTACAACGACCCGTGGTACGTCGACAAGCTCCTCGGCGACGCCCAGGTGGACGGCATCATCGCCGGCTACGGCGCCTTCACCGGGGTGCGCGAGTACGACAACGGCTGGCAGTGCGCCAACGCCGTCAACCTCGTCCGGGACTGGGTGAACCGCCACAGCGGGACCCACCGCATGGCCACCAGCGGCGACCGCCTGTTCAGGTAGGCGACCGTTCGTCGCGGGTAGGGGGCCCGGCCTCTCTCCCGCGGGCGCCGACCCGGAGCCCGCGGGAGGGAGGGGAGAAGGAGGGGGCCGGTGCCGTCCGGACAGGGCATTTTGTCTCGGGCACCGGGGAGGGGTAGGGTCTCCCAGTCGCTCGACTGGGAGCACCGGACACGTGTCAACGCGGACGGTCCCGGGGCGGCCAATCCTCTGAACCAACACTTCCCGGCTCGGGCTGGGGCGAATCTGTCATGCGCAGGTGCGGCCCAGTCTGTATATGGCGTGTTCGTTTTATCGGATTGCGGCCGGATTCGCTTTTCGAAGTGGAGGTCGGCTAGTGTTTGAAACGTCGGACAGGGCGCCAAGCGCTGGAAGACAACAGCGAGTCGGAAGCAGAAAGCGCCGGTAAACGGAGCGGAAAGCATCTGGTAAGCTGGAAACACGAAAGAACGAAGCCCGGAGGGTCCGCTGGAAGGCGGTCCGAAGGAAGCG
>NZ_JBLRWA010000040.1:0-66671 GCF_048159585.1 Kitasatospora sp. SC0581 | reverse complement strand
GCGCCCCCCCCCGGGGGGGTTTTGTCACCCCCCCTGGGGCGGGCCCGGGGCCCGCGGGCGGGGCGGGGGGGGGGGGCCCCCGGGGGGGCCCCCCCCGCCCCGACGGGCCCCGCCGACCCGCTCGCGGGCCGGAGGGAGCCGACCTCAGGAGGTCAGCGAGGTCTTGCGGGTGGAGATGATCTGGTCGATCAGGCCGTACTCGGCGGCCTCCTCGGCGGTCAGGATCTTGTCGCGCTCGATGTCCTCGCGCACCTGCTCCGCCGTCCGGTTGGAGTGCTTGGACAGCATCTCCTCCAGCTGCTCGCGCATCCGGAAGATCTCCTTGGCCTGGATCTCCAGGTCGGACACCTGGCCGCGGCCGGTCTCGGTGTACGGCTGGTGGATCAGGATCCGGGCGTTCGGCAGCGCCATCCGCTTGCCGGGGGTGCCGGCCGCGAGCAGCACGGCCGCGGCGGAGGCCGCCTGGCCCATGCAGACCGTGGTGATGTCCGGCTTCACGTACTGCATGGTGTCGTAGATGGCCGTCAGGGCCGTGAACGAGCCGCCGGGCGAGTTGATGTACATCTGGATCTCGCGGTCCGGGTCCATCGACTCCAGGCACAGCAGCTGCGCCATGATGTCGTTCGCCGAGACGTCGTCGACCTGCGAGCCGAGGAAGATGATGCGCTCCTCGAACAGCTTGGCGTACGGGTCGTACTCGCGGATGCCCTGCGTGGTGCGCTCGACGAAGCGCGGGACGATGTAGCGGCCCTCGGCGCGCATGTCCTCGACGCGGGCCTGGGCGGCCGACAGGCTGGGGATGTTCATGGGGGTCCTTGTCCTCCGAGGCGTTGGGGCTGTGGTGTCGCGGGCCGGGCCGAGGCTCAGGCAGCGCCCGTGCCGCCGCCGCCGGGGACGTCCGCGGCGCTGTGCATGATCGCGTCGATGAGGCCGTACTCCAGGGCCTCCTCCGGGGTGAACCAGCGGTCGCGGTCGGAGTCGGCGGTGATCTGCTCGAAGGACTGGCCGCTGTGGTGCGCGATCAGCTCGGACATCCGCTTCTTGGTGCGGAGCAGCTGCTCGGCCTGGATCCGGATGTCGGTGGCGGAACCGCCGAGGCCCGCGGAGGGCTGGTGCATCAGGATCGTGGAGTTCGGCAGCGAGAAGCGCTTGCCCGGGGCGCCCGCGGTGAGCAGGAACTGGCCCATCGAGGCCGCCATGCCCATCGCGATGGTGACGACGTCGTTCTTGATGTACTGCATGGTGTCGTAGATCGCCATGCCGGCCGAGATCGAGCCGCCCGGGGAGTTGATGTAGAGGAAGATGTCCTTCTCCGGGTCCGCGGCCAGCAGCAGCAGCTGCGCGGTGATCTTGTTGGCGATGTCGTCGTCCACCGCCTGGCCGAGGAAGATGATCCGCTCGTTGAGCAACCGGTTGTAGACCTGGTCGCCAAGGCCGCCGAGCACGTCACCAGCGGCGGCGTGCGGTGCCATCGGGCCAGGCATCTGCATCTGCGGGAACGTCACTTAGCCACCTGCTCAGTCGATTTGGACGGTCGCTCCACGGCCGTCGCGGTGTCGCACAGCTTCCGGGTATCACGTCGTGATTGTTGCTGTCCAAGGACCCTAACGCGCAGGCCCGGCCGCAGAATCCCTCACGCAGAACTGTTCGCTGTGAGCGCAGGGTCGCGGCGGCCGCCGGGCCGGACGACAGCGGGCCCGGACACCGTACGGCGTCCGGGCCCGCTGCGGCCGGAAGGGGCTACCGGGGCGCTCAGGCCTCGGTCTTCTCCTCGGTGGCGGTCTCCTCGGCGGCGGCCTCGACGGTCTCGGCCGTCTCGTCCTCGTCGTCGAAGTTGACCTCGTTGCCCTCGGTGTCGACGACCTTGGCGGCCTCGACCACGGTGGCCAGCGCCTTGCCGCGGGCGACCTCGCCGACCAGCAGCGGAACCTGGCCGCCCTGGACGACCTGCTGCGCGAACTGGTCCGGGGTCAGGCCCGAGCCGGCGGCGCGGCGGATGAGGTGCTCGGTGAGCTCCTCCTGGTTAACACCCAGCTCCTCGTTGGCGACGATCTGGTCCAGGACGAACTGGGTCTTGATGCCCTTCTTCGCCTGCTCCTCGATCTCCGCGTCCCACTCCTCGCGGGTCTTGCCCTGGGTCTCCAGGTACGCGTCGATGGTGAGGCCCATCGGCTGGAGCTGGTGGTGCTCCACGTTGTGCTTGCGGGTCTCGACCTCGTCCTTGAGAAGCTTCTCGGGGTACTCGATCTCAACCAGCGCGAGCAGCGCGTCCAGGACCTTCTCCTGGGCCTGGGTGGCCTGGTCGTACTCCTTCATGCGCTCCAGGCGCTTGCGGGAGTCGGCGCGCAGGTCCTCCAGGGTGTCGAACTCGCTGGCCAGCTGGGCGAACTCGTCGTCCAGCTCGGGCAGCTCCTTCTCCTGGACGGCGGTGACGGTGACGGAGACCTCGGAGGTCTTGCCCGCCTGGGTGCCACCCTTGAGCTCGGTCTCGAAGGTCTTCTCCTCGCCGGCCGACAGGCCGATGACGGCCTCGTCGATGCCGTCGATCAGACGGCCCGAGCCGATCTCGTAGCTGACGCCGTTGGCGGTGCCGTCCTCCGGCACCTCGCCGTCGACCTTGGCCACCAGGTCGACGACCACGATGTCACCGGCGGCGGCGGCGCGCTCGACGTCCTTGACCGAGGAGAAGCGCTCGCGCAGCTGCTCCAGCGACTTCTCGATGTCCTCGTCGGAGACGGCGATCGGGTCGACGGTCACCTCGATGGAGGAGAACTCCGGCAGGGTGACCTCGGGACGAACGTCCACCTCGGCGGTGAACTTCAGGTCGCCGCCATCAGCGATCTTCTCGACACCCTCGATGTTGGTGATGTCGGGCTGTCCGAGGACCTCGATCTTGCCCTCGTCGACGGCCTGCGTGTAGAAGCGCGGCAGGGCGTCGTTGACGGCCTCCTCCAGCACGGCGCCACGGCCGAAGCGCTGGTCGATGACCCGGTTCGGGATCTTGCCCTTGCGGAAGCCCGGGACCGAGACCTGCTGGTTGATCTTCTTGTACGCCGCGTCGAGGCTGGGCTTGAGCTCCTCGAAGGGCACCTCGACGGTGAGTCGAACCCGGGTCGGGTTCAGAGTCTCGACGGCGCTCTTCACGGTTAGGTCTCCTAGGGGCTTGCGGTCAGGTTGTCTCCGCCCGTCCCCGTCGTCCGGACGGAGCCGGAAGGGGGGTCGGACGAGACGGGCGATGGGCGGTTGGAGCTGCATCTCCCGTGGGGTGGACGGTGAGCTTGACTCCTCGCCCTCGTGCGGTTGACCTGGGTTGACGCCACAGGGACTACCGCCAGCGCCCCATCCTACCGGTACCACCAAAGGCGGACGCCAGGCGCCACCGTACCGCCGTCCGGGAGCGCCGAGACAGAACAGGGCCCCGCCCCTACGGACGAGACCCTGCCGCACTGTCGGGGTGACCGGATTCGAACCGACGGCCTTCCGCTCCCAAAGCGGACGCGCTACCAAACTGCGCCACACCCCGTGGTGCCGAGAGGAAGCGTACACGCCGGGCCTGGGCGGCTCGCCGACAAAATCCGCCCGGGCGCGACGCGGGATATACCGCGCGGGCGCGCAGGGGGTGTGCGCGATCCGGTGTGCACGCGGGCGGCCGGACCAGGTAGGCTGTCCCCCGAACTTCCGGCCGGTGACGGCTGGGAAGGTCGTGCGGGCGTAGCTCAATGGTAGAGCCCTAGTCTTCCAAACTAGTCACGCGAGTTCGATTCTCGTCGCCCGCTCTCCGGTCCGGCCCCGGTGTGCCCAGCACACCGGGGCCGTCGACGTTTTCCCGCCCGGAAGCCCCCAGGGGGCATCGCGGGGCACCCGGAGGCATCGCGGGGCCTCAGAGCCCGAGCCGGGCGGCCCGGGCGGCGGCCCGGTCCAGCAGCTGGTGGACGTCGCCCTCCCGGGTGGTCGGGCGGTCGTTGTACTCGTCCGGGGAGCGCGCCGGGCGGCCGGTGGCGTGCAGCACCTCCATCAGCTGGACCCGGGCGGTGCGCACGGTGGCCGGGGTGCCGTAGCCGTGCGCCAGGACGGCGGCCTGCGCGCCGAGCAGGCAGACCCGGCCGGCCTCGTCCCACATCGCGCCCTGGAGCCAGCCGTGCGCCCCGATGTAGCGGGAGGCGAGCCTGAGGTGGTCGGCCGCCGCGACCGGGACGGGCCGGGCGGGCCGGCCCAGCGCCCGGTCGAGCAGGGTGGCCCGGGGCTCGGGGTGGCCGGCCTGCCAGGGCCGCATGGTGCTGCCGTACGGGCAGACGTACGGCACCGGGGTGCGCGCGGGGGCGGGCAGCGAGGCGAGGTAGGCCTCGATCTCGGCGACCAGTCCGGAGTCCGCGGGGCCGAACGGCGGCGGAGCGGGGGCGAGGAGGACGGGCGGGGGCGGGGCGGCGCTGCGGGGCATGCGGGTCCTCCGGGCGGACGGCCTTCAGGTTCCGCTGCCCAAAGTGGGGCATTCCGGACATTTCCGCGACCGGAGGGCCGCGGGGTCCGCACGGTTTCCCGGTGGGCTGCCAGGCCGATAGCCTCGGCGGCGTTCGAGCGGAGTTCGAGCGCGACCTCATCCGCGCGCTCCCGAGGTGGAGGAGTCCCGGTGGGTCCTCAGGAGCGGCTGGCCGTCATACAGCGCTGTGTGGTCCGCGAGATGGCGCGGCTGGGCCAGGTGTTCCGCCCGGACGGCGAGGTGGTCCGCGGCCCCGGCACCACGGCGGTGGCGGTCCGCGAGCACCCCGGGGACGACGGCGCCGGGCACGTGGACCTCGGCTTCGTGCTGCACCTGGGCCGGGCGGACGCCCCGGTGGTGTGGGACTGCGCGGCCGGCCTCGGCAAGACCGAGGAGGAGAAGCTCGCCAACGCGGTGAAGATGTGGGCGACCACCACCGCCCCGGTGCTGGTCGAGTTCGCGGAGGGCCGCGGGGTGCACGCCGACCGCCCGGCCCTGCCCGAACTCCCGGGCTGGCGGGCGGTGCAGGGGCCGGCCGCGGTGTTCGGCTTCGGCAACGAGCACCTGGCGGGCTGGCTGGCCGAGCACCGGGTGCTGCCGGCGCTCGCGCCCGCGCTGCGCGCGGAGTTGACCGGGACCGGGCCGGTGGGCGTCAAGCTCTTCCTGGGCGGCAAGGCGGGGGACGACGTCGCCGAGGTCCGGGTGGGCGGCGAGGTGTCGGAGGCGGCCTCGGCGGCGCTGCGCGCGCTGGACTGGCCGCGGGGTGAACGGCTGTGCTGGGCCCGGCTGTTCGTCCTGCTGACGGCCGAGCCGGCGGCGTCGGGGCAGCACACGTCGGCGGGTGCCGTGGCACCCGCACCGATGCGTGTCCCGGCCCCGGCGGCCGCGCGCCCCCGGGGACTGTTCGCTCGCTGGCGGGAAGCCAGACGGGCCGGCCGGTAGCCCCGCGGCGGGGGTGCGGACGGCCCGGCCGGATCAGCCTCCGGTGATGCCGGAGATGCTGTGCGCGAGGTTGGCCAGCAGGGAGTTGATGGAGGTCGCGACCGTGGTCTCGTGCAGCATGAAGCCGAACAGGGCGGCGACGATCGCGTGCGGGATCTTCATCTGCTTGTTGCGGATGAAGATGATGCACAGGATCGCGAACAGGACCAGTGCGGAGACGGAGAGTGCCACCCGGACTCACTTCCTCGTTTTCATAGCGTGGTGCCGCCGCCCGGCGGCACCTGCGAAAGCCGGACCCCGGCCTGTCCGACGGTCCCGAGGCGGAATCGCGGACCGTCCGGCACACCGCCGGTGAGGGAGCCCGCGGTCGACCGCTGTCTGTCGTGCCGCACGTGACGCCCCCTATCCCCCGAATCCTGAACAGTCCCGCCCGGACTCAGTGTGGTCGACCGTGCCGATTGCGTAAAGGTCTGAAAGTCAGCCCAACGCCGATATCCTGCGATGCGAGACGAGTTTCCGCCGACCGGGACGATAGCGGAGCCGTCCTGACGAATCGTCGGCGGGGCCGTGCTGAGCGGCCGGGAAACCGTCGGGGGCGGGTAACGGAAGCCAGTGGTCCGGTCAGTCGACGGGGCGTCCGATTTGGCTGAAGATCAGCTGCCAGGCTTGACAGCCGCGGCTGCCTCCGGCATGTGCCCCGGCGACGGGGGCCGGGCGGGCGTCGGCGGGCGTCAGTCGCGCCAGAGCAGCAGCACGGCGCGGTCGTCGTTGATGTCCCGGGCGACCGTCTCGATCAGCGCGCCCGCGGCGCCCGCGCCCGTGCCGGGTCCGCCGCCGGGCACCAGCCGGTCCGCCTCCCCCATCAGCCGGTCCATGCCCTCCCCGAGGTCCCGGCCCGGCGCCTCGACCATGCCGTCGGTGCACAGCATCAGCACGTCGCCCCGGTTCAGCCGGCCGCGCACGCCCTCGAACTTGGCGCCGTCGTAGATCCCCAGCAGCGGGCCCTCGGCCTGCTTGACCTCCCAGCGCCCCTCCCCCGCCAGCCGCTGCATGCCCGGCAGGTGCCCGGCCGAGAGCAGCTCGTACTCGCCGGTGTCCAGGTCCAGCACCAGGTGGACGGCGGTGGCGAAGCCCTCCTCCCAGGACTGGCGCAGCAGGTAGCCGTTGGCGGCGGGCAGGAAGTCGTGCGCGGGCAGCGAGCCGACCAGGCCGCCGAAGGCGCCGGAGAGCAGCAGGGCGCGGGAGCCGGCGTCCATGCCCTTGCCGGAGACGTCCGCGAGGACCACCTCCAGCAGCCGCTGGCCGGGGCCGGTGCGCGCGGCGACCACGAAGTCGCCGGAGAAGGACTGGCCGCCGGCCGGGCGCAGCGCCATGTCCGCGTGCCAGCCGTCCGGCAGCTCGGGCACCCGGCTCTGCACCCGCAGCCGCTCGCGCAGGTCGAACAGCATGGTGGAGCCGCCCCACCAGGGCACGCCGACCCGGGCCCGGAACTGGGCGAGCAGCAGGCCGCCCACGCCGGCGGCGCCGACCACCAGGGCCGCGCCCGGGGTCACCCCGTAGAGGTACGCCTCGGGGTTGTCGCTGGCGACCCGCTGGCCGGTGTGGATCACGGACTCGGAGGAGAGGCCGAGGGCGGCCAGCGCGTAGAGCACCACCAGGCTGCCGGGGCGCAGCAGCAGGGCGCCGGCCAGGATCGGCAGGACCAGGGAGGTGGGCGGGGCCCAGCCGGGGATCCAGATGTTGAGCATGATCAGCAGCGGGACGAGCAGGGCGAGCGCGCAGAGCACCGGCCAGTCGGCGGCGCCGCCGCGGAAGTAGTCCACCCCGGCCGTGCGCAGCCTTCGGCGGACCCGGCGGAGCCTCTTGCGCAACCGGGCCGTCACGGACTCGGACGCCGGGGCGGCGCCGGGCCTCGTCGCAGTCGTCTGGGGCGGTGTGCCCGGCGCTCTGCCAGCCATGGGGTCCGACCCTATCCACGGGCACCGCCCGGCGTCGACGGGACGGGGGCGGGCGGTGGCGCCGGAGTGCGGGGCGTCCACCGGGTTTCGGCCGATCGGAACGGTTGCGGGCGTGCCGTCAGGAGGCCTGCGCGGGTTGGGCGTACGAACCGTGCGGGCGGCGCGTGCGCCCCGCGCGCGGGGGTTCCGGCGCGCGGGGGCCTGTGGCCGATCCCACAGGCGGCGCGGGGCCGTTCCGGGCGCGTCACGCGCTTCCGGGGCCCGGAGACGGCGGCGGCCGGTCGCACGGGAGCGTGCGGCCGGCCGCCGGAGAGGGTGGGTGGCGGGATCAGCCCTGCGGGTGGTGGGCCGGGATCGGCGGGAGCTCGCCGGTGGTCTCGTACTCGCTCAGCATCTCGATCCGGCGGGTGTGCCGGGCCTCGCCGCTGTAGGGGGTCTTGAGGAAGACCTCGACGAAGCCGGTGGCCTCCTCGACCGTGTGCATGCGGCCGCCGATGGAGATCACGTTGGCGTTGTTGTGCTGACGGCCGAGCTCGGCGGTCTGCGCGCTCCAGGCCAGCGCGGCCCGGACGCCCTTGACCTTGTTGGCGGCGATCGCCTCGCCGTTGCCCGAGCCGCCGATGACGATGCCCAGGGCGTCCTCGTCGGCGGCGGTGCGCTCGGCGGCGCGCAGGCAGAACGGCGGGTAGTCGTCCTCGGCGTCGTAGATGTGCGGCCCGCAGTCGACCGGCTCGTGGCCGGCCCCCTTGAGCCACTCCACGAGGTGGTTCTTCAGTTCGTATCCGGCATGGTCTGAGCCCAGGTACACGCGCATGCCATGAGTGTGGCATGCGCGTGCGCCCGGGCCCGACAACGGGGGCGCCGGCGGGGAGCGGTCGGCGCGGCGGGGGTGGTCAGCGCCGGCCGAGCAGCTTCCAGGCCAGCGGCAGGGCGCCGGCGGCGAGGGCGGCCTTGAGGGCGTCGCCGACCAGGTACGGGTAGAGGCCGAGCTCGGCGGCGCGGGCGAGCGGGACGTGCAGCGACAGGGCGAGGTACGGGACGCCGACCGCGTAGATGGCGAGGCTGCCGAGGACCATGGTGACGGCGGTGTTGACCGGGGTGCGGTCGGCGCCCCGGCGGGCCAGCGCGCCGGTCAGGGCGGCGGCGACGACGAAGCCGAGCACGTAGCCGAAGGTCGGGAACGCCCAGCCGGTGGCGCCGCCGGTGAACCAGGGCAGGCCCGCCATGCCGGCCAGCAGGTACAGCACCAGCGAGGCGGCGCCGCGGCGGGTGCCGAGCGCGGTGCCGACCAGCAGGGCGGCGAAGGTCTGGCCGGTGACCGGGACCGGCGAGCCGGGGACGTTGACCGACAGCTGGGCGGCCACGCCGGTCAGCGCGGCGCCGCCGGCCACCAGGGCCAGGTCGCGGGCCTGGGCGCCGAGGCGGGTGGAGGCGGCGGGCAGCAGGTCGGCGAGGACGGCGCGGCGCGGTATCGGGGTGGTGGCAGTGGCCATCGGGGCTCCTCCGTGAGAGTCCAGGTGAGTGAACACCTGTGAACCTACGCGGTGATCCACTGGGCGAACGGCACGGTTTCGGACAAACCCCCGCCCTCGGGCGTTGTCGGAACCGGCTCGGGACAACCCCTGGTCACAACATGATCACTTTGGGTTTCGGCATGGTCCGCATACTGGGCCCGAACCGATCATCTTTGGCATGGACAGCGGCGGCGCCGGATATTGGACAGCTCATGTCGCATACCGCACAGTCTGGAACCACCCCTATGGCCCCCACTTCCGCCCCTACGGCGCCCGGGACCCCCGACGGCACCCGACCGGCCGCGGCCCCGGCGCCGGGTGGCCAGCAGCTCACCCACGGCCTGAAGCAGCGCCACCTGTCCATGATCGCCCTCGGCGGCGTGATCGGCGCCGGCCTCTTCGTCGGCTCCGGCGCCGGCATCGCGGCCGCCGGCCCGGCGATCATCCTGGCGTTCGTGCTCTCCGGCCTCCTGGTCATGCTGATCATGCGGATGCTCGGTGAGATGTCCGCCGCCCGCCCCGCCTCCGGCTCGTTCTCGGTGCACGCCGAGAAGGAGATCGGCCCCTGGGCCGGGATCACGGCCGGCTGGATGTACTGGGTGATGCTCTGCTGCGGCGTCGCCGCCGAGGCCACCGCCGCCGGGAAGATCGTCAACGGCTGGATACCCGGCGTCTCCGCCTGGGTCTGGGTCGCCCTGTTCATGGCCTTCTTCTGCGCCAGCAACCTCACCGCGGTGAAGAACTTCGGCGAGTTCGAGTTCTGGTTCGCCGCCATCAAGATCACCGCGATCATCGCCTTCCTGGTCCTCGGCGGGCTCGGCATCGCCGGGGTGATCGGCCCCGGCGCCCCCGGCGCGCACAACCTCACCGGCGAGGGCGGCTTCCTGCCCAACGGCGTCAGCGGGCTGATCGTCGGCCTGCTCGCCTCGGTCTTCGCGTACGGCGGTCTGGAGACCGTGACCATCGCCGCCGCCGAGTCCGACGACCCCAAGAAGAACGTCGCCAACGCCGTGCGCACCGCGGTGTGGCGGATCGCGATCTTCTACATCGGCTCGATGGCCCTGGTGGTCACCCTGGTCTCCTGGAAGGACCCGAAGGTCGTCGCGGACGGCCCGTACGTCACCGTGCTGAGCCACCTCGGGGTGCCCGCCGCCGGACTGATCATGCAGGTGGTGGTGCTGGTCGCGCTGCTGTCCGCGATGAACGCCAACATCTACGGCGCCTCCCGGATGGCGTACTCGCTGGTCGGCCGCGGCCAGGGCCCCAAGGCGCTGGCCAAGGTCGGCGGCGGGGTGCCGCGCAGAGCCGTCCTGGCCTCCTGTCTGTTCGGCTTCGGCGCCGTGCTGGCCGCCAAGTTCTGGCCGGACACCGTGTTCACCTGGCTGATGAACACCACCGGCGTGGCGATCCTGGTGGTCTGGCTGTTCATCTGCGTGGTCCAGCTGCGGATGCGCCGCCGGCTGGAGCGCGAGGCCCCCGAGCTGCTCACCGTGAAGATGTGGGGCTACCCGTACCTGACCTGGATCGCGATGGCCGCCGTGGCCGGCATCCTCGCCCTGATGACCACCACCGAGGGCAACCGCCAGCAGCTGTACGCGGCCGGCGTGCTGGTCGCGGCGCTCACCGTCGCCGGGCTGCTCAAGCAGCGCCGGGACGCCGCCGCGCTCCGCTGACCTCCCCGCGCACGCGGCAGGGCCCGGTACCGCTCGGTACCGGGCCCTGCCGCGTGTCCGGCGCCGTTACTCGAAGGACGGGCCGGCCGTACGGGTGCGCTTGATCTCGTAGAAGCCCGGGGTGGAGGCCACCAGCAGGGTGCCGTCCCACAGCCGGGCCGCGGCCTCGCCCTTCGGGGCGGGGGTGACCACCGGGCCGAAGAAGGCCACCCGCTCGCCGTCCGCGCCCTCGACCGCGATCACCGGGGTGCCGACGTCCTCGCCGACCAGGGTGATGCCCTCCTGGTGCGAGGCGCGCAGGGCCTCGTCGTACGCGTCCGTGTCGGCCGCGGCGGCCAGCTCGGCGGGCAGGCCCGCGGCCACCAGGGCGGCCTCGACGGTCTCCCGGTTCTGCGGCAGGCCCTGGTTGTGGAAGCGCACGCCCAGCTCGGTGTAGAGCCGGCCGAGCACCTCCGGCCCGTGCTGCTCGGCGGCGGCGACGCAGACCCGCACCGCGCCCCAGGCGTTGTCCAGCAGCTCCCGGTAGTTCTCCGGGAGGTCCCGGTGCTCGTTGAGCACCGACAGGCTCATCACGTGCCAGCGCACGTCGACCGGACGCACCTGCTGGACCTCGATCAGCCAGCGGGAGGTCATCCACGCCCACGGACAGGCCGGGTCGAACCAGAAGTCGGCGGTCTTGCGCTCAGCGGCAGTCGTCACTGCGGGTGCCCTTCGTGAGGTGGTCCGGGACACGGAGGAGTTCCGCCCCGGGAACGCCAACACCCGCCCCGCACCGCTGATTCCGGTGCGAACGCGGCGGCCTGTGCAATGGTACTGACGCCGCGGGGCGTGAAAGGATGACCCCGCGTGCGCGGGGCACACCCCGCGCCGAGACCGCACCACCCACAGGCGCACCACCGTGCGAGCCGGACAAAGGAGTACCGCCGTGCCGGGCAAGAACCTCAGCCGCGACGAGGCGCAGCAGCGGGCCAGCATCCTGGCCGTGGACGGCTACCAGGTCCGGCTGGACGTGACCTCGGCCCCGGACCGGGAGGCCGGCACCTTCCGCTCCACCACCACCGTCACCTTCCGCTGCTCCCAGCCCGGTGCGGACACCTTCCTCGACCTGCTCGCCCCCGCCGTCCGCTCGGTCACCCTCAACGGCCGCGCCCTCGACCCGGCCACCGCCTACGACGGCGCCCGGGTGCACGTCGACGGCCTCGCCGCCGAGAACGTGCTGACCGTCGAGGCGGACTGCGCCTACAGCCGCACCGGCGAGGGCCTGCACCGCTTCGTCGACCCGGTGGACGGCGAGACCTACCTCTACACCCACTACGAGCCGGCCGACGCCCGCCGGGTGTTCGCGAACTTCGAGCAGCCCGACCTGAAGGCCCCGTTCACCTTCACCGTGACCGCCCCGGCCGCCTGGGACGTGCGCTCCAACGCCCCGCACGAGGACGTCACCGAGCAGGACGGCGCCCGCACCTGGGAGTTCGCGCCGACCAGGCCGATCTCCACCTACCTCACCGCCGTCGTCGCCGGCCCGTACCACGTCGCCCGCGACCACTACCGCCGCGAACTGGCCGACGGCACCGCGCTGGAGATCCCGCTCTCCGCGATGTGCCGCAAGTCGCTGGCCCCGTACTTCGACGCGGACGAGATCCTCGGCGTCACCAAGCTCGGACTCGACTTCTTCCACGAGCAGTTCGACTACCCGTACCCCTTCGGCAAGTACGACCAGGCCTTCGTCCCCGAGTACAACATCGGCGCGATGGAGAACCCCGGCTGCGTCACCTTCCGCGAGGAGTACGTCTTCCGCTCGAAGGTCACCGACGCCGCGTACGAGGCCCGGGCGAACGTCATCCTGCACGAGATGGCGCACATGTGGTTCGGCGACCTGGTCACCATGCGCTGGTGGGACGACCTGTGGCTGAAGGAGTCCTTCGCCGACTTCATGGGCTCCTACGGCCTGATCGGCGCCCGCACCCGCTACTCCTCGGCCTGGGTCACCTTCGCCAACCAGCGCAAGGCCTGGGCCTACCGGCAGGACCAGTTCCCCACCACCCACCCGATCACCGCGGACATCCGGGACCTGGAGGACGCCAAGCTCAACTTCGACGGCATCACCTACGCCAAGGGCGCCTCCGTCCTCAAGCAGCTGGTGGCGTACGTCGGTTCGGAGGCGTTCTTCGAGGGCGCCCGCCGCTACTTCAAGCGCCACGCCTTCGGCAACACCGAGCTGGGCGACCTGCTGGAGGTGCTGGAGGAGACCAGCGGCCGCGACCTCAAGGCCTGGGCCGCCGCCTGGCTGCAGACCTCCGGGGTCAACGCGCTCACCCCGCAGGTCACCACCGACGCCGAGGGCCGGATCACCGAGCTGGCCGTGCTCCAGGACGGCGACGTGCTGCGCCCGCACCGGATCGCGGTCGGCCTGTACGACCGGGACGCGGACGGCGCCCTGGTGCGCACCGGGCGGATCGAGCTGGACGTCACCGGCGCCCGGACCGTCGTCACCGAGGCCGCCGGCCTGCCCCGCCCGGCGCTGGTGCTGCTCAACGACGACGACCTGACCTACTGCAAGATCCGCTTCGACGAGGAGTCGCTGGAGAACCTGCGGGCCGGCCTCGGCGAGATCCGCGACGAGCTGGCCCGGGCGCTGACCTGGTCCGCGGTCTGGAACCTCACCCGGGACGGCCTGATGCCGGCCCGCGACTACGTCGCCCTGGTGCTGCGCTTCGCCGGCCAGGAGGGCAACATCGGCGTGCTCCAGTCGCTGCACGCCCAGGCCAAGACCGCCGTCGACCTGTACGCCGACCCGGCCTGGCGCGGCGAGGGCGGCCGGCTGCTCGCCGACGGCGCCCTGCGCGAGCTGCGCGAGGCCGTCCCCGGCAGCGACCACCAGCTGGCCTGGGCCCGCTTCCTCGCCCAGACCGCGGGCGGCGCCGAGCACCTCGGCCTGGTCCGCGGCCTGCTGTCCGGCAGCGCCCGGATCGACGGCCTGGAGGTCGACCAGGACCTGCGCTGGTCGCTGTGGCTGGCGCTGGCCGCGGCCGGCCAGGCCGCCGACGAGGAGCTCGACGCCGAGCTGGCCGCCGACAACACCGCGAGCGGCAAGCGGCACCACACCCAGTGCCTGGCCGCCCGGCCCACCGCGGAGGCCAAGGCCGCCGCCTGGTCGGCCGTCATCGACTCGGACGAGCTGCCGAGCGCCCTGGTCGAGGCCAACACCGGGGGCTTCTCGATCCCCTCCCAGCGCGACCTGACGGCCCTCTACGCGGCGCCGTACTTCAAGCTGCTGGAGCGGGTCTGGGCCGACCGGACCATCGAGATCGCGATCCGGATCGTCGGCGGCTTCTTCCCGCTCGCCCAGGCCTCCGAGCAGACCCTGGCCGAGGCCGACGGCTGGCTGGCCGGGCACCCGCAGGCCGCGCCGGCGCTGCGCCGCCTGGTACTGGAGCGCCGGGACGACCTGGCCCGCGCGCTGCGGGCGCAGGCCTGCGACCGGATCTGACGGGCCGCCGTACGCCGCACCGACCGCGCCGCGACAGCCGTACGCGGTAGAGGCCGTGGGCCCCGGCCCGCTCCTGGAAACCAGGGGCGGGCCGGGGCCCACGGCCGTTCTCCGGCGCGGCCGGTGCACTCAGCCGGCGCGCTCAGCCGGTGCTCAGCCGGCGCTCACGGAGACCGGAACGCTGGGGTGCACCTCGCGCTCGACCCGCGGCAGGATGTCCGGGATGTAGACCTTCTGGATCGCGTCGCCGCCGTCGTGCGCCTCCCAGGCCTCCCGGGTCGCCCAGCGCTCCACCAGGACGAAGCGGCCCGGGTCGTCCTGCGAGTGGTACGCCTCCCAGCTGACGCAGCCGTCCTCGGCGAGGCACAGCGGCCGCATCCGGGCCAGGGCGTCGGCGACCGCCGGGACGCCGTCCGGCTCGGTGACCCTGACGATGACGATGAGGTCGAACATCACTGCTCCTTGGCGGTGGTGGGATCGGTGTCGGCGGCGGCGGCCCGGCCGAGCGCGGGCAGCCACTCGGCGATGGGGGTGAACCGGTAGCCGAGCGAGGCGGCCCGGTCGGCCGACATCGCGAAGTCGGCCGGGCAGGAGAACGGGGACAGGTCGGGGTCGCCCGCCGGGTCCTCCTTCTCGATGACCTGGGCCGTCAGCCCGGTCGCCCCCTCCACCGAGGCAACGACATCGTAGACGTCGGCGGTGTCCGGGGAGGCCACGTTGACCGCGCCGGTCACCTCGTTCACTGCCGCCCAGGCGAGGAAGCCGGCCGCGTCCTCGGCCCGCACCAGCGAGGTCCGGCCCGGCCCGGCATGGGCCACGATCGGCCGCCCGTCCCGGATCCGGTCGACGTGGAAGCGGTAGCGGCCGGTGAAGTCGCCCTCCTCGGCCAGCACGTGGGCCACCCGGGCCAGCAGCACCGGCACCCGGGCGCGGTCGGTCACCGCGGCCTCGGCCTGGCGCTTGCCCTCGCCGTAGTTGGCCTCCAGGTAGTCGTCGTCCTGCCAGGGCAGGGCGAGGTCGTACGGGTAGCCGGCCGGGTCGAGCTCCTCCTCGCGGGCGAGCGCGCCGAACTCCGGTGCGGCGACCGGCCCGCGGAAGGTGTCCCGGTTGTAGACCTCGATGGTGCTGGTCAGCACCAGCTTCCCGGCCCGGTCCCCGAAGGCCTCGCAGGCCTCCACGGCGGCGTTGGGGGTGTAGCACATCTGGTGCACCACGGCGTCGAACCGCTCCCCGGCGACCGCCTCGGCCAGCTCGCCGGGACGGTTGACGTCCGCGCGCAGCCGTCGGACGGAGTCCCCGAACGGGTCCGGGGTCCGGCCGCGGGTGACGAGGGTGACGCGGTGGCCGGCCGCCAGCAGCCGGCGCACCAGCAGCTTGCCGAAGTAGCGGGTCCCGCCGATGACGCAAATGTCTGCCATCTGCTCTTTCCTGTCTCTTTCTCTCTCGTTCCGTCCGCGGCCCCGCGACGCGCGACCGCTCGGGTTCTGTCAGGCGGACGCGGCGCCCACGGCGTCCGAGCTGCCCGCCTCCGCCTCCTGGGCCGCCGCGGCCTCGGTGCCCTCCGCCCGGCCCACCAGGCAGACCACCGCGCAGCCGGCGGCCACCACCGCGTCGACGTACCAGTTCGCGCCCGGCACCCCGGCGGAGCGCGACAGGTCGAACAGCACACCGGCGAGCACCGAGCCGGCCATGTTCCCGGCGCTGCGGAAGAAGTGCATCGCCCCCATCGCCTTGGCGAGTTGGCGCTCGGGGACCTTGCGGGCGATCCACATGTCGAAGGACGGCACGAAGAGGATCTCGCCCAGCACCACCGTCAGCGCCCCGACCACCACCCAGGCCGCGCCGCGCCCCGCGCCGAGGGCGGTGAACGCCACCGTCATGCCGGTGAGGCCGATCGCCATCACCACGGCCGGGCTGAACCGGCCGATCAGGAACTTGAACACCGGGTACTGGAGCACCAGGATGCTCAGCCCGGTGATCCAGAACGGCGAGGACGGCGCCCACTGCGGCACGTACCGCTCCATGTGCAGCGGGATGCCGACGATGAAGCCGATCGACAGGAACCAGAACACCGCCGACAGCAGGAAGTAGCGGGTGGCGCCCCGGATGTCGATGCCCTTGAACACCGCGGTGGAGAACAGCGGCTTGCGGGCCGCCGCCCCGGCCCCGGGCTCCACCGGCGCCGGGGGCTGGAAGCCGTCCCGGGGGATGAAGGACGAGGCCGCCAGGCAGAACGCGAGGAAGATCGCGAACACCACCGAGAACAGGGTGCGCAGTTCGACGTCGGCGAGCACGGCGCCCAGCATGGCGCCGCCGAACACGCCCACCTGACCGGCCATCTGGAAGGTCGAGAAGGCCTTGGGGCGCTCGTCGTCGGGGTAGGAGGCGAGGACGTTCTTCAGGCCGGGGAAGGAGGTGCCGGAGCCGAAGCCGATGAAGAAGGCGAGCACGGCGTAGACCAGCACCCCGGTGCCGAAGCCCATCAGGCCCAGCGCCACCGCCTCCAGGGCGGTACCGAGGAAGACCGCACCGCGGATGCCGATGCGCAGCGCCACGCCCTCGTAGAAGAAGGTGGCGAGCAGCCGCCCGACGTACGTCATGGCCATCACGACGCCGGCCCAGAAGCCGCTGTCCACCCCGCCGAGCGAGGCCACCAGCACGGGGAACCAGATGTAGCTGCCGGTGTTGGCGAGCAGGATGCCGGCGTTGACGCCGATCAGCGCCCGCTTGCGGTCGACGGTCACAGGGCCGCCCCCTCCTTCGTGTCGTGCGTCGTCGTGCCGGCCGCCGCGGCGGCGCGGAGCCCGGCGATGGCCCGGGCGACCGCCTGGCGGTCGATCGGTGTCCCCCGCACGACGGTGGCGGTGGGCAGCGCGGAGAGCGGCCGGCCCGGGGCGTGCAGGTTGTAGGTGGCCGGCGCCCCGACGCTGATCGGGTGGGCGGCGCCGGACTCGCCGCGCAGCTCGTCGAAGTAGCGCCGGCCGCCGACGGTGGCCTGGTGGCGCAGCGCGTCGGCGAGCGAGGGGTCGTCCCCGCGCAGCAGGTCGAGCTCGCCGAGCAGGGAGTAGCCGTGGTAGGCACCGGTGTTGCCCGAGTCGGTGCCGACCAGCAGGTTGCCCTCGCGCAGCGCGGCCAGCGCGTTGCGGCGCATGTCGCCCAGCGCGCCGGTGCGGGTCTCCTGGAGGCCGTAGGTGATCCCGTACGGCTGCTCCAGGCCGCGGACGGCGTCCAGGTTGCGGACGTCCTGGGTCTCGGCGAAGCCCTCGCGGCCGTACGCGGCGAGGAAGTCGTCGGCCGTCATGACCATCGGGCGGAGCCCGGAGAGGGTGGAGACGAACCGGGCGCCGGCCAGGTCCTTCCACTCGGCGGCGCCGAGGGTGCGGTCGCGGACGGTGTGGGCGAAGAGCCGGAAGCCGCAGTCGTAGGCCCAGCGGGTCTCCTCCAGCGTGTTGCAGTCGATCACCGCGGTGATGCCGCGCTCGGCGGCGATCCGCGCGGTGAACCGCAGCACCCGCTCCGACAGCCGGGAGAAGCGCACCTTGGAGCCCGGCTGCTCGGTGCCGTCGGTGAACATGACCTTGAGGAAGGTCGCGCCGCGCTCGGCGTTGTTGCGCAGCGCCTGGTCGAGGTCGGCCTCGACCGCGAGCATGTACACCGGGGTCGGGAACTCCACGCCGTGGCCGGAGAGGCCCGCCGCGTTGGTCATCGCCGTCACCGCGTAGCCGCAGTGGACCAGTTCGGGGTACGGCAGGTCCGAAGCGGCCCGGCCGGCCCCCCAGGCGTCGGCCACCATCGGGTAGCCGAACATGTCCACCACGTGGGTGACGCCGTGGTAGAGGTACTGGAGGGCGATGATCCGCGGGTCCTCGGCGGTGTCGTCGAAGTTGGCGGGCAGGGCGATGTGGGCGTGGGTCTCGGTGTAGCCGGGCCACAGCTCCGGCTCGTCGCCGCGGCGGGTGCCCGAGGGCTCGATCCGGGTGAAGACCCCGTCCTCGACGGTCACGTCGAACAGCGCCTCGGCGTCCAGGGCGGGGACGGCCACGCCCGACAGTACGGCGGGCCGCCGCTGCTCGGGGGTGGCCGCGCTCACCGGGCCACCTCGACCGACAGGCGCAGGTCGATGCGGTCCAGGCCGTCCTGGCAGCGCTTGGCGGCCTCGTCCCGGTCGCCGCCGGTGAAGATGATGTGGCCGATCCAGTCGAAGTTGCTGCGGGACAGCCGGTTCACGGCCGTGCCGGGCTTCTTGTAGCCGAGGGCGCTGTGGAAGCCGGGCAGGTCGGTGAGGGCGTCGAAGCCGATCGCCTCGACCGTCCCGGCGACCGGGGAGCCGAACCAGTGGCCGCTGGCCGTGGTCTCACGGGGGAAGGCCAGCTCGGGCCGCTCGCCGAGGGCCTGGCGGATGACCTCCAGGTACGGGTCCACGCCGGAGGTGATCTCCATCAGGGTCGGCACGATCCCGCCGGCCAGGCGGCCGTTGACCTCGCACAGCACCGGGCCGTCCGGGCCGAGCAGCCACTCGGTGTGGATGAAGCCGAAGTCCACGCCGAGCCCGTTCAGCACGGCGGTGGTGGCGGCGAACAGCTCCTCCTGGAGCGGGTGGCCGCTGAAGTAGGTCAGGCCCATCTCGATGAAGTACGGGAACCCGCTGAGCGAGCGGTCGGTCAGGCCGAGGTTGACCACCTCTCCCCCGGCGAGCACGCAGGACTCGACGGAGATCAGCTCGCCGGTGACGAACTCCTCGATGACGATCTCCGGGATGCGCACGACGCCGCGCCCGTAGTCGGCGACCTGGGCCAGCTCGGCGAGGTACTCGCGCAGGTCCGCCTCGTCCTTGAGGTGCAGGACGTGGAGGCTGGCGGTGCCGTCGGAGGGCTTGGCCACGCAGGGGAAGCCGACCTCGCGGACGGCGGCCTCCACCTCGGCCGGGTCGGTGGCCACCGCGAAGCGCGGCTGGCGGATGCCGGTGCCGGCCAGGGTGGTGCGGGTCAGGTGCTTGTGCCGGGCGTTGCGGGCGCCGTCGACGCTCATGCCGGGCAGGCCGAGCGCCTCGGCGACGGCGGCGGTGTGCACGGTGTGGTACTCGCTGTACGTGGTGACGCCGTGGATCGGCTTGGCCTCGTGCAGCCGCCGCGCCAGGTCGGTCAGCTCGTCGAGGGAGAAGGCCTGCTCGCTCTTGACGACCTGGCAGTTCGGGTGGGCGTAGGCGGCCTCGGTCAGCGGCGAGACGCTGAGGTAGAAGTCGGGGTCGACCGAGACCAGGGTGACGTCGTGGCCCAGTTCCAGGGCGTTCGCGATACCGGCGATCCCGTTCGGGTTGCACTCGATCATGAGGATGTGCATGGCTGTGCTCCTTTTCGGACTGTGGCGGATCAGGGGATGACGGGGGCGGGGGCTCGGCGGACGCGGGCCCCCGCGGCTCAGCGGACGCAGGCTCCGGCGGCGGCCGGCAGCCGGCCGGCGCCGCCGGCCCGGGCCACCGCGGCGAGCACGGCGGGCAGCGTGAGCCCGACCGCGGCCATGACCTCCTCGTGGTCGCCGCCGGTGGACGGCCAGGTCAGGTCCGCGCTCGCCGCGGTGACCTCGCACCCGGGCATCAGCAGCGCGAGGGCCTCGGCCGCCCCGCCCTGGGCGCGGTGCTCCTCGACCACGACGAACCGCCGGTGGTGGCGGGAGAGTTCGGCCGCGGCGCGGGCCAGGTTCGGGTGGTCCAGGTAGACCAGGTGGGCGTGGCCGGTGCCGGGGCGGGCCTCCCGCGCGGCCAGCGCCAGGCGGGTGCCCTCCTCGCCGACCGACACCAGGCAGACCTCGCCCGGCTCGGCCCGGGACTCCCAGGTGACCAGCGGCGCCCGCTCGCCCTCCCAGTCCAGCGAGCGGTACTGGGCGTTGCGCCCGGTGCGGATGTAGTGCGGCCGCCCGGAGCGCACGGCCTCGCGGACCACCGCGCGCATCTCCGCCTCCCCGTAGGGGGCGGCGATGACCACGCCCGGGATGCTGCGCAGGACGGCGAGGTCCTCCAGGCAGTGGTGGGTGGTGCCGAACCAGGCGCCGGAGACGCCCGCGTACGGCGCCACCACGGTGACCCCGGCGTTCAGGTAGCCCAGCGTCAGCTTGAGGCTCTCCGCCGCGCGCAGCGCCGCGAAGGGCGCGAAGGTGCTGACGAAGGGCTTGTACCCGCCCGCGGCGAGGCCCGCCGCCATGTCGACCATGGCGCCCTCGGCGATGCCGAGGTTGAAGAAGCGGTCGGGGTGGGCGGCCTGGAACGGGTGGCCCTTGCCGCCGAGGTCCGCCTCCAGGCAGAGGATGGTGTCGTCCTCGGCGGCGAGCCCGGTCAGCTCGTCGCGGTAGGCGTCACGGCCCGAGAGGGTCATCGGATCGCTCGCTTCCACTTGGCGGCGCGCGTGGCGTCGATGGTCACGTAGTGGGAGCCGGCCTTGCCCTCCACGGCGGGCACGCCCTTCCCCTTGACGGTGTTCGCGATGACGGCCAGCGGCCTGCGGGCCCCGGCCCGGTCCCCGGCGAGCAGCCCGGTGAGCGCCGCCAGGTCGTGCCCGTCGGTCTCGGCGACCTCGAACCCGAAGGCGGCGAACCGCTCGGCGAGCCGGGGCAGCGGCGAGATGTCGGCCACCATGCCGTCGTTCTGGCCGCCGTTGCGGTCGACCACCAGCACGAAGTTGCCCAGCTCCTGGGCCACGGCGACCTGGCAGGTCTCCCAGACCAGGCCCTCCTGGAGCTCGCCGTCGCCGGCGACGGCGATGCCGAGTCCGCTCCGGCCGCCGATCCGGCGGGCCATCGCCCAGCCGGCGGCGTACGGGACGCCGTGGCCGAGGCTCCCGGTGGGGAAGCGCACGCCCGGGACCTTGGGGCCCGGGTGGCCGGTGAACGGCTCGCCCGCCAGGCCGTAGCGCGGTGTCGGGTCCTCCGGGAGGACGCCGCTGACGTGCAGGGCCGCGTAGAGCCCGGCGGCGGCGTGGCCCTTGCTGAGCACGACCTCCGTGCCGTCCCCGGCCGAGGCCCGGTGCAGCGCGGCGATCAGGATGTCCAGGACGGACAGGCTGCCGCCGAGGTGGCAGCCGCGCGGCCCGGCGGCCATGTCGACCACCAGCCGGCGGGCCCGTACGGCCCGGTCGGCCAGGGTGGCCAGCAGGTCGTCCCCGGTCTGCGGCGGGGCGAGCAGGGTGCTCATCGACGACTCCCCTCGGGCAGGGCGAACCACCGGTTGACGGCGTCCGCGAGCAGCGAGCGGGCGGTGCGGTACTCCATGGCGCCGATCCGCTCCTCGTCGGTGTGGTCCAGCGAGGAGTCGCCGGGGCCGTACGCGACCATCGGCACGTCCCGCCAGGTGGTGGCCAGGGTGTTCATGTCCGAGGTGCCCTTCTTCACGACGAAGCGGGGCCGGACGCCGGTGTCCGCGAAGGCCCGGCTGAAGACCTTGACCAGGGAGCTGGAGCGGCCTCCGACGTACCCGGGGGTGGCCCGCAGCACCTCGATCTCCACCCCGGGGCGGACCTGGTCGAGCGCGGCCGAGCGCAGCGCGTCGAGGTCGGCCGTGGGCGGCACCCGGAAGTTGAGGATCCCGGTGGCGTGGTGGTGCTCGCGCCCGGTCCGGCTGCTGATCTCGATGACCGCGCTCAGCGCGTCGGTCGCGTGGGCCAGCACGGCCGTCCGGATGCCGCCGAGCGCCTCGATCAGCAGGTCGGGGGCGGAGACCGCGTCCTGTCCGGCCGAGTGGCCGCTGGACACCGAGGCGGTCACCTTGAGCTTGAAGAGCCCGAAGTAGCCGAGCGTCAGCTTCTCCGAGCCGCTGGGCTCGCCGATGACGACCGCGTCGGCCGGGTAGTGGTCGCGGACGTGGAACGCGCCCTTGGAGGAGGAGATCTCCTCCTCGACCGCGCCGACCACGCACAGCTGGCCGTCCTCCGGGATGTCCGCGTGCGCGAGCACCTCCAGGAAGTTGGCGAGGCAGCCCTTGGCGTCCACGCTGCCGCGGCCCCACAGTTCGCCCTCGCGCCACTCGGCCGGCCAGCGGTGCGGCACGGTGTCGAGGTGGCCGAGGAGGAGCAGCCGGCGGGGCCCGATGCCGCGGCTGGCGACGAGGTTGCCCGCCTCGTCGACGGCGGCGTCCATGCCGCGCTCGCGGCACCACTCGGCCAGCAGGGTGGCGAGTTCGGCCTCGTCACCGGAGACCGAGGGCACCGAGACCACCCGGGTCAGCAGGCTCAGGTCGGCGGAGGGCTCGCGCACCCGCCAGAACCTGGTCCAGTTGGCCGGCTCGGACATGGTGTGCGGCCCGGTGATGGCCACGTCGGCGCTGCCCTCCAGGGCGATCTCGGCCGCGCGGACCTTCTGCCGCATGCGCCCCGCGGCGTACCGCGCTCCGTCGCCCGGGTAGGCGTCGGCCAGCGTGGAGCGCGGGTCGTCCTTGTCCGTCAGCAGTCCGGCGGTGCCGGTGACCAGCCGCAGGTGGTCGGCGTCCAGCGCGTTGGCGAGGACCGCCGCGAGCACGTCGGCGTCCACGTTGAGCGGGGCGCCGCCGTCCGGGTCGGCGACCGGCGCGGACAGGCAGACCAGGTCGTACGTGTCGAGCAGGGCGTTCAGCCGGGCGGTGTCCACCTGGGCGGGCACGCCGGCCCGGTGGTCGCGGACCACGATCGGCCGGCCCTCGGCGGACAGCGCCTTGAGCGGCCGGTTGGCCCGGCCGGTCACCAGGGCGCCGCGCGCCGCGACGGCGGTGAAGACGCCGAGCCCGAGGGCCCGGGCCTCCCGCTCCACGGCGGGCAGGGTGACCCGCTCGTAGGCGTCGACCAGGTGGGTCATCTCCTCGGGCGGGCAGTAGCGCACCTCGTCGCCGTTGGCGAGCCGCAGCTGCGGCATCGGGCGGGCGATCGCGCGGTAGTGGGCCTCGATGCCGGTGGCACCGCCGGCGACCAGGAGCACCCGGGCGCCCCGGGCCACCAGGTCGGCCAGCTCCTTGTGGATCGTGCCGTGGTCGAGCGTGGCGCTGCCGACCTTGATCACGTACAGCGGACGGCTCACGGCGACACCGCCGTGGTGGGCAGTCCGGTCGTCTCGTCCAGGCCGGAGATCAGGTTCATCGCCTGGATCGCCTGGCCGGCCGCGCCCTTGATCAGGTTGTCCAGGGCCGCCACCGCGACGCACTGGTCGCCGCGCACCGCGACCGCCACCTCGGCGACGTTCGAACCGACGACCGCCTTGAGCATCGGGAAGTCCTGCGCCGCCTTGGGGGCCGGCCGGACCCGGACGAAGGGCTTGCCGAGGTACGCCTTGGCGTAGGCCCGCTTGACGTCCAACGCCGTGACGCCGTCCCGCAGTTCGGTGTACGCGGTGACCATGATGCCGCGCGACACGTCCAGGCTGTGGGTGGAGAACCGCAGGTCCACGGCGGCGCCGGTCAGGTCGGCGATCGCCTGCTGGACCTCCGGGGCGTGCCGGTGCCCGTGCAGCTTGTGCACCCGGATGTTGCCGCTGCGCTCGGCGTGCGGCTCGCCGCCGCCGCGACCGCTCCCGGTGGAGCCGGTCTTGGCGTCGACCACGACCCGGTCGGTCGCGAGCGAGGCGGCGAACATCGGGTAGAGCGCGTAGATGGTGGTGACGGCCATGCAGCCGGGCAGGCTGATGAACCGCTCCTGTGGGACCTCGGGGCTCAACTCCGGTATGTAGTAGGCGAAATCCTCGCTCGGCGGGTTCGCGGCCGTCCTCGGGTAGTGGGTCCGGACGTCGTCGCCGTCGCGGAGCCGGAAGTCGCCGCCCAGGTTGAGCACCCGCTTGGCGTTGTCGGCGATCAGCGGCAGCTGCTCCGGCAGGGTGCCGGTCGGCAGGCAGCCGAAGGCGACGTCGACGGGGCCGGCCTCGGCGAGCTGCGCCAGCGGCCGGAGCGTCAGCGAGCCGGCCCTGGGGTGGTTGCGCAGCCACGGGTGGACGCTGCCCACCGTGGCACCGGCGTTGCGCTCCGCGGAGAGGAACACGAGCTCCACCCCGGGGTGTTCGAGCAGCAGCCGGATGACCTCGCCACCGGTGTAGCCGCTCGCGCCGATGACGGCGACGCGGATCTTCTGGTCAGCCAAGGCGGGCCGCCTTCTCCCACGGACGGCGGTGGTCGCCGCTCTCGACGAGCTTGCGGATGGCGTCCGGGCGCCGGGCGACCTTCCGGAAGGCGTCCGCGTAGCGCAGGATCCGCTCGTACTCGACCGGGGAGCGCAGCTCGCGGCAGAGCACCAGGGTGCTGTCGAGCATGCCCAGGGTGACCGGGAAGTCCTCCGGCCGGTGGTCGCGCACGGCGTCCGGGTTGAGCGAGAACGGGTAGCCGTTGCCGAAGCCGTCGCGGTGCCGGAACGGCAGGTGGCACGGGATCGGGGTGTTCTGCCACTCGCGGGCCGGCACGCCCTCGGCGACCAGCAGCTCGTGCACCGCCTCCTTGACGGCGTGCACCGGCAGGTCCTCCAGGCCGACGGCCTCCGGGTGCAGGGTGGTCCGGTACATGTTGTAGGCGTGCACGTGCCCGTCCGGGACGTGCGGCGGCGTGAACAGGCCGGTCCCCGCCAGGGCCTCGCCGAGCAGGGCGGCGTTGCGGGCCCGGATCTCGTCGTAGTACGGCAGCCGGGCCAGCTGGCTGGTGCCGAAGGCGGCGGCCACCCAGGACATCCCGTAGTCGATGGCGTGGCGCTCCAGGTAGGCGACCGCCCGGCCGTACGCCTCCTCGGTGGCGTAGAAGGCGATGCCGCCCTCGCCGCCGAGCGGGAAGTTCTTGTCGGCCATCAGGCTCTGGCCGGCGGCGTCGCCGAAGGAGCCGGCCACCCGGTCGCCGATCTTCGCGGAGTGGGCGTGCGAGGCGTCCTCGACGAGGGCGATGCCGTGCTGGTCGGCCAGGGCGCGCAGGGCCGGCACGTCGGCGGGCAGGCCGTGGACGTGCACCGGCATGAGCGCCCTGGTCCGGGGGGTGATCGCGGCGGCCGCGGCCCGCGGGTCCATGCAGTAGGTGTCCGGGTCGATGTCGACGAACACCGGGATCGCGTGGGCGGCGACCACGGCCTGCGCGGTGGCGATGAAGGTGAACGCCGGGACGATCACCTCGTCACCGGGCTGCACGCCAGCGCCGACCAGGGCCATGTGCAGGCTGGAGGTGCCGCTGGCGGTGGGCAGGGCGTACTCGGCGCCGACGTAGGCGCGGTACGCCTCGGCGAAGTCGGCCACGACCTTGTCGGGCGACTGCCGCTGGGCGAGCATCAGGTTGAAGACGTCTTCCTTGGTGATGATCGGGAAGAGCGTGCGGCGCTGGGCCTTGGGGATCATCGCGCCGCCGCCGAGGGCGGCGAGCTCGTCGGCGAGGTCGGCTTCGGTGGGCAGGGGCAGGGGCGAGTTCGGGAAGTCGGTGATCATCAGCGTGCTCCGGAGCTTGCGGCGGCGGGGCGAGCCGCGTGGGTCAGGGCCATCCGTACGCAACCGGCCACCAGGGGGCTCAGCCGGTAGTTGAACTGCACCCCCGGCACCAGGTCCTCGTCGGCCTCCTGCTGGGTCCACATGGTGCGCAGGTCGTAGGCGCCGAAGATCTTCAGCCGCTCGGCCCGGGCCCAGAGCCGCTCGTCGTCGGTGAGCACGGCGGCGGCCGGGCCGAAGCCGAGCCCGCTCAGGTCCACCACCAGCGCGGGGGCGGTGGCTTCGGCGGTCAGCTCGTCCAGCCGGCCGGCGTTCTCGGGGGTCAGCGAGACCAGGTCGAAGGCGGCCGGGGCCTGCCCCTCGACGGTGACGCCGAGCCAGGCCAGGAAGGCCGTGGTGGCCTCGTCCGGCTCGGCCAGGGCGACGGTGTCGCCGTGGCCGATGCCCTGGCCGGCCAGGGCCGCGTGCAGGGCCCCGGTCCGGCTGTTCAGCAGGACGGCCTTGGCGCGGCCGGTCCGCTTGGTCAGCAGCCGCTCCAGGGCGGGCAGTTCACGGTCGCTCTTCTCGATGCTCATGACCACGCCCGAGGTGAGCACGCGGGCGAGCACCGTCGCGGTGTCGAACAGTTCCATGGTTCCTCTCCGGGTCACACGGCCGCGGCCGTCAGCTGCCCCGCCACGTAGGAGGCGAGGTGGCCGGCGACGTTCACTCCGTGCAGGGCGGAGGAGCGGGCGAATTCGGGGTTGGCGTTCACTTCCAGGACGAGCAGGTCACCGGTGGTCCGGTCCTCCACCAGGTCGACCCCGTAGAAGCCGGGGCCGAGGACGTCGACGATCTGGACGCAGAGCTTCTCCATCTCCGGGGTGATGTCGACGCGCCGCACCTCGGCGCCGAGGTGGGTGTTGGTGCGCCAGTCGTCCGAGACCCGTTGGATCGCCACGACCGGGGTGGTCCCGACGACGACCACGCGCAGGTCGTGGCCGGGCTTGTCGATGTACTCCTGCACGATGACGGGGAAGAGCTTCCCCGCGGCGTCGACGGACTCGCGCCCGGCGGCCCAGGCCTCCAGGCACGCGGCGTCCGCGAGCTTGGTGACACCGCGCCCCCAGGAGCCGCTGACCGGCTTGACCACCGCCGGCATGCCCAGCTCGGCGACGATCGCGCGCACCTGGTCGTAGCTGAAGGCGTGCCGGGTGTGCGGGTGGGGGATGCCGTGCCGGGCGAAGAGCAGGGCCTGCAGGCCCTTGTCGTTGCAGGTCTCGATGGTCGACGCCCGGTTGAGCGTGGTGATCCCGGCGTGTTCCAGGCGGCACGAGACGCTGATCGCGTCCCGGTGCGAGAGGTTGCGGATCAGGGCCAGGGCCGGCGGGTCGGTACGACCCGCCACCACGTCGGCCAGATCCTCCATGAGCAGTGGAGTCGCTGTCAGACCCTCCCCGCGCAACGCCCCGAGGAGGAGTTTCTCCTCGGGGCGCAGCATGGTGGCCGACAGCAGGACGCGGCCGGAGGAGGTCACTCGCCCCAGTCCTCTTCCACCTCGGGGGCCAGGTCGAGGCGGACGCCGGCCTCGGACTTCTCGACGACCTCGTGCTCCTGGCCGCAGGCCGCGCACTCGGTCACCTCGCCCCGCTCCCAGGCCTCGTCGACCTCGAAGTCGGTGTCGCACACCAGGCATTTCGGTACGGCAATCGCAGCGGTCATTTCTCTCTCCTTCTGAATGTCGGCGCGCCGATATCCGCGAAACGTGATTCGCAGCACTCCCGCAGGTCGGCGGATCGGCGCTACTGTCCAGGGGTGGCGGATTCCCGCCCGGCCGATCAGGCCCAGCCGGGGTCGCCCGGCAGGAGCGCCACGTCGCTGGCGGCAGCGGTGGGGGCGCTGCTGGGGGCGTCCGGCGCGGCGGAAACGACGATCACCGCGACGGCGGCCATAACGAAGGACGCGAGGATTCGACCCGGGAACCGCATGATCTTCATTTCCACCCCTAGATAGACCTATCCGTTCGTGCTGGGGGGTTTCCCCGCACACAGAGAGAATGCCTGGGAATGGGTCCTTGCCAGAAGAGATCCGATGGCTCAGGATCGTGCACTGCAAGATTCCGAAGGGGGTGGCACATGTGCGACATATCGGACGTCAGTGGCCCGGAGGCCCACCCCGGGCCCTGTGACGAGGGGATCACGTTCTACCGCAAGGCCGTCCTGTTGGGGAGGGCCCCGACGGCGGAGCCGCCCGCCTGCCTGACCGAGCTGGGGCTGCTGACGGCGGCGCTGGGCGACCCCTCGGTCCTGGTGCCGGTCCCGCCCGAGGTCGCGACCACGGCGCTGCTGCACCCGATGGAGCAGCAGATCCTCGAACAGCAGCAGCAGGTGGCCGCGATCCGGACCGCCATGTCCCAGGTCGAGAGCGTCTACCGGACGCTGCGCCGGGAGGGCCGGGACAACGTCCAGCGGCTCAGCGGCGCGGCGGTCATCGCCGCCGCGGTGGCCGAGACGACCCAGGCGACCGAGCGGGAGCTGCTCACCGCGCACCCGGGCGGCAGCCGGCCGACCGACGTCCTCGCCAGATCGCTGGTCCTCGCCCTGGACGCGCAGAAGCGGGGCGTCCGCCAGCGCACGCTCTACCAGCACTCCGTCCGGGCGCACTACCCGACGCTGGACTACATCAAGGCCGTCACCGAGGCCGGCATCGAGGTGCGGACCGTCGACGAGGTCTTCGACCGGCTCATCATCTGCGACCGCTCGGTGGCGTTCATCCCCGACAAGGAGCTCGAACACCACAACCACGCGCTCAAGGTCACCGACCCCGGCGTGGTGCACTTCCTGGCCTCGGTCTTCGAGCACGCCTGGGAGCGGGCCGCGCCGGTCGTCTACGAGAGCGACCAGCAGCGCCCGCCGCTGCTCACCGACGAGACCCGGCTGCGGGTGCTCCAGCTCATGGTGGACGGCTACACGGACGCCGCGATCGCCAGCCGGCTCGGCATCAGCTCGCGGACCGTGGCGAGCCACCTCAAGCGGGTGTCGGAGATCCTCGGCAGCAACAGCCGGGCCCAGCTCGCCTACCTGACGGCGCAGAGCGGCATCCTGGACGGCTCCCCGCCGCCCGCCCGGCAGCCCCGGGGCCCGCACGAGCAGCCGGCCGGGCCGACCGGCCCCACGGCGTAGCAGGGCCCGCCGCGGGGGCGTCCGCGGCGGGCCCTGGGTACGGGGCGGGGGGAGCGGTCAGTCGCGGCTCAGGCCGCGGTCCAGCGCGGCGATCGCGCTGCCCCGGGCGTCGTCGCCGTCCAGCGACCAGACCATCACCCCTGCCAGGTCGTTCCAGCGCGTGTACCGCGCCTTCTGGGTGAGCACCTCGGCGGTGTCGTAGCTGTAGAACGTGGTGCCGTCGTACTTCCAGGACGCGCCGTGGTCGCGGTCCAGGTAGACCTTGCCCGGCAGCGCGTTGATCTCCTGGTACGAGTGGTCGGGCGCGGACGCGGTGGCGCTCTGGAAGAGGCCGCCGCGCTTGCCGGGGGCGACGCCGGTCCAGCCGTGGCCGTACAGCGGGGCGCCGAGGACCAGCTGCTCGGCGGGCAGGCCGCGCTCCTGGTAGTGGTCGGCGGCCTTGTCGGCACTGCGCCGGCGCGGGTCCGGGTCGGCCGGGTCGGAGTACAGCGGGGCCTGGTGGTTGGCCGGCCCCTTGCCCTCCCACGGGCCGTGCAGGTCGTAGGTCATCAGGTTCAGCCAGTCCACCGACTCGCTCAGCTGCGGCAGTTCGAGCCGGTCGGCGACCGTCTCGTTGGCGGCCACGGCGGCGGTCAGCAGGTACTTCTTGCCCTTCCGGCCGCTCAGCGCGTCCAGCTGGTCGCGGAACTCCTGCATCAGCAGCGTGAAGTTGTGCCCGTCCTCGGGGCGGACCACGTTGCCCGCGTCCCCGCCGCCGCCCGGGTACTCCCAGTCGATGTCGATGCCGTCGAAGACGCCTGCGGCGGCGCCCTTGCCGCCCTCCGGGGAGTCCGCCAGGACCGGCAGGTCGCCCTTGACGTAGAGGTCGATGCAGGAGGAGACGAACTTCTTGCGGGCCTCGTCGGTGGCGGCCGCGTCGGAGAAGTACTTGGACCAGGACCAGCCGCCCAGCGAGATGACCGTGCGCAGCTGGGGGTTCTTCGCCTTGAGCTTGCGCAGCTGGTTGAGGTGGCCCTTCAGCTTCTGGCCCGGGGCGTCGGCCACGCCGTCCACCGACTCGGCGGCGGAGAAGGAGCGCTGGTAGTCGTTGCGGGCGTCGCCCTGGCCGGCCTCGTTGCTCTCGAAGCAGGTGCCCTCGGCGGAGACGTTGCCGAAGGCGTAGTTGATGACGGTGAGCCTGGCCGCCTGGCCGGACTCCTGGACCCTCTTCGCGGAGCTGTCGGCGCCCCACTGGGTGAAGTAGCCGACCCGTTGGCCCTTCAGCTTCGGGCCGTGCCGTCCGTCGGCGGCGTTGGCGGTGGCGGGGGCGGCGAGCAGCGCGGCGACGGTGGCGGCGGCGAGCAGGGCTGAGGCGCGAGTGGGCATACCGGACCTGTTCTCTGAAGCGGCGTCAAATGGTCTGGACCAGATGGCACAGAGGTTTAGTCCATCCGCCGTTCACCGCACAAGGGGGCGACCGCAACCGGCGCAGTATGCAAAAAGCTGGTGCGAGAAGCCGTCGCAAAAAGAGGAGGCCGGACCGCGGGATGCGGTCCGGCCTCCTCAGAGGCTCATGCTCAGCCGATCAGCGAGCGCAGCACGTACTGCAGGATGCCGCCGTTGCGGTAGTAGTCCGCCTCACCGGGGGTGTCGATGCGGACGACCGCGTCGAACTCCTTGTCACCGGCCTTGACCTTGACGGTCTTCGGGGTGCGGCCCTCGTTGAGCTCGGTCACACCGGTGAAGGAGAAGGTCTCCTCGCCGGTCAGGCCGAGGGACTCGGCGTTCTCGCCCTCCGGGAACTGCAGCGGCAGGACGCCCATGCCGATCAGGTTCGAGCGGTGGATGCGCTCGTACGACTCGGCGATGACGGCCTTGACGCCCAGCAGCGCGGTGCCCTTGGCGGCCCAGTCGCGGGACGAGCCGGAGCCGTACTCCTTGCCGGCCAGGACGACCAGCGGGACGCCGGCGGCCTGGTAGTTCTGCGAGGCGTCGTAGATGAACGACACCGGCGCGTCGGCCTGGGTGAAGTCGCGGGTGTAGCCGCCCTCGGTGCCCGGCGCGATCTGGTTGCGCAGGCGGATGTTGGCGAAGGTGCCGCGGATCATCACCTCGTGGTTGCCACGACGGGAACCGTAGGAGTTGAAGTCGCGCTTCTCGACACCGTTGGCGGTCAGGTACTGCGCCGCCGGGGTGCCCGGCTTGATGTTGCCGGCCGGGGAGATGTGGTCGGTGGTGACCGAGTCGCCCAGCTTGGCCAGGACGCGGGCGCCGGCGATGTCGGTCACCGGGCTCGGGGTCTTGGCCATGCCCTCGAAGTACGGGGGCTTGCGGACGTAGGTGGACTCGGCGTCCCACTCGAAGGTGTTGCCGGTCGGGACCGGGAGCGACTGCCAGCGGTGGTCACCGGCGAAGACGTCCTGGTAGCCCTTGTCGAACATGGCCTCGTCGATGGAGCCGGCGACGGTGTCGGCGACCTCCTGCTCCGACGGCCAGATGTCGGCGAGGAACACGTCGTTGCCGTCGGCGTCCTGGCCCAGGGCGTCCCGGGTGATGTCGATGTTCATGTTGCCGGCGAGGGCGTAGGCGACCACCAGCGGCGGGGAGGCCAGGTAGTTCATCTTGACGTCCGGGTTGATCCGGCCCTCGAAGTTGCGGTTGCCGGAGAGCACCGAGACGACCGCGAGGTCGGCCTCGTTGACGGCGGCCGAGACCTCCTCGGGCAGCGGGCCCGAGTTGCCGATGCAGGTGACGCAGCCGTAGCCGACCAGGTTGAAGCCCAGCTTCTCCATGTACGGGAGCAGGCCGGCCTTCTCGTAGTAGTCCATGACGACCTTGGAGCCCGGCGCCAGGGTGGTCTTGACCCAGGGCTTGACGTGCAGGCCCTTCTCCACGGCCTTCTTCGCCAGCAGGGCGGCGCCCAGCATGACGGAGGGGTTGGAGGTGTTGGTGCAGGAGGTGATCGAGGCGATCACGACCGCGCCGTTGTCGATCTCGTAGGACGAGCCGTCGGGGGCGGTGACGGCGGTCGGCTTCGAGGCCTCGGCGGAGTAGGTCGGCAGCGCCTCGGCGAACCGCTCGGCGGCCTCGGCCAGGATCACGCGGTCCTGCGGGCGCTTCGGGCCGGAGATCGACGGGACGACGGTGGAGACGTCCAGCTCGAGGTACTCGGAGTAGACCGGCTCGTGCGACGGGTTGTGCCAGAGACCCTGCTCCTTGGCGTACGCCTCGACCAGGGCGAGCTGCTGCTCGTCGCGGCCGGTGAGCTTCAGGTAGTTGATGGTCTCGGCGTCGATCGGGAAGATCGCGCAGGTCGAGCCGAACTCCGGCGACATGTTGCCGATGGTGGCGCGGTTGGCCAGCGGGATGGAGCCGATGCCGTCGCCGTAGAACTCGACGAACTTGCCGACCACACCGTGCTTGCGCAGCATCTCGGTGATGGTGAGCACCAGGTCGGTGGCGGTGGTGCCGGCCGGCAGCTCGCCGGTCAGCTTGAAGCCGACGACGCGCGGGATCAGCATGGAGACCGGCTGGCCGAGCATCGCGGCCTCGGCCTCGATGCCGCCGACGCCCCAGCCCAGCACGCCCAGGCCGTTGACCATGGTGGTGTGCGAGTCGGTGCCGACGCAGGTGTCCGGGTAGGCCTGGCCACCGCGGACCATGACGGTGCGGGCCAGGTGCTCGATGTTCACCTGGTGGACGATGCCGGTGCCCGGCGGGACGACCTTGAACTCGTCGAAGGCGGTCTGGCCCCAGCGCAGGAACTGGTAGCGCTCCTTGTTGCGGCCGTACTCGATCTCGACGTTCTGGGTGAACGCGTCCTTGGTGCCGAACTTGTCGGCGATGACCGAGTGGTCGATGACCAGCTCGGCCGGGGCCAGCGGGTTGATCTTGGCCGGGTCGCCGCCCAGCTCCTTGACGGCCTCACGCATGGTGGCGAGGTCGACCACGCACGGCACACCGGTGAAGTCCTGCATGATCACGCGGGCCGGGGTGAACTGGATCTCCTGGCTCGGCTGGGCGTTCTCGTCCCAGTTGCCGAGGGCGCGGATGTGGTCGGCGGTGATGTTCGCGCCGTCCTCCGTGCGGAGCAGGTTCTCCAGCAGCACCTTGAGGCTGTACGGCAGCCGAGCGGAACCCTCGACGGCGGAGAGCTTGAAGATCTCGTACGACTCGTCGCCCACCTGCAGCGAGCTGCGGGCGTCGAAGCTGTTCGCGGACACGACTGACTCCTTCTGGGTGCTTCGTGCGGTATCCGGCCGTCACGCGGTGGTAAGGTCAGCCTTACTTAGGCTTGCCTTGCCCGCATCGCCGGCGAGCGCCTCTCGGCAAGTATCTTGATGTCGAGATATATCCTAGGCGGCAGTTATCTCGATGTCGAGATAAACCATAGTGCATGCCTCGGCACACCGATCGTCCGGGCCGCACCGCTCGCGCTCCAGCCCCTTCGGCCGGACCGCACCGGCCACGACGGCGGCCGCCGTCAGCGGCACCACCACTAGCTCACCACCGGAACCGCCGGTCGGCGAGGGGGCGGCGTCGGCCGGCGGGGCCGTCCGCACTCTTTCCCCTCTGTTCGCGCCCGGTTCGCGTCCGGACCCGGTTCACCCCCGCGCCCGGGCCCGGGCGGGTGTGGCGGCTCGCCCGCGCGGGGTCCGGTGCGGGGTCCGGTCGGGGTCTGGTGCGGGGTCCGGCGCGGGGTCCGGCGCGGGGTCCGGTGCGGGGTCCGGCGCGGGGTCCGGTGCGGGGTCCGGCGCGGGCCGTCCGCCTGACGTGCCGGGGTCCCGGGAGCCCGGAGCGGTGTCCTCCGGGCCGGGGCGCCGTTAGCAGGGGGACCCGTCGCCCCGCCCCCGGAAGGCCCGACCGATGACCGCTCCGCTCGCCGCCGCCCTGCTGCCGCTGGCCCTGCTCGCCCCCGCCGCCTCACCGGTCTCGGTCGTCGAGGCCGACTTCGACCCGGCCACCGCCTTCGTCCCCCCGGCGGCGATCAGCTACGCGAGCGACCTGGTGCCGTACGGCGCCCACGTCCGGATCGTCACCGACCGCTCGGTACCCGGGCGGACGGTGCTCACCCTGAAGGCCTCCGGACTCGCCCCCGACCACGAGTTCCCCGCACACCTGCACACCGGCCGCTGCGGGGCCGACCCGGCCTCCTCCGGGCCGCACTACCAGGACGAGGTCGACCCGGTGCAGCCGTCCACCGACCCGGCGTACGCCAACGAGCGCAACGAGCTGCGGCTGGCGCTGCGCACCGACGGGCGGGGCCGGGGCAGCGCCACCGCCGTGGTGGGCTGGCAGCCGCGACCGGGCGAGGCGCGCTCGCTGGTGCTGCACGCGGGCACCCCGGCCGGCCCGCACGCGGCGGGCGACCGGGTGGCCTGCGTCAGGCTGGACGGCTGAGCCGCGCGGCCGCCGGGGCGGGCGCCCAGGAGCGGGCACTCAGGAACCGGTGCCTCAGGAGCCGAGGGTGGCGACCAGCACCGCCTTGATGGTGTGCAGCCGGTTCTCGGCCTGGTCGAACACGATGGAGTGGGCCGACTCGAACAGCTCGTCGGTGCACTCCAGCTCGGTCATGCCGGTCGCCTCGTGCATCTGCCGCCCGACCGCCGTGCCGAGGTCGTGGAAGGCCGGCAGGCAGTGCAGGAACTTCACGTCCGGGTTGCCGGTGGCCCGGACGGTGTCCATGGAGACCTGGTACGGCTTGAGCAGCTCGATCCGCTCGGCCCAGACCTCCTTGGGCTCGCCCATCGAGACCCAGACGTCGGTGTAGAGGAAGTCGGCGCCGGCCACGCCCTCGGCCACGTCCTCGGTCAGGGTGATCCGGGCGCCGGTCGTCCCGGCCAGGGCCTTCGCCGACTCCTGCACCTCCTCGGTCGGCCAGAGCGCGCGCGGGGCGACGATCCGGATGTCCATGCCGAGCAGGGCGCCGGTGATCAGCAGCGAGTTGCCCATGTTGGAGCGGGCGTCGCCGAGGTAGGCGAGCGCGACCTCCGGCAGCGGCTTGGCGGTGTGCTCGGTGACGGTGAGCACGTCGGCCAGCATCTGGGTGGGGTGCCACTCGTCGGTCAGGCCGTTCCAGACCGGGACGCCGGCGAACTCGGCCAGCTCCTCGACGATCTCCTGGCCGTGGCCGCGGTACTCGATGCCGTCGAACATCCGGCCGAGCACCCGGGCGGTGTCCTTGACGGACTCCTTGTGGCCGATCTGCGAGCCCGCCGGGTCCAGGTAGGTGGTGGTGGCGCCCTGGTCGTGGGCGGCGACCTCGAAGGCGCAGCGGGTGCGGGTGGAGGTCTTCTCGAAGATCAGCGCGATGTTCTTGCCGCGCAGCCGGGGCTGCTCGGTGCCCGCGTACTTCGCCGCCTTGAGCGTGGCGGCGAGGTCCACCAGGAAGCGGAACTCCTGGGGCGTGAAGTCGAGCTCCTTGAGGAAGTGCCTGTTCCGGAGGTTGAAGGCCATGCCGGGCTCCTGGGGTGACGGGACTGACGGACTGCGGAAAGCGGCAAGTCTATACGATACTCGGAATTTATATACGGAGGCTGGGCGGAGGAGGGGAGCCCACGGGGGCTCCGTCGGTTCCGTGGGCCCCTCCTCGTGGGCTCCGTGGGCTCCCCTCCTCCGCCTCCGCCTCCGCCTCCGTCACAGCCGCGGGTCGACCGGCTCCGACTCCAGCGCGAGCACCGCGAAGACCGGCTCGTGCACCCGCCACAGCGGCTCCCCCGCCGCCAGCCGGTCCAGCGCCTCCAGGCCCAGCGCGTACTCGCGCAGCGCCAGCGAGCGCTTGTGGCCCAGCGCGCGCAGGCGCAGCCGGTCGAGGTGCTCGGTGTAGTCCGGGCCGTAGACGATCCGCAGGTACTCCCGGCCGCGCACCTTCACCCCGGGCTGCACCAGGCCGCCCGGCCGGCCCTTGCCGCGCGCCGTGCGCACCGGCGAGACCAGCGGCTTGACCACCATGCCCTCGCCGCCCGCCTCGGTCAGCTCCTCCCACCAGGCGGTGGCGGCGGCCATCGAGGCCTCGTCCTCGGTGTCCACCAGGATCCGGCGGGTGCGCTGCAACAGGGGCTCCTCACGGCGCTCCGGCTCCTCCCTGCCGGTCCCCCCGGCCGGGCCGGCGGTGTCGGTCCCGTCGATTCCGTCGATCCCGTCGGCCCCGTCGGCGGCGGCCAGGCGGTCGATCCAGGCCAGGTGTTCGTCGTGCGGGCGCACCGCGAGGTTCGCCCCCTCGGCCGCGAGCAGCTGGAACGGCGCGAGCCGGATGCCCGACAGGCCCTCGGTCGGCCAGCAGTAGCGCCGGTACGCCTCGGTGAACGCCCGCGCGTCGGCCGCGCGCTGCCGCTGGCGGTCGGTCAGCCGGGCCAGGTCCAGGCCGCGCCCGGCCGCCCGCTCCAGCGCGGACAGCACCTCCGGCAGGGCGGCGCCCGCCGCCGCGCCGACCGCCGCGTACTGGCGGCGCAGCAGCTCCACCGCCTTCAGCGACCAGGGCATCAGCTCGGCGTCCAGCAGCAGCCAGTCGGTGGCCAGCTCCTCGAACAGCCCGGCGCGCTCGGCGGCCGCCCGGACCCGGTCGAGCACGGCGCCGGTCAGCTCCTCGTCGGCGAGGAAGGCGCGGCCGGTCCGGGTCCAGACCGCGCCGGGGCCGGCCACGCCGAAGCGGCGCTCCAGCGCGGCCCCGTCCCGGGCCACCAGCAGCACCGCGCGGGAGCCCATGTGCTTCTCCTCGCAGACCAGGTGCCGCACGCCGTCCGCCCGGTAGCCGAGGAAGGCCTCCTCCGGGTGCTCCAGGTAGCCGTCCCGGCGGGACGTGGCGCTCGGTGCCATGGTCGGCGGCAGGTAGGCGAGCAGCCGCGGGTCCAGCGCGAAGCGGCTCATCACCTCCAGCGCGGCGGCCGCGTTCTCCTCCCGGACGGCCACCCGCCCGTGCAGCCCGGTCTCGACGGTCCGGCGCCCGGCCACGTCGCCGAGGTCCAGCGGACGGCCCTCGCGGGCGCCCGGCGCGTCGGTGATCAGCGGGCGCACCGGGGCGTACCACTCGCGCTCGGCCTCGACGCCCACCAGCTCGCGCTCCGGATAGCGCAGCGCGGTCAGGCTGCCGCCGAAGACGCAGCCGGTGTCCAGGCAGACGGTGTTGTTGACGAAGCTCGCGGCCGGCACCGGGGTGTGGCCGTAGACCACCAGCGCCCGGCCCCGGTACTCCTCCGCCCACGGGTAGCACACCGGCAGGCCGTACTCGTCGGTCTCGCCGGTGGTCTCCCCGTACAGCGCGTGCGAGCGGACCCGGCCGGAGTTGCGGCCGTGGTACCGCTCCGGCAGGCCTGCGTGGCAGACCACCAGGGCGCCGCCGTCCAGCAGGTAGTGGCTGACCAGGCCGCGCATGAACGCGCGGACCTCGGCCCGGAACTCCTCGCTCTCCCCCGCCAGCTGGTCCAGCGACTCCTGGAGGCCGTAGGCGACGTTGACCTTCTTGCCGTCCATCGCCCGGCCGAGCTTGTTCTCGTGGTTGCCCGGCACGCAGAGCGCGTGGCCGGCCGCCACCATGCCCATCACCAGGCGCAGCACGCCCGGGGTGTCGGGGCCGCGGTCGACCAGGTCGCCGACGAAGACGGCGGTGCGGCCCGCCGGGTGCACGGCGTCCACCGGGCGGCCCCCGGCGTCCCGGGTCAGGGTGTAGCCGAGCCGGGTCAGCAGGGTCTCCAGCTCGGAGCGGCAGCCGTGGATGTCGCCGACGATGTCGAACGGGCCGGTGAGGTGGCGCAGGTCGTTGTAGCGCTTCTCCAGCTCGATCCCGGCGGCCGCCACCTCGGCCTCGCCGCGCAGGACGTGCACCTTGCGGAAGCCCTCGCGCTCCAGCCCCCGGAGGGAGCGGCGCAGCTCCCGGTGCTGGCGGGGGACCACATGGGCCGGCAGCTGCCGGTCCGGGCGGGAGCGGTTGCGCTCGGCGCACACCCCCGGCGGGACGTCCAGGACGATCGCGATCGGCAGCACGTCGTGCTCGCGGGCGATCTCGACCAGTTGGCGGCGGGCCTCGGGCTGGACGTTGGTGGCGTCCACGACGGTCAGCCGGCCGGCCGCCAGGCGCTTGCCGACGATGTAGTGCAGGACGTCGAAGGCCTCGGCGGAGGCGGACTGGTCGTTCTCGTCGTCGGCGACCAGGCCGCGGCAGAAGTCGGAGGAGACCACCTGGGTGGGCAGGAAGTGGCGGCGGGCGAAGGTGGACTTGCCCGCGCCGCTGGTGCCGACCAGGACGACGAGGGAGACGTCGGTGACGGGGAGGCGGCGGGGGGCGGTGCTCTCCGCGCGGTCCTGGTCCCGGCTCTCGCCGGGGGTGTCGGTCGGGTCATCGGTCATCGGGGCTCGCCTCCTTCGGGCGTCGCGGTCGGGTCCGGCGCGGGGGTCGTGGTGGGTGTGGTGGGCGTCGCGGTCGCGGTGGGTGCTGTGGTCGCGGTGAACAGGGCCAGCTGGGTCGGGGCGCCGACCTCCTCGTCCTCCGGGCCGACCGGGCGCAGCTCCACGGTGTAGCCGTACGCGGCCGCGACCTTCCCGGCCCAGGCCCGGAACTCGGCCCGGGACCACTCGAAGCGGTGGTCGGCGTGCCGGACGGCGCCCGCCGGCAGGCTCTCCCAGCGGACGTTGTACTCCGCGTTCGGCGTGGTGACCACGACCGCCCTCGGCCGGGCGGCGCCGAACACCGCGTACTCCAGCGCGGGCAGCCGCGGCAGGTCCAGGTGCTCGATCACCTCGCACAGCACCGCCGCGTCGAAGCCCTTGAGCCGGGCGTCGGTGTAGGTGAGCGCTCCCTGCGCCAACGTCACCCGGGCCGCCTGACGCTCCGGCATCCGCTCCAGGCCCAGCCTGCGCCCCGCCGACCGCAGCGCCCGGGCGGAGACGTCCACGCCGAGGATTCCGGTGAACCGGGCGTCCTTGAGCAGTTCGCCGATCAACTCGCCCTGGCCGCAGCCGAGATCGGCAACGCGGGCGGCACCGGTCTCGCGCAGCGCGGCGAGGATCGCGGTGCGGCGCTGCTCGGCGAGCGAGGGCTGCCGGGGCTCCGGCTCGTCCCGCACCTCCTCCTCGGACCGGTCGTCGACCGCGTTGTCGATCTCCTCGACCTCGCGGTCGTCGGCCTCCGCCAGCCGGGCCAGCTCCAGGCGCTCCATCGCGGCGCGGGTCAGCGACCAGCGCCGGGCCAGGTAGCGGCGGGTGATCAGGGCGCGCTCGGGGTGGGCCGCCAGCCAGCCCTGACCGGCCGCGAGCAGCTTGTCCACCTCGTCCGGGGCGACCCAGTAGTGCTTGACGCCGTCCAGCACCGGCAGCAGCACGTACAGCTGCTGGAGCGCGTCGGCGAGCCGGACCGTCCCGGAGGAGAGGGCGATCCGGACGTAGCGGGACTCGCCCCACTCGGGGAACGACTCGTCCAGCGGGACCGCCGTCGCCTCGACCCGCCAGCCCAGCGGCTCGAACAGCCGGACCACCAGGGCCGGGCCGCCGCCCCCGCCCACACCGCCCGCACCGTTCGCGGGCACGGCGGGCAGCTCGATCCGCAGCGGGCGGGCCCGCCCGGGCAGTTCAGGCCGGGCCGGGCAGTCGCCCTTCATCGCGGACCGGAACACCGTCCGCAGCGCCACCGCGAGCAGCGAGGAGGCGGCGTACGGGCGGTCGTTGACGTACTGGGCGAGCGCGAAGTCGGGCGAGCCGCCGCGCCCCCTGCCGTCGCCCCGGCCCTTGCGGACCAGCGCGATCGGGTCGACGTCCAGCAGCAGCGCCGCCGTGCAGACCTCGTCCCCCGCCTCGGGGTAGAAGACGTGGGCCTCACCGTGCGACGTGGTGAACCGCTGGACCTTGTCGGGGTGCTTGTGCAGCAGGAACCCGAGGTCCGTGGCCGGGTCCTCGGCGCTGCCGGTGGTGGAGATCGACATGAACACCCGCTGAAGTATTGCCCAGCGCCCGAACGCCGGGCACCGGGTTTTCCCGCCCCGCGGGCCGCCGACCGGCGCGTTCGCCGGGCGCGTCCGCCCGGTGGGCGTGTTCGGCACCGGGGCCCCGCATTGGTTAACGTGCACGGTGTGACTGCTGAATCCACCTCGCTCGAATCCACCTCCCCGGCGAACGGCGCCGTGGCCACCGGTCTGGCCACCATCGCCGCCGACGGCACCGTCCTCGACACCTGGTTCCCCGCCCCCGTGCTGGCCGCCGAGCCCGGCCCGGCCGGCACCGTCCGTCTGACCGCCGAGCAGGCCGAGGCCGAGCTCGGCGCCGGCGCGGCCGAGGCGCTGCGCGTCGACGCCCGCCGCGGCGTCGAGGTGGTCGCCGTGCGCACCACCATCGCCTCGCTGGACGAGAAGCCGCTCGACACCCACGACGTGTACCTGCGCCTGCACCTGCTCAGCCACCGCCTGGTCAAGCCGCACGGCCAGAACCTGGACGGCGTCTTCGGCCTGCTGGCCAACGTCGCCTGGACCAGCATCGGCCCCGTCCCGGTGGACAAGGTCGAGCAGGCCCGGCTCGCCGTGCGCGCCCAGGGCGGCCAGCTGGCCGTCTACGGGATCGACAAGTTCCCGCGGATGACCGACTACGTCGCCCCGACCGGTGTGCGCATCGCCCACGCCGACCGCGTCCGGCTCGGCGCCCACCTGGCCGTCGGCACCACCGTGATGCACGAGGGCTTCGTCAACTTCAACGCCGGCACGCTGGGCACCTCCATGGTCGAGGGCCGGATCAGCGCGGGCGTCGTCGTCGGCGACCACAGCGACATCGGCGGCGGCGCCTCGATCATGGGCACCCTGTCCGGCGGCGGCAAGCAGGTCGTCTCGGTCGGCGAGCGCTGCCTGCTCGGCGCCAACGCGGGCATCGGCATCTCGCTCGGCAGCGACTGCGTGGTCGAGGCCGGCCTGTACGTGACCGCCGGCACCCGGGTCACCACCCCGGACGGCACGGTGGCCAAGGCCGTCGAGCTGTCCGGCCAGGACAACCTGCTGTTCCGTCGCAACTCGCAGAGCGGCGCGGTCGAGGTCATCGCCCGCTCCGGCTCCTGGGGCGGCCTGAACGCCGACCTGCACGCCCACAACTGACCTTCGGTCGGAGGTCGTTGGGGTCCGGCGCCCGGGTGGCGCCGGACCCCGCCCGCTTCTCGGGGGCCGGTCACTTCTCGGGGGCCGGTCACTTCTCGGGGGCCGGTCACTTCTCGGGGGCCGGTTACAGCCCGGGGTCCGGGCCGAGGCCCGGGCCCGCGCGGGCTTCAGGGCTTGCGGTGGCGCCCCGGTGCCTTCCCCGGCCGCCGCGCCTGGCGCCCGGGCCGCGGCGCTCCCGCGCCCTCGGCCCCGTACAGGATCCGCTGGGCGGTGGCGTAGTCCTCGGCCACCGTTTCCGGCAGCCACTGGTAGCCGTCCCAGCGCACGATCAGCCTCGGTTCGCCCGGCAGCACATGGGCGCCCCGCTGCCGCCCGACCGTGAGCCGTACGACCCGCAACTGCCCGACCGGCCGCAGCCGTTGCTCCCGCCTGGCCGCCCACGACGCCAGCGGTTCCTCCTCGTCCATCGCCCCAGTCTGGCCTCCCGACGCCGTCACCCGACACCTGCGTCACCCGACCGGGCGACGCGCGTTCCAGCCCCTCCGCTCCCTCCGTCCGCACCCCGCTCCCTTCGCCGTCTCTTCGCCGTCTCTTCCGACGCTTGACGCTTGACGCTTCACACGCTCCTGAGGACCACCAGCCGCTGGGTGGCCCTGGTCATCGCGACGTAGCGGTCGACCGCCCCCTCGACGCCCCCGCCGAACGCCTCCGGGTCGACCAGCACGACCAGGTCGAACTCCAGCCCCTTGGACAGCTCCGGGGTCAGCGACCGGACCCGCGGCCGCGCCTCGAAGCCGGGGGCACCGATCACGCAGGCGACCCCCTCGGCGTGCTCGGCGAGCCAGCCGTCCAGGACGGCGTCCAGCTCCGCCACCGACCCGTGCACAACGGGGATGCCGCTGCTGCGGACGGAGGTCGGCACGTTGGCGTCCGGCAGCGCGGCCCGGATCGCGGGCTCGGCCTCGGCCATGACCTCCTCCGGCGTCCGGTAGTTGATGCTCAGCGAGGCCACCGTGCTCCGGTCGAGCCCGATCCGTTCCAGCCGCTCCTGCCAGGACTCCGTGAACCCGTGCCTGGCCTGCGCCCGGTCCCCGACGATGGTGAAGCTCCGGGACGGGCAGCGCAGCAGCAGCATCTGCCACTCCGCGTCGGTCAGCTCCTGGGCCTCGTCCACCACGATGTGTGCGAACGGCCCGGCGAGCGGCTCCGGGTCGGCACCGGGCAGGGCCGTCTCGTCGACCAGGGTGTCCTGGAGGTCGCGCCCGCGCAGCATCGTCACCGCGCCCTCGCCGTCGTCGTCGGCCTGCAGCAGGTCGCCGATGACGTCGGCCATCCGCGCGCGCTCGGCGGCGGCCGCGGCCTCCCGACGGCGCTGGCGCCGGTCCGCCTCCGGATCGCCGAGCCGCTGCCGGGCCGCGTCCAGCAGCGGCAGGTCGGACACCGTCCAGGCCTGGGGCGCGTCCTTGCGCTGGAGCCTGCGGACCTCCTCGGGGGCGAGCCAGGGCGCGCACATCCGCAGGTAGGCGGGCACCGACCAGAGGTCGCCGACCAGGTCGGCCGCGTCGATCAGCGGCCAGGCCCGGTTGAGCGTCTCGGCCAGCTCCCGGTCCTGCCGCAGCGACCGGCGGAACAGCTCGGGCGAGACCCCCGCGTCCTCGTCCAGCTTGTCCATCAGGATCGTGGCCAGCTCCTCCCAGATCTGCTCGCGGGCCTCGTTGTGCGGGGTGCCCGGGTCCGGCGCGTCGAACGCGTCGGACCAGTCCTCGGCGCTCAGCCAGAGGTCGGCCCAGTGGGTGGTGACCTCCATCCCCTCGGCGGGCGGCTCCTCGTAGAACCGGACGGCCTTCTCGATCGCCCCCACCATGTCGGCCGAGGACTTCAGGCGGGCCGTCTCGGGGTCGCTCTCGGCCCCGGCCTTCGCCCCCTCGGCGACGAGGTCCCGCACGGTGCAGGTGCGCACCCCCTCCTCACCGAGGCTGGGCAGGACGTCGGCGACGTAGGCCAGGTAGGGCTGGTGCGGGCCGACGAACAGCACGCCGCCGCGCCGGTGGCCGAGCCGGGGGTCGGAGTAGAGCAGGTACGCGGAGCGGTGCAGCGCGACGACCGTCTTCCCGGTGCCCGGGCCACCGTCCACCACCAGGGCGCCCCGGGACCCCGCCCGGATGATCGCGTCCTGGTCGGCCTGGATGGTGGCCAGCACGTCCCGCATCCGGGCCGACCGGTTGCCGCCCAGGCTCGCGATGAACGCGGACTGGTCGTCCAGCGCGGCGTGCCCCTCCAGGGCCTCGGCGCTGAACACCTCGTCCCAGTAGTCGCCGATCCGGCCGCCGGTCCAGCGGTACCGGCGCCGGCTCACCAGGCCCATCGGGTCGGCGTGGGTGGCCCCGAAGAACGGCTCGGCAGCGGGCGAGCGCCAGTCGACCAGCAGTCGGCGCCCCTCACTGTCGGTGAGGCCGAGCCGCCCGATGTACACCGGCTCCGAGTCGTCCGCGTGGACGACCCGCCCGAGGCACAGGTCCAGGCCGAAGCGGCGCAGGGCGCGCAGCTGACCGGTCAGCTTGTGCACCTCGATGTCCCGGTCCATCGCCTCCCGGCCGAGGCCGCCCGGCGCGCGGCGCAGCGCGTCGAGGCGGTCGGACAGCTCCGCGATCGACTGCTCCAGGCTCTCCGCGACGGCCGCGAAGTGCCGCTCGTCCTCACCGATCAGCGCCGGGTCGGCCTTGGCGACGAGGCGGGCGGGAAGGTCGAACGCGCTGGTGGTGCGGCTGTTCATGGCATCAGCTCCGATCTGAGGCCTGCGATTGTGCGCCACCACGGGGGCCTTGCCGCAAGACCCCCCATGCGCTATACGTTGAGAGTGGCAAGGGGTGGGTTCTCCCCCGGCCAGTCTCCGGTTCGTCTCCTGCTCGTCTCCGAATCATCCCCGGCTCCTTTCCGGGCGCGCTCGACCGCGCCGCGCTCCGCACCGCCGCTCACGCCCCCGCTCCGCGCCGCCCGGTCCACCCGCACCGTCCGCGCCGCTCAGGCTTCCCGGGCCGCGCCGCGCCTAGCCGAGGCGGCGCCGCGACGGCAACCCCGGCTCACCCGGGAGGCTTACCGCACAGCGGAGTTGGACCGCATCGGGTGGTGTCCGGGTGACGGCATCCGGACCGGTTCGTTGGGTGCTACGGCGGGGGTGGGTGCCCCGGTAGCGGGCACTGCCGCCTCCCGCCGTGCGGTCCGAGCCACCGTCGGCCGCCCTACACCGCACCACCGATCCGAAGAGGTCCCGCAATGTCCGAACCATCTGCCACGCCGCAGTTCCCGAGCAGCCCGACGGGCTCGGCCGACGGCACCTCGGCCGGACCCGCCACCCCCAAGAGCCTGCTGGAGCAGATGCAGGAACTGCTCGCCTCCGTCAGCGCGGACCTCGCCGAACTCCAGGGCTCCGTCCCCGGGGGCGCCGACTCCACCGCCTATCCGACCGGCACGGACACCTCCGGTGCGTCCGAGGCCTCGGACGCACCGGGCGCCCGGTAGCCGACCACCCGGTCCTCCTCGGCCGGCCCGCCCGCACCGGGCGGGCCGCCGCCGGAGGGCGGACCGCCGCTCGCCGCACCGCCACCGTCACCGCCCGGCGGACCGGTCTCGCCCGGAGGGCCGAGCCGGACCACCAGTAATGGCGCCCCGCCACCCGCCCGCTCGCGTTCCCGCTCCGCACCGCCGAGCGCGGCGGGCTCCGCCGCCCCGGCCCGGAGCGCCGCCGCACGCAGCCGTACCGTCAGGTCCTTGCACTCCGAGACCGCGTCCACGCCGTCGATGCACGTCCAGTAGAGGCTCTCGGTGTCCGCCCCGCAGGCCAGCACCACCAGCGTCTCGCCGACCTCCTGGAGCAGCCCGTCCAGCGCCCCCAGGGCCGGCGCCAAGTCCCCCAGGTCGGTGAGCCGCGCGGCCCGGCCGCCGCTCACCAGGGCGGCCCGGACGACGGAGCGGTCCAGGCAGACCGCCGCGTGCGCCCCGGCCTCGGACAGCTGCTGCCCCAGCCCGGTGAGATCCTCGTCCTCCGACTCCGCCAGCCTGGCGCCCACCGCCTCGGTGAGCAGCGCGGCCTGCCGCGCCTCGGCCAGCACGTCCGGTACGTGCCTGGCCTCGGCCAGGGCGTACCGGGCCGTCTTGATCAGTCGCAGCGCCTCCATGGCCACCGCTCCTCCCGCTCGCTGTCGCCGTCGACCCGGGCCGCCGGGAGGGGCGGTCCGCGTGGTGACGGCTGGTCACGGCGAAAGCGTGCGAGGAAGTGCGCGAGCGCGCATCCACGTTGTCAGAAGCTGTGGACAAGTCCGGGGTTGTGGATAACTTTCGTCCCTCACACGGGTTGGTCGTCCACGTCCGGGTTGACGGAGGTCGCCCTCTCGGGCGCGCGGGCCACACTCCCGGCGGCCTCGACCGCCCCTGGGTCGGCACCGCCCGCCCCCTGGTCGGCGTCGGACGCGTCCTGGCCGGCGGCGCCCGCGTCCGTCGGCACCGGGAAGCGGAGCTCGTTCCGCTCGATCTTGGCCGCCAGGGCCTCCAGCGGATCCACCCCGACCGCCGTGCAGAACTGCAGCAGGTACGCCAGCACGTCCGCGACCTCGTCGTGCACCCGGTGCGCGCGCTCCGGGTCGGACATCACCGCGGCCGCCTGCTCGGGCGTCAGCCACTGGAAGATCTCCAGCAGCTCCCCCGCCTCCACGCTCAGCGCCGCCGCCAGGTTCTTCGGGGTGTGGAAGGGCTCCCACCGCCGGGCCGACGCGAAGTCCACCAACCGCTGCCGCAGGACATCCACCGTGGGCTCTGCCGGCCCCGTCACTCGTTCGCTCACCCCTCCAGGTCTACCGCATCCCGGCCCGCCGCCCCACCGCCCACCGAGGACACCCCGCCGCCCCCCGCGAATCCGGCCGCCCCCGCCGGCTCCTCCGACCCGCCCCCGCCCGCTTCCGCCCCCAGGCCGACCGCCTCCCCGGCCGCTTCCGCGGCCGCCTCCCCGTCCACCGCACCAGCCGCGCCCGCGGCCGCCTCCCCGCGCCCGCCCTGGACCGGCACCCGCGCCGTCTCCGGCCGCAGCACCGTGAACCCCGAGTCCGGGTCCCGCCGGCACTCGACCAGCACCACCCCGCCCCCGGGCCCGCAACCCAGCACCTCCCGCGCCGCCGCCGGCTCCTGCAGGGCCGCGACCACCCGCAGCTGGCTGCGCTCCGCCATCTCCCGCGCCAGCCGCAGCAGCGTGCCGGTCTGCTCGACGGAGAGTCCCGCCCCCAGGTCCTCGGCCAGCACGGTGAGCTGCCGGTGCGCCCAGGGCACCTCGGCGGCCACGTCGAGGTCGAGCACCCCGGCCCCGGTCAGCAGCACCGCGGCGAAGGCTAGGTGGCGCAGCATGCCGTCGGAGGCCTGGTCGGCCCCGGTGCGTCCGAGGACGCCCTCGTCGAAGACGGCGAGGACCCGCTTCACGCCCGCGCTCTCGCGCTCGGCCAGGGTGAGCCCGAGCAGCGGGTGCGGCGCGGCGGCCTGCACGGCGCGCAGCAGCTGCCCGTACCGGCGCGGGCACTCGTTGCTCAGCCGGGCGACGACGGCGGAGATGTTGGCGGCGTTGCTGCGCAGCCGGGCCTGTGGGTCGGCCCGGGCCCAGCCTCGCATCAGCGCGGGGACGGGGTGCAGCGGGAAGACCTCGCGCAGCGCGGTGAGGAGGTCCTCGGTGGCGGCGAGGACGAGGCACTCCCCGGCCGAGGAGCCCGCGACCCGCAGCGGCAGCTGTGCGGTGATCATCGTGCCGCTGGGGAACGGTGCCCGGATGTCGCCCTGGCGGGTGTCGTTGTGCCAGCAGACGTTGACCCGCCGGTTGCGGACGTCCTGCTCGCCGGTGTCCATCAGGGTCCGGCCGTCGAGGGTGAGCGATTCCCGGGCGATCCGGACCGGGCCGTCGGTGCGGACCACCACGTCGAGCCGGATCAGGCCGTGCGGCGAGCGGACGGTACAGCCGAGGTTGATCGCGTGCCGCCCGTGCGGGACGCACCCGTCGAGGCCGCCGCGGACGGGTGCGGCGAGCGGGCCGGTGCGCTCGGGCAGTCCGTCCAGCGAGTCGGCGATCTCCTCGCCGAGGGCGAGCCGGGACAGCACGGCCAGCGCGTCGAGGGCGTTGGACTTGCCGACGCCGGCGGGCCCGTGCAGCACGGTGAGGGGCGCGAGCGGCAGCACCGCGCGCCGGTAGGACTTGAACGAGGTGAGTCGGAGCTCCTCGACGGTGGGTCGCGGCACGGGCGGCCGGTCGGGCCCCGAGGCGCCCGGTCGGAGGTGGGACGGCCCTGCGGGCACGGTGGCGTCGCGGTTCACCTGTCGGACGTTAGCCGCAGGCCGACCGGCAGAAACGTGCCTGCGCGGCAGATTCATCCCAACGTGGGGCTCAGCGCCGGTACGCGGCCACCGCCACCGAGGCCGTCACCTCGACCGGCTCCGGCAGTTCCGCGAGCGCGGCGGCGAGCCGTTCCGGGTCGGTGTGCCAGGCGCTCGGCCCCATGCCGACGACGGTGCGCACGTCCTGCGGGCCGAGCCGCAGGGTGAACTCGACCTCGCGCCGCCCGGCGGGCTCCAGGTACGGCCCGAGCTTCTCGTCGATCCGCCGCTGCTTCTCCTCGTCCACCGACAACAGCCCCAGCGCGCCGACGAGTTCACGCAGGTGGCGGGCGGTCGGCGAGACCAGCAGCAGGGTGCCGCCGGGGCGCAGCACCCGGCGGATCTCCGGCCCGTTGCGCGGCGCGAAGACGTTGAGCATCAGCTCGGCCGAGGCGTCCCGCAGCGGCAGCGGGCGCCAGGCGTCGCACACCACGGCGCCGATCCGGGGGTGCGCCTTGGCGGCCCGGCGCAGCGCGAACTTGGAGATGTCCAGGGCCGCGCCGACCGTACCGGGCAGGGCGTCCAGGACGTGCGCCAGGTAGTGGCCGGTGCCGGCGCCGAGGTCGGCGACCAGGCCGTCGGACGCACCGGAGACGGCGGCGGCCTCCGCCAGCGCCTCGGCGATCGGCCGGTAGTGCCCGGCGGCGAGGAAGTCCGCGCGGGCCGCGACCATCTCGGCGGTGTCCCCGGTGCCGGTGTGGGCGTCGCCGGCGAGGAGGCTGACGTAGCCCTGCTTGGCGAGGTCGAAGCTGTGCCCGGCCGGGCAGCGCAGGCTGCGGTCGTGCCGGGTGAGGGCCTGCGCGCAGTGCGGGCAGGCCAGGTAGCGCTCGATGTCCTGGAGCAAGGTTCCGTCTTCTCTCGCCGTACGCCCCGGCCGGTCGGGGCGCCAGCCAGCCTAACGACCCCGGCGGGCCGGACGCCCCAGGCCGGCCCTACTCCGCACCCCTCCCGGACCCCGGCCCGAGCCCCGCGAGCGCCCGCCCCCGCTCCGCCCCGACCCGCAGCGCCAGCGCCACGAGCGCCTCCGGCGCGCCGGCCCGGCCCCGGACCCCCGGGAAGGCGTTGACGTCCACGATGACCGGCTCGGCGGGCCCGTCGAGCAGGTCGACCCCGTACACGTCGAGCCCGAACACCTCGCCCACGCGCAGCGCGAGCGCCGCCCGCCCGGCGGACGGCTCCCAGTCCTCCGCCCGCCCCGACTTCCCCGTGCCGGTGGCGAGTTCGGACTGCCGCCGGGCCGCGAACACCTGTCCGTCGACGACCCACAGCTTCTGGTCCCAGCCGGTCCCCGGGACGAACGGCTGGGTGACGACCGGCTCCTCGGGCCAGCGCTCGGCGAGTTCGCGCAGCCGGGCCGGCCCGTCCACCCGGGCGACCAGGTCGTGCCGCCTGCTGTGCCGGCTCTTGACCACGAACGGGTAGGCCGGGTCGGCGAGTTCACCCAGCAGGCCGACCGCGTCGGTGGCCGCGAAGGGCAGCCCGGCGGCGCGGGCGAGCTCGGCCATCCGCACCCGGTCCTGGCACAGCCCGGTGGCCGCCGCCGAGTTGACCACCGGCGCGCCCCGCCGCTCCAACTCCCCCGCCAGCGCCAGCGCCTGCGGCGTACGGGCCTTGAGCAGGTAGACGTCCGCGAGCCCGGTCACGGGCCCCGCGGGCGGGACGGCCGCGACCTCGTGCCCCCGGCGCACCAGCAGTTCGGCGGCCACCGCCAGCACCGGGTGCCCCGGGTCGCCGGTGATCAGCCCGACCTTCACAGCAACTCCCCCTCACCGAAGCCCCGTTGGCCGTACGGGTCGCCGCCCGCGGGCACCAGTTCGGCGGGCCCGGCGGGCAGCGACACGGCCGTGCCGCTGCGCGCGAGCCGCAGCACCGCGCGGGCGACCCGGGCCACCGCGTCCGGCACCTGCCGGAAGCTCGGGAAGTCGTTGACGTCCACCACCACCGGTCCGTCCGGCCCCAGCAGCACGTCCACCCCGTACAGGTCCAGCCCGAACACCTCGCCGACCTGCGCCACGATCCGCGCGACGCTCCCCGGCAGCGGCACCTGCCGCTCGCGCACGCCCTGCCCGGGGTGCAGCGGGGAGGAACGTTCCGTCGCGAAGAGCTCGCCGTCGACGCAGTACACCTTGAGGTCGGTCCCGGAGTTGGGCACGTACGGCTGCGCGATCAGCAGCCCCTCCCCCGCCAGCTCCGGACCCACCTCCAGCAGCTGCTCGGGGCTGCGCACCAGCCGCACGGCGCGCCCGGAGCTGCCGTCGGCGGGCTTGACCACCAGCGGGTACTCGGCGGCCGGGATCTCCGCCAGCCGCTCCCAGCGCGCGGCCGCGTACGTCACCGGGACGGGCAGGCCGCGGGTGCGGCCGATGACCGCGGCCAGCGCCTTGTCCCGGACCCCCCGGATCGAGCGCACGTCGTTCACCGTGGTGAGGCCGACGGCGGCGGCCGACTCCAGCAGGGTCAGCCCGGGGCCGCCGGACACGGTCTTGAGCACCCAGGCGTCGTGGCTGCCGGCCCGGACCTCCTCGGAGATCGCCAGCAGCGAGTCCCCGGGGCGCAGCACGTCCACCCGGTGCCCCCACGCGGTGAGTTGGCGTGCCACGTCGAGCGGCATGCCGTCGTGCCGGTAGTGTTCCTCCACCAGAAAGCAGAGCCTCATCGGCCTGTCTTCCCCCTTGCCTCGCCTCGTGCAGACGTCCGCCGTCCCCCTCGGCAGAGCTGTAAAGCCTTCAGCATGCACGCCGTGGCCGCACAAGATCGCTGCGGGCGGGTAAGCGTTCGGCAACAATCGGCCCCCGGAACGGCGACGCGCGGGCGGCGCCGAGCCCGGAGGAGCCGCGGCCCGCCCCGACAAACCGGTGGCGCCCCTCCCCCGCCCCTGCTTGGATGCACGCCGTGACCCCTGATGATCATGCCCACGACCGCCTCCTGCTCGACGAGATCGAGCGCTACTACGACGCCGTGCCCCGCAGCGCCGCCCGCACCGAGGACTTCGGGCCGCTGACCCTGTTCCTCCGCGACGGGGCCGGCTGGCCCTACTACGCCCGCCCGACCCTCGGCCACACCGGCCCCGCCGCCACCGCCGAGGACGTCCGCCGGGTGCTGGAGCGGCAGCGGGAGGCGGGCGCGCCGGAGGCCTTCGAGTGGGTGGCCGAGCAGAACCCGGAGCTGCGCGCGGCGGTCGAGGCGGCGGGCCTGACGGTGCACGAGCACCCGCTGCTGGTGCTGGGCCCGCAGGACGAAGCGGCCCCGGCGCCCGAGCTGCCGGAACGGGTGGAGGTCCGGGCGCTGGCACCGGACGCCCCGGAGCTGGCGGCCGCCGTCGCCGTCCCGCACCTGGCCTTCGCCGAGCCGGGCACCGCCGTCGGCCCGGCCGGCGCGGCCGAACTCGCCGAGCGCGCGGCGACATTGGCGGCCGACGGCACGGCGGAGCGGATCGCCCGGCGGATCGCCACCGGCACCACCGTGCTGGCCGCGGCCGTCGAGGACGGCACGGTCCTGTGCGCGGGCCAGCACAACCCGGTGGGCCCGGTCACCGAGGTGGCCGGGGTGGGCACGCTCCCGTCCGCGCGCCGTCGCGGGCTGGGCCTGGCGGTCACCGCGGCCCTGGTCGAGCACGCCCGGGCGAACGGGGTGCGGACGGTGTTCCTGTCCGCCGCCGACGAGGACGTCGCCCGGATCTACCGCCGGGCCGGCTTCCGCACCTTCGCGACGGCCCTGATCGCGGAGCCCGCCGCCCAGCAGGAGCCCGCCGCCCAGCAGGAGCCCCCCGCCCGGCAGGCGCCTGCCACGCGGCAGGAACCCTCCGCCCGGCAGGAGCCCCCCGCGTAACGGGCCGCCCACCGGCCCCGGCCCGGAAGGCCCCGACAGGAAAAGGAACGGGGACGGCGCCGGTCAGTCGTCGTCCTCGTCCTCCTCGTCCGCCCCGCTGACCTCCTCCCCCTCCGCCTCGTCCACCACCCAGGCCGCGAGCCGCTCGGCGACGCCCGACACCCCGAGCCGCCCCTCGCGGATGGCCCGGGAGAGGCTGCGCACCTCGCGGGCGGTGGTGGCGACGGTGCAGCCGCTGGCGACGAGGTAGGCGTAGGCGACGGCGGTCGCGAAGAGTTCGTTGGTCTTCTCCAGTGCCGGCACCCGGATCAGCTGGTGCATCAGCGCGGCGGCGCGGTCCTGTGGTTCGGGGTAGACCGAGATGTCGAATATCTCGGCCTGGTGGCGGGTGACCGCCGCGAGCAGCGAGCCGTAGTCGGTGACCTGCGGATCACCGGGCGTGTACTGCTCGGCGGTCATGAGCAGCCACGAGAGGTCGACCTCCAGCTTCAACGGCGCACGTCCTGGAGGTCGCCGGGCTCCCCGAACTCGGCGAGGAAGGCCGACTCGTACTCCTTCATGAACTGCGCGGCCGCGTCCACGAAGGCCCGCCCTGACTCGCCCATGTCCTGTTGGACCAGGCGCTCGATGTACTGGTTCATGGAGATCCCCTGCTGCTCCGCCCGTTCCCGGGCCATCTCGGCGGTCGTGGCGTCGACCCGCACGTTCAGCTGCTTCTTACCCATGCCGTTCAAGCTAGCGCTCAAGTGCTAGCACAACAAGGGCGTGCGCACACCGCCCGCACACCTGCCGCACGCCCCCGCGCAACCCGGCCGTCACCGTGGCGCCGGACGGCAGCCACCGGAACGCCGGACGGGCCGCCGCCGAGGCGCCGGAACGCCGGACGGGCCGGGCCCGCGGCTGGCTGCCACGGACCCGGCCCGCGCCGGAAGGGGACGGATCAGAACTGGGTGCTGACGGTCACCCCGCTGAAGTCGCTCTTCGCGTAGAGGCTCACGTAGCGGTAGCCCGCCGTCGGGTTGGTCACCGTGATGCTCTGGGTGGTGCCCGCGTTGGTGGAGGCGGCGGTGTAGGCGCTCGGCGAGGCCCAGGTGCTGTCGCTGTAGTACAGGTACGCGGTGCCGGTGCCCCCGGAGGTGGTGATCTTCAGGGTGCTGGTGCCGGCCGGCAGGTAGACGTACAGGTAGTCCAGGTTGCCAGCGGTGGCCGACAGGTTGGCGCGCGAGCAGTTCTTGCCGAGCGCGTCGGCGCGCGGGTCGGTGCAGGCCGGCGGGGTGGTCGGGCCACCGCCGCCGCCCGTGGTCACGGCGACGGAGGCCGGGGTGCTGGCGGTCCTGCCGGTGTCGTCGGTGACGGTCAGCGCGACGGTGTAGGTGCCGGCGGCCGCGTAGGTGTGGGTCGGGTTCTGCTGGTCGGAGGAGCTGCCGTCGCCGAAGGTCCAGTGCCAGGCGGTGAGCCGGCCGGCGCCGGTCTGGACGGACTTGTCGGTCAGCGTGACGGTCGCGCCGGAGACCGACTGGCCGAACAGCGCGGTCGGGCCGGCCGCCAGGCAGGCACCGCCGGCGCAGGTGTCGAGCCAGGCGTCGAAGTCGGCGTCGTAGCGGGTGCCGATGCCGTTGTAGACCGCGTAGCCGCCCTGGTAGTCGCCGGTGCGGAAGTGGGCGAGCATGGCGTCGATGTCCGCCGGGTGCTTCTCGAACATGTACCGGACGGCCAGGTAGCCCCACGGGTAGGTGCGCACGGTGTCCGAGTTGCCGTACGTGTTCTGGAAGAGGGTGCTCAGCTTGTAGGTGTGCTTGGCGGCCTCGGCCATCGCCTGGGTGTCGGTGGTGCCGCGGTAGGCGTAGGACTCGTACTCGGCGACGCCCTCGATCCACCAGATGTCCGGGACGGAGATCTCGGTGGAGAAGTTGCCCTTGAGGTCGTAGATGTTGTCCAGGTAGTGGGTGTACTCGTGGTTGAGGTTCCACACGTTGGCGGTGAAGCCGTCGTTCCAGGACTTCTGGTACATCACGCACACGGCCCGGTTGTTCGGGTCGGTCGGGTCCATGACGGTCTGTCCGCCGTTGTCGGTGGAGTTGTTGAAGATCGCCCAGGAGTAGGTCAGGTAGTCCGCCTGGTTGGCGAAGACCGCGAGGGTGAGCTCCTTGTCGTACTGACCGGGGATCGGGCCGTTGTCCTTCACCAGCTTGTGGAAGAAGGTGTCCTCGCCGCGCAGGCTGGCGCAGACCGCGGCCAGGTCGGCGGGCGACAGGACCTCGGTCTGGATGGTGCGGTTGTCGCACACCAGCTGGTTCGGCAGCACCGCGGCGGTCAGCTTCGCCGGCAGGTCGCAGATGCCGTAGTACGAGCACTGGCCGGGGTCGAAGCTGTTGGCCTGGTAGGCGGTGTGGACGTACAGCGGGCCGGTGGCGCCGGTGATCTGCGCACCGTCGAGGACCGCCTTGACCTTGCCCTTGACCGCGGCCTCGACCACCGGGCCGTCGCCGGCCATCCGGCCGAGGTCGTTGCCCGCGTTGACGTCCAGGTAGGCGTTGGCCGTGCCGAGCAGGTCCTTGTGGTTCAGCGCGAAGTCGCCGAGGGTGGCACCGATGCTCGGGTCGGCGCCGACCGCGCTGACGAAGTCGGGGTTCCAGTTGCCCCGCCACAGCGGCGCGGAGAGCACCGCGTTGACCGCCTTGAGCATCTTCGGGAAGGCGTTGTACGAGTTGTCGTACGCCGTCAGCACCTGCTTGTAGACGCCCAGGTAGCTGCCCTGGAGGTTGGCGCTGTCGGTGAGCACCAGCACCTCGTTGAGCACGGCGCCGTTGGCGTCGCTGACGTCGGTGCGGTGCGGGGCGGCGAAGAACGCGTCGAGGGCGGCCTTGGAGCCGCTGGTCAGGGCCGCGCCGTAGGGGCCCACCGCGTCCGCGTTGTTCGACTGCACGAACCAGCCGGCCCGCTGGAAGAGCACGAGCTGCAGGATGGCGGTCGAGTTGTCGCCGGTGTAGCCGGCCGCCATGGTCCGGAAGGCGTCGGCGACGGTGAGCATCTTCGATTCCTTGAAGATGCTGCCCGCGTCGGTGCCGGTGACGTTGAACAGCGTGTTGACGCAGTCCGTGGTCGAGCCCTCGATGAAGGAGACCAGGTCGGCGCCGCTGCGGCTGCCGAAGTCGGCCGGGGTGCAGCTCTGCGCGGCGGCCGCTCCGGCGGCGCCGCGGGCGGCGAGGGCCGGCTTGGCCGGGGGCGCCTTCGGCTCGGCCGGGCGCGGCGCGGTCTGCACGACGGTGTCGGCCGGCTGGCCCATCACGGCCTGGCCGAGCAGCGCCGGGGGCAGCGGCTTGGCGACGGGGGCGAGGTCCTCGGCGGCACGGGCCTGGGCGGCCGGGTCGACGGTGAGGAAGGCGCCGAGCGGCTTCGGCTGGACGGAGCCCGGGTCGGCCGTCGGAGCACCGGCCGCGGGCCGGGCGGGAGCGGCGGAAGCACCGGAGGCGGCCGAGGCGGCGGAGGCGGCTGACGCCGTGGCCGGCAGCAGCGTGGCGGCGGCGCAGCAGCCGGCCACGAGGCCGGCCAGCAGGGTGGGGAGGGGTATCCGTGGGCGCACTGGTGGGGTCCTTCTCCTGTGGGGGAGGCGCTGGGAGGACTGCCGAGACGTTGGGGGAACGCGTCATGATCCTGCCAGCGACGGAAGGTCAGAACAATGTCACAGGTCATATGACATTTCCCGGCCCGGCCATAACACGGACCCCCCGCCCACTGCCGCTACGACCGGTACGTCCGCGCGGCCCACGCCTGGAAGCTCGGCGCGGCCGCGATCAGGTCCCGGTACGCCGCGGCGGCCGCCCCGAACAACGTCTCCACCACCTCCCCGCCCACCCCGGCCGGCCGCCAGACCAGCAGCTGCCGGACCCAGATCGGCGTCCCCGCCAGCGGCTTGACCACCACGTCCGCGAGCGGCCGGGTGGTGGCCTGGACGACGGAGATGCCGAGCCCGGCGGCGATCATCTCCTGGAGCTCCAGCCGGCCGCCGAGGAACTCGTGGACGGTCGCCGGGGCGAACCCCGCCGCGGCGCAGGCCCCGTGGAAGACGCCGTGCCAACCGGCCCCGTCGTCGGGGGTCAGGAACCACTCCTCCTCCGCGAGGTCCGCCAGGGCCACCTCGGTGCGGTGCCGCAGCCGGTGGCCGGCCGGCAGCGCGACGAAGACCGGCTCGGTGACGATGCCGCGGTGCGCGACGGACGGCGAGTGGCACAGCTCCCGGCCCGGGTAGTCCACGGCCACCGCGACGTCCGCCTCGCCCCGCTCCAGCAGCTCGACGATGTCCGAGGAGCGGTAGACCGACGTCACGGTGAAGCGCTGCCCGGGCCGCTGGTGCCGGGCCCTGGTGACCAGCCCGGGCAGGATCGGGGCATTGGTGGCCGCCAGCCGCAGCTCGCGCGGGGCGGGCCCCGCCGAAGCCTCCGCGCGGCGGCCCAGGCAGTCGGCGCGGGTGAGCAGTTCCCGGGCGGCGGCCAGCACCTCCACCCCGAAGCCGGTCGGCGCGACACCGGCGGCGGTGCGTTCGAACAGCGGGGCGCCCAGGTGGCGTTCGATCCGGCGCAGCTGGGTGCTGGTCGCCGGCTGCGAGGCGCCGAGCAGGGCGGCGGCCCGGCCGACGCTCCCGGTGTCGGCGATGGCGCACACCACGCGCAGGTGCCGCAGCTCCAACTCCATGACGCTCCCCCTCACGCATCGGCCGGCCCCGGCCGACGGCGCGGGGCGGCTGCCGCCAAGGGCGGTGCAACAGCACACATCACATGTCAGCTGCTCACCTTCGCCCCGGCGATTTGCCTCGTCAAGTCCCCTCCCGGGACCCGACGGCACTCCGCGCACCATCTTTTACCCGTGCATTGCCGACGCCTGACCTTCCGCCCTGCTCCGGTCGCGTCCACACCTGCCCTCCACCCCGCTCCGGAACCCGCCCACACCTGCCCTCCGCCCCGCTCCGGCCCCCGCCCACCACCGCCGTGCCGCCACCAGGCGGAGCGGGACTTGAAGACCGACCCACCGTCCGGGACGCTGAAAACCCCCCTGCGTTCCCCCGAGCGGGCACCGACCGGTGCGGAGGCCGACCGATGACAGCCATGTTCGATCAGGAGCTGCGCGAGCAGCTCGCCCAGGCCCGCCGGGACCTCGCGGCGGCCCGGGCCGAAGGGGACGCCGACGGCGTCCAGGCGTACGAGGGCCGGGTCGCCTCGCTCCTGCGGCTCGCCGCCCAGCACGGCATCGACCTCCCGCACAGCGTCGACGAGGAGGAGCACAACGAGTAGCCGGCCCCTGGACGCGGCGGAGGCGGCCACCCCGAACGGGTGACCGCCTCCTGCCGTGCCTTCCCGGCGCCCGGGATCACTCCCCGGCCGGCTCCAGGATCGCCACGCACTCGAAGTGGTGCGTCATCGGGAACAGGTCGAAGGCCCGCAGCGACACCGGCCGGTAGCCGCCCTCGCGGAAGAACTTCAGGTCCCGGGCGAGCGCCGCCGGGTCGCAGGCCACGTACGCGATCCGGCGCGCCTCCAGGCCGACCAGGTGGGCGACGGTCTCGCGGCTGGCGCCCGAGCGCGGCGGGTCCAGCACGATCAGGTCGGTGGCGGTGATGCCGGTGCGCGGCAGCAGCGTCTCGACCCGGTCGCACTCGATCTGAACGTTGTCCAGCGCGGCCAGGTTGTGCCGGGCGTCGACCACGGCCTGCTTGGCGGACTCGATGCCGAGCACCGCGCCGTCCTCGCCGACCCGGTCGGCCAGCGCGCCCGCGAACAGGCCGACTCCGCAGTACAGGTCGAGCGCGCTCTCGCCCCACTGCGGGTCCAGCCCGTCCAGCACCGCGTCGACCAGGGTGTCCGGCGCCTCCGGGTGGATCTGCCAGAAGCCGCCGTCGCTGATCCGCCAGGTCCGCCCGGCGGCCCGCTCGCGGACGAAGCCGCGCCCGTGCACCTTGTGCACGTCGCCCTGCTCGTCCACCCGGGCGATCGACACCGGCTTGTCCAGCTCGACCAGCGGCAGCTGGGCACCGTCGCGCGGGGTGAGCACCACCTGGCGGTCGGAGGAGCCGGTCGCGGCGATCACCTCGACGCTCGCCACGCCCGGCCAGTCCCGGGTCTCGACGCCCAGCTCGGTGACGCCCTCGGCGGCGATCAGGCAGCGGTCCACCGGCTGCACCTCGTGCGAGCGGTACTTGCGCAGACCGACCTTCCCGGTCTCGGCGTCCACCGTGTACTGCACCCGGGTGCGCCAGGCCGGCACCTGCCCGGCCGGCAGCTTGCCGCCGACCGGCTCGACGCTGCCGTCCCAGCCGGCCTCGGCCGGGGTGAGCCCGGCCAGCTTGGCCAGCTGCTCGGTCAGCACCGCCGCCTTGAGCTTGCGCTGCCCGCCGGGGGTGACGTGCTGCCAGTCGCAGCCGCCGCACTTGCCCGGACCGGCGAACGGGCACGGCGCCTCGATCCGGTCCTTGGAGGGCTCCAGCACCTCCACCGCGTCGGCCCGCAGGAACCGCGAGGTGGTGGTCCCGTCGGTCACCAGCGCGACGACCCTCTCACCGGGCAGCGCGTGCCGCACGAACAGCACCCGGCCCTCGTGCCGGGCCACGCAGTGCCCGCCGCCGTGCGCGACCGGGCCGACCTCGACCTCGTAGCGCTGCCCGACCAGCGGCTCCCCGGACGGCGCCTCGGGCCGCGAGGGCCGCGCGGCGGCGGTGCGCAGCGCCTTGGGCGGCCGCACCGCCTGCTTGCGCGGCGCCTTCCGCTCGGCCCCGGCGGCGCCCTTCGGCGCACCCTGACCGGCGCCCTGACCGGCGTCCTTGCCCGCACCCTTGGGCGCGTCCTTGCCGGATCCCTTGGCGGAGCCCTTGGCCGTGGAGCCCTTGGCCGCAGCGCCCTTGCCTGCGGCACCCTTCGCCGCGGAGCCCTTCCCGGCCACCGGCTCGGCGGGCCCCCGGTCCTCCCGCTCGCCCGGGACGAACGGCGCGGTGCTCGCGGTGAGGCCGTCGCGGTCGGTGGCCTCCGGACGGGACGGCCGGCCCCAACGCGGCCGGGAGACCTGACCGGGCTTGGAGCCGCCCCGGCGGGCGCCCTTGCCGGAGGCGCCGGAGGAGCCCGAGGAACGGGGCGGAGTGTTGCGGGTCACTGGGAGGAGTCCTTGCTGCGGTCGGGGCTGTCACCGGCGTTCGTACCGGTGGAGACGGAATCCTTCGACTTTACGGCCTTCGGCGCCCGAGGCTCGCCACGCCGGACGGCGCCCGGCGCCGACCAGGCCTTCTGCGGCTTGCGCCGCTCGGAGGACTCCAGCTGCCACGGTACCGAGGTGACCATCACACCGGGCTTGAACAGCAGCCGCCCCTTGAGCCGCAGCGCGCTCTGGTTGTGCAGCAGGTGCTCGTACCAGTGGCCGACCACGTACTCCGGGATGTAGACCGAGACCACGTCCCGCGGGCTGCTGCGCCGCAGGTTCTTCACGTAGTCCAGGACCGGCCCGGTGATCTCGCGGTACGGCGAGTCCAGCACCTTGAGCGGCACCTCGATGCCGCGCTCGTCCCACTCCCGCCGCAGCGCCGCCGTGTCCGCCGGGTCGACGTTGACCGTGACCGCCTCCAGCGTGTGGGCCCGGGCCAGCCGGGCGTACGCCAGGGCGCGCAGCGCCGGCTTGTGCAGCTTGGAGACCAGCACGATGGCGTGCACCCGGGTGGGCAGCACCACGTCGTCCGGCTCCTCGGCGGCGATGAGCTCGTCGGAGACCCGGTCGTAGTGGCGCCGGATGCCCTTCATCATCACGAACAGCACGGCCATCGCGGCGATCGCGATCCAGGCGTGGCCGATCTTGGTGACCAGTACGACGATCAGCACGGCCATGGTCATCACCAGGCCGAAGGCGTTGATCGCCCGGCTGCGCTGCATGTGGCGGCGCTTGGCCGGGTCGGTCTCGGTGCGCAGCAGCCGGGTCCAGTGCCGGATCATGCCGGACTGGCTCATGTTGAAGGCGACGAAGACGCCGACAATGTAGAGCTGGATCAGCCGGGTCGGGTCGGCGTCGAAGGCGAGGATCAGCAGGATCGCGGCGATCGCCAGCAGGATGATGCCGTTGGAGAAGGCCAGCCGGTCGCCGCGGGTGTGCAGCTGGCGCGGCAGGTAGCGGTCCTGGGCGAGGATCGAGCCGAGCACCGGGAAGCCGTTGAAGGCGGTGTTGGCGGCGAGCACCAGGATCAGGCCGGTGACGCCGGCGACGAAGTAGAAGCCGGGCGTGAAGTTGTTGAACACGGCCTCGCTGATCTGCGCCAGCGCGGTCTTCTGGTGGTAGCCGGGCGAGGAGCCGACGAGCTGCTCGGCCGGGTTCTCGGCCATCTGGACACCGGTCAGCCGGGCCAGCCAGATGATGCCCATGAACATCACGACGGCGATGCTCGCCATCATCAGCAGCGTGGTGGCGGCGTTCTTGCTCTTCGGCTTGCGGAAGGCCGGCACGCCGTTGGAGATCGCCTCCACACCGGTCAGCGCGGCACAGCCGGAGGAGAAGGACTTCAGCAGCAGGAACACCATCGCGAAGCCGGTCAGCGAGTCGTTGCCGGGGGTGGCGGCGAGGTGGAACCCGGAGCTCTCCGCGGGCATGTCCTGGCCGAGCGCGAAGTGCCGGAAGACGCCGTAGCCGACCATCCCGATCACGCCGACCATGAAGGCGTAGGTGGGAACGGCGAAGGCGCTTCCGGACTCGCGCACACCGCGCAGGTTCATGCCCATCAGCAGGACGACCACCACCACCGACAGGACCGCCTCGTGACCGCGCAGCGAGGGCACCGCGGAGACGACGTTGGCGACGCCCGAGGTGGTCGACACGGCCACGGTGAGCACGTAGTCGACCATCAGCGCGCTGGCGACCACCAGACCGGCGGCCGGCCCGTGGTTGACGGTCGCGACCTCGTAGTCGCCGCCGCCGCTGGGGTAGGCGTGGACGTTCTGCCGGTACGAGGCGACCACGGCGAGCATCACGATCGCCACGACGACGCCGATCTGCCAGGAGAAGTGGATCGCCGAGGCGCCCGCGATGGAGAGGGTGAGCAGGATCTCCTCGGGGGCGTACGCGACCGAGGAGAGCGCGTCCGAGGCGAACACGGGCAGCGCGAGCCGCTTGGGCAGAAGCGTCTCGCCCAGCTTGTCGCTGCGTAGGGCGCGCCCGATCAGGATGCGTTTCGGAAGGTCAGTCGGCATAGGCACGTTAAGGAATCGTAGGGGCTCCCCGGTCAAGGCTCCGCCGTTTGTCCCCCCCTTCGTCGCGACTGCGTTCGGTGGACCGGCTAGCGTGTCGGATACGAGTCGGCGGGCAACACTCTGGTTGTCGAGCGTTGCCGGGTCGGCGCCCCCACGAGGAACCTCGTCCCGGACGACCGGGCGGGAAACGGAGCTGAACGGTGTTTGCGCAGGTCAAGACCCCTTCGGGACGGGTGAGGTAAGCGCCGGTGCACATCGTCATCATGGGCTGCGGCCGCGTGGGCTCCGCCCTCGCCAGAGCCCTGGAGAAACAGGGCCACTCGGTGGCCGTGGTCGACCAGGACCCGACCGCGTTCCGTCGGCTGGGCGCCGGCTTCAACGGGCGCCGGGTGACCGGCGTCGGCTTCGACCAGGACACCCTGCGCGAGGCGGGCATCGAGGAGGCCGGCGCCTTCGCCGCGGTCTCCAGCGGTGACAACTCCAACATCATCGCCGCGCGCGTAGCCCGGGAGAACTTCGGCGTCGAGAACGTCGCCGCCCGGATCTACGACCCCCGCCGCGCCGAGGTGTACCAGCGCCTGGGCATCCCCACCGTGGCGACGGTCCGCTGGACCGCCGACCAGATGCTGCGCCGGCTGCTGCCGAGCGGCGCCGAGCCGCTGTGGCAGGACCCGAGCGGTGGCGTCCAGCTCGCCGAGGTCGCGTACGACCCGCGCTGGATCGGCCACCGGATCGGCGAGCTGGAGGAGGCCTCCGGCACCCGGGTGGCGTTCGTCACCCGGCTCGGCGAGGGGGTGCTCCCCTCGCCGCAGATGGTGGTGCAGGAGGGCGACCTGGTGCACGTGATGCTGCGCCGGGCCGACCTGACGGCCGTCGAGGCCGCGTTCGCGCAGGGGCCGAAGGAGGAGGGTCACTGATGCGGGTCGCCATTGCCGGGGCCGGAGCCGTGGGCCGCTCGATCGCGGGCGAGCTGCTGGAGAACGGCCACGAGGTCCTGCTGATAGACAAGAACCCGAACTCCATCTCGGTGGAGCGGGTCCCGATGGCGGAGTGGCTGCTGGCCGACGCCTGCGAGATCACCTCGCTGGACGAGGCCGCGCTCCAGCGCTGCCACGTGGTGATCGCCGCGACCGGTGACGACAAGGTCAACCTGGTCGTCTCGCTGCTCGCCAAGACCGAGTACGCGGTGCCGCGGGTGGTCGCCCGGGTGAACAACCCCAAGAACGAGTGGCTCTTCAACGAGTCCTGGGGCGTGGACGTCGCCGTCTCCACCCCGCGGCTGATGTCCGCGCTGGTCGAGGAGGCGGTCAGCGTCGGCGACCTGGTCCGCCTGATGCGCTTCAGCCAGGGCAACGCCAACCTGGTCGAGCTGACCCTGGCCTCCGACACCGAGCTGGTCGGCACCCGGGTCGGCGACGTGGCCTGGCCGCAGGACACCGCGCTGGTGACCATCATCCGCGAGGGCCGGGTGCTGGTGCCGGGCAAGGACGACACCCTGGAGGGCGGCGACGAACTGCTCTTCGTCGCCGCGCAGGAGCGCGAGGAGGAGCTGGAAGAGCTCCTCTCGGCCATCTCGGGCGCCCAGTAGCCCCGGAGCGCGCGACACGGAGAAGGGCCCGCACCCCTCGGGGTACGGGCCCTTCTCCGTCGTTCGGGACGGGCGGGAGGCGGCTACTTCGCCGGCTCCTCCTCCTCGTCCAGCTGCGCCTTGATCGGCGGCGGCGCCTTCAGCAGGATCTGCCAGGTCACGTACATCGCCAGCAGCAGCGGCGGGATGCCGAGGGCGACCTTCAGCCAGCCCAGCAGGTTGACGTTGTGGGTGAAGTACAGCGGGAAGAGGATCACCGGCTTGGCGCCCATGATCAGCACCCAGGCCCAGGTCGCCTTGGTGTAGGCGGCCAGCCGGCCCGGGTTCTCCTTGCGCCAGGTGAACATCTCGCCGGTGATCGGGCCGAGCATCACCCCGATCATCGGCCAGCGCGCCAGGGCGGAGGTCGCCAGGGCGACGCAGTAGCCGACGTTCCAGAGCAGGCCGGGCAGGTAGAAGTCCTCGGCCTTGCCGCTCTTCATCGAGATCCAGGCGCCGAGCGCGACCCCGAACACCCCGCTGAAGGCGTGCTGGATGGTCTGCCGCTTCGCCAGCCGGGCCACCACGAACAGGGCGCTCAGGCCCAGCGCGGCCCAGGCCGAGGTGCTGACCTGGTGGGTCAGGTTGTAGGTGACGATGAAGACCAGGCCGGGCAGCGTCATGTCGATCATGCCGCGCACGCCGCCGAAGGCCTGGAGCACGGTGTCGGCCGCCTCCTTGGAGGCGGCCCTGCGGGCGGCCTCCGCGTCCGCGGGGTCGACCGCCAGGTCGAGCTGGGCGGCGGCCTCGCCGCCGGGCTGGTTGCTCACGCTCATTCGCTCCCGTGTCCGACCGGACGCAGCTCATAGCGGGGGTTGAACAGCACGCGGCGCCCGCGTGCGTGACTGATCCGGCCGCTGGCGACCAGCCGGCGGCCGGGCTCTATCCCGGCGATCGAGCGGCGGCCGAGCCAGACCACGTCCAGCGCCTCGGTACCGTCGAAGAGTTCGGCCTCCAGGGCGGGCACCCCCGCCCTCGGGCGGAGCGTCACCGTGCGCAGCGTGCCCGCGACGGTGACCAGCTCGCGGTCCCCGCAGCCGGCGATCGGCGTGCAGCCGGACTCCGCGGCGATCTCCTGACGCAGCTCCTCGGCGTCCAGTTCCTCGGCCGAGGAGGTCAGCCGGCTGAGCATGCGGCGGAACCGCCCCTGCGGCGGGCCGCTGCTGTTGTCACCACTCATGTCGGAAGGGTACCGGGTTCCGGCCCCCCGGCGGCAGGCCGCGCGACCGCCGGGGGCGGTCGCGGTCAGCTCTCGAAGCGGTACCCCATGCCCGGTTCGGTGATGAAGTGGCGCGGGTGCGAGGGGTCGCGCTCCAGCTTGCGGCGGAGCTGGGCGAGGTAGACCCGCAGGTAGTTGGTCTCGGTGCGGTAGGCCGGGCCCCAGACCTCCTGGAGCAGCTGGGTCTGGCTGACCAGCCGCCCGGCGTTGCGGACCAGTACCTCCAGCAGGTGCCACTCGGTCGGCGTGAGGCGTACGTCGGCGCCGTCCCGGTTGACCTTCTTGGCCGCGAGGTCGACGGTGAAGGACTCGGTGACGACCAGCGAGTCGGCCTCCCCGGCCACCGGCTCGGCCCGCCGCACGGCGGCCCGCATCCGGGCGAGCAGCTCGTCCATGCCGAACGGCTTGGTGACGTAGTCGTCGGCGCCCGCGTCCAGCGCCTCGACCTTCTCGTCCGAGGCGTGCCGGGCCGACAGCACGATGATCGGCACCCGGGTCCAGCCGCGCAGGCCGCGGATCACCTCGACCCCGTCCATGTCGGGCAGGCCCAGGTCGAGGACGACCACGTCCGGATGGCGGGCCGCGGCCAGCTCCAGGGCGCTCGCGCCGTCATGGGCCGCGTCCACCTCGTACTTGCGGGCCTTGAGGTTGATCACCAGCGCGCGGACGATCTGCGGTTCGTCGTCCACGACGAGGACCCGGGTCATTTACGGGCTCCGCCTTTCAGGGCTGTCTGACTTACGGACTGGGGACTGCTCTACGACGTTCGGTGCGACGTGCGACGTGCTGTGCGGCGTACGGCCCGGGAGGCGCGCCGGCCCCCGGAGGAGCGACGGCCCGGCCGGTGCGCCGCCGGTTCTCAGGTGATCAGGTCCGGGAGCGGGCCGCCACCCTCGCCGCCCCGCTCCCCCGGTTCGGGCGGCCGTTCGACCACGGGCAGGCTGACGACCATGGTGAGTCCGCCGCCCGGGGTGTCCTCGGCGGTGACGGTACCGTCCATCGCCTCGACGAAGCCGCGCGCCACCGCGAGTCCGAGGCCCACCCCGGCGCCGCGCGGCGCGTCCCCGTAGCGCTGGAACGGAGCGAAGATCCGCTCCTTGGCGTCCTCGGGCACCCCCGGGCCGCGGTCCACGATCCGCAGCTCGACCCGGGCCGGCCGCCCCGGCTGCCGCAGCTCGTCGGCCTTGACCAGCACCCTGACCCCGTCCGGGCTGTACTTGACGGCGTTCTCCACCAGGTTGGCCAGCGAGCGCTCCAGCAGCCCGCCGTCGGCCCGGACCATCGGCAGCGTCTCCGGGACCTCCAGCCGGACGGACTCCAGCGGCACCCCGCCGAGCGCGAACGGCACCACCTCGTCCAGGTCGGTCTCCTGGATCAGCGGGGTGACGGTCCCGGTCTGCAGGCGGCTCATGTCGAGCAGGTTGTTGATCAGGTGGTCCAGCCGGTCGGCCCCGGCCTCGATGCCGGCCAGCAGCTCGGCCTCGTCCTCCGGGGCCCAGTCGACGTCGGCCGAGCGCAGCGAGCTCACCGAGGCCTTGATGCCCGCCAACGGGGTGCGCAGGTCGTGCGAGACGGCGGCCAGCAGAGCCGTCCGGATCCGGTTGCCCTCGGCCTCCCGGCGGGCCTCGGCGGCCTCCCGGGCCAGCCGGCGGCGTTCCAGCACCACGGCGGCCTGGGCGGCGAACGCGCCGAGCAGGCGCCGGTCCGCCCCGGGCAGCACCCGGCCGCGCAGCACCAGCGCCAGGCTGTCGCCGACCGGGACGTCCACGTCGGCCTCCTCCGGCCGCTCCGGCGGGCGCGGGCCGGCGGTGGCCACCGGCGCCCAGGCGGAGAGCGGGTCCGGCCGTTCCAGCAGCGCGGCGCTCTCCTGCCCGAAGGTCTCCCGGACCTGCTCCATCAGCGCGGTCAGCACCCCGTCGCCGTTGGGCGCGCCGCGCAGCACTGTGCCGGCCAGCGCACTGAGCGTCTGCGCCTCGGTCTGGCTGCGGGCGGCCTGCTGGGTGCGCCGGGCCGCGAGGTCCACCACCGACGCCACCGATATGCCGACGATGGTGAATATCGCCACCGCCATGATGTTCTGCGGCTCGTTGATGGTGAAGGTGTGCAGCGGCGGGGTGAAGTAGTAGTTCAGGACGGAGGAGGCGACCAGCGCCGAGCCGATCGCCGGCAGCAGCCCGCCCACCAGCGCCGCGCACACCGTCAGCGACAGGAACAGCAGCATGTCGGTGGAGAGCCCCAGCCCGCCGATCGCGGTCAGCACGATCGCCAGCAGCGGCGGCCCGACCAGTCCGATCAGCCAGCCGCCGACCGTCCGGGTACGGCCCAGGTCGGTGATCCGGCGGACCGGTATCTTGCCGCGCCGCCCGTGCCCGGCGTGCTCGTGGGTGACCATGTGGACGTCGATGTCCCCGGCCTCCCGGGTCACGATGGTGCCGACGCCCGGCCCGTACAGGTACTGCCAGCCGGGCCGCCGGCTGGTGCCCAGCACGATCTGGGTGGCGTTCACGCCCCGGGCGAAGTCCAGCAGCCCGCCGGCCGGGTCGTCGCCGAGGACGGCGTGGAAGGAGCCGCCGAGGCTCTCCACCAGCGCGCGCTGCTCGATCAGCGTCTGCGGCGAGCCGGAGCCCACCAGCCCGTCCGAGCGGGAGATGTGCACGGCGAGCAGCTCGCCGCCGGAGACCCTGGCGGCGATCCGGGCCGCCCGGCGGATCAGCGTCGCCCCCTCGGGCCCGCCGGTCAGGCCCACCACGATCCGCTCCCGGGCCTGCCAGGTGCCCTCGATGCCCTGCTCGGCCCGGTACTTCTGGAGGTACTCGTCCACCCGGTCCGCGGTCCACAGCAGCGCCAGCTCGCGCAGCGCGGTCAGGTTGCCCGGGCGGAAGTAGTTGGCGAGGGCGGCGTCGATCTTCTCCGGCGCGTACACGTTGCCGTGCGCCAGCCGGCGCCGCAGCGCCTGCGGGGACATGTCCACCAGCTCGATCTGGTCCGCCCGCCGGACCACCTCGTCCGGGACGGCCTCGCGCTGGCGCACCCCGGTGATGCCCTCGACGGCGTCGCCCAGCGACTCCAGGTGCTGCACGTTGACGGTGGAGATCACGTCGATCCCGGCCGCCAGCAGCTCCTCGACGTCCTGCCAGCGCTTCTCGTTGCGGCAGCCGGGGACGTTGGTGTGGGCCAGCTCGTCCACCAGGGCCACCTGCGGGCGGCGCGCCAGGACGGCGTCCAGGTCCATCTCGGAGAACCGGGCACCGCGGTGCACCACCTGCTGCCGCAGCACGACCTCCAGCCCCGCGACCATGTCCGCGGTCCGCCGGCGGCCGTGGTCCTCCACGAACGCGACCACCACGTCCGTGCCCCGCTCCTGCCGCCGGTGCGCCTCGGCGAGCATGGCGTACGTCTTGCCGACCCCGGGGGCCGCCCCGAGGTAGATGCGCAGCCTGCCTCGTCCCATGAGCACCATTCTTGATCCGACCCGGCCCGGAGAACACCCCCGGACACCTGTTCCCCCTGCCTTCGAGACTACGGCGTGCGACGCGATTTTCCGCTGATCAGTGCGCTGATCAGGCGGTTTTAGCGGCATATTGACGGTGGACCAGCCACTTGGCGGGGGTCGTTCGGGAGGGCTCCGGAGGGGTCGGGGTGCGGTGGTGTCCGACATCGGCCCGGAAATGCGAAGAACCCCCATCCGGGACCCGGATGGGGGTTCTTCTGAAGAATTGTTCGGCGGCGTCCTACTCTC
>NZ_JBLRWA010000039.1:0-70717 GCF_048159585.1 Kitasatospora sp. SC0581 | reverse complement strand
AGGCCGAAGGCGTCCCGTGCGGTCTCCTGGAGGGCGAGGGCCCCGGGGTCTTCGTCGTTGGAGGTCATCGCCCAGGTGGCGACCACCTGGTTCACGGCGCCGGGGTGAGCGCGCGTTCGCGTCCTCACCCCAATGCCAGTGCAACGGGGAAACCTCGATCGGAACGCCGCCACACGGAGTAGCGGGTGCTACCAGGCGATGAGGATGTAGCCGTCGCCCCCACTGGCCGCGTCGGACGGGTTCCGGGCACCGGCCCCGCCGGCGCCGGGGACGTCGTCCACACCCGGCGGGTTCTCGCCGCCGTGGCCGCCCGAGCCGCCGTCGCCGCCGTCGGTGCCATCGCTGCCGGAGCCGCCCCGCCCGGCACCGGGCGGCAGGGTGACGCCAGGCGGCAGGGCGACCGTCGGGACACCGCCCGCACCACCGGCGGTGCCGCCCTGGCCGCCACGGGAGCTGTTGCCACCGCTCCCCGGGCGCCCTCCGGGGGGAAGAGCGTTGGCGCCGTGTCCGCCGGGAGAGGCGTCGGAACTGGCCGCACCGGCCTGGCCGGAGCCCCCGTAGCCGCCCGGCGCCACACTGACCGAGACCGTGTTCCTGCCGCAGGTCTTCGGGGATGCCCTGAACGCGGCGCCGCTCCCACCCCGGCCGCCCGGACCGCCCGCGGCTCCGGTACCACCGCTGCCTCCCGCGCCGCCGAGCGAGCCGGTGGACGCCTCCCCGCCCCGGCCGCCCCGGCCCGCACCGGCCGGCTCACCGGGGAACCCGGTGTGGCCGCCGCCGAAGAGGAGTTCGACGGAGCGGTCGCCCGCGCGGACGTAGGTGTAGCTGCCGTCCGGACTGAAGAGGCTGGCGCCGCTGCCCGGGGTGCCCGCGGCACCGGGCTTGGCGGGCCGCGCGGTGGCACCCTCCCGACCGCCGGCACCCCCGGTGCCACCCTGGGAGTTGTTCCTCCTCGGCGCACCGCCCTTGCCGACCGTGACCGAGAGGACCGTTCCGGGAGTGACCGACACGGCGCAGGTCACGAACACCCCCGCGCCACCGCCACCGCCACCTCCTCCCCCTCCGCCACCCGCTCCGCCGCCCCCGCCGCCGCCCGTGGCCTGGCCCAGGAAGGTCCAGTTCCCGCCACCGCCACCGCCGCCCCCACCGCCGCCTCCGCCCCCGGCCGCTCCACCACCGCCGGAGCCGAGCGCGTACAGGGTCATGGTGCTGACGCCCTCCGGCACGGTGAACGAGTACTTTCCGGCCTGGAGGTACGCCTGTTGGCCGTGGGGCTGATCGGCCGCTGCCCGAAGCCCGGCCATGCCGGCCTCGGCGTGAGCGGGGGCAGCGGTCGCGCCCAGGACACAGCACAGTGCGGCGGACACGCACAGCAGGGACCGGCGGCGGGCGCGCCCGGAGGCGGGTCCACCACCCGAAGCCGACACCGGCGACGACACGAGGAACCCGCCGGGGCGGGAACCGAGGGGACCATGGAGTCTCATGGCTTCATCGTGTGCCAACTCCGATGGCACCGCTGCGCTTTCGATGCGAACTACCTCGTTCGGGTGGGTCGTTCCAATGGGTCGGTCACCGGGCGGAGCTCCCCACCCGCCGGCGGTGGCACGGTGCGGGCCGCGGGGTCGCTGCCCCGGGCCCGCGCCACCCAAGCGGGAGGCCCGGCCGGCGGCGCACCCTGGGATCAGGCGACTGTCACCTGCGGGAATCCGGGGCAGGCGCTCGCAGCGAGGCCAGGCTGAAGTCCACGTTGTAGTCCCCGGTCAGGGAGGTCAGGCCCGAGGTCTCGCAGTCGCCGGTGAATCCGGTCGGGGTGAAGTTTCCCTGGAAGTTGTTGAGCCCCAGGAGGCTGCTGGTCGCGTCCGTGATGCCGGTCTCGTCGTTGGCCAGCTCGTTGACGGTCGCGCTGCCCTTCTCGCCGCCCTGGTAGGAGACCGTCGTGGTGCCGAGGTACTCCTTGTTCTTGTCGTACCAGGTGAACGTCGCCGTCCCGGAGAAGGGATGGTAGGTGTTGCAGGACAGCGCGGCGCCACTGCCTGACGAGGTGATCGTGCCGTGGTCGATGACCGTTTCAGATCCGTCCTTGCTGTAACACAGGTCGAATTTGCCGCTGAGGGTGAACGAGTTGGCGGCGACCGTGTCGGTCAGCGGGTCCGCGAACGTCAACGTCGCCGGCCCCTGACAGGTCAGGTTGTCCAACAGCTCCGTCGCGTGTGCGGACCCGGCGCCGCCCGGAACCGCCACCGCCAGCAACCCGCCTGCGACAGCCGCGGCCATGAAATGTCTCACATGCCTCACTGGTTCTTCCTTCTTTCTGTTCGTCGGCATCACGCCGTACTGCCAGGAATAGCCCTGCACTTGAGCAGCCGCCACCCGTGTGCCGCCGCCCCACTCCACGCCTCACCCGGACAGGCCCGACCAAGCGGCGGAAGAGACGAGACCGGCCGATGCCCTCGTCACCACTTGACCGTTCGCTCGCACACGAGAGCCCGGCGGACCTTGCACCGCCCCACCGGGGCCACCCGCTCCACGCCGTTGCCGCCACCATGCGGTCTACTCGGCGAACTCAACCGGTGAACACCGCACTCACGACGTCGGACGTGAACCGCTACAGGCTCCACATCCAGTCGGCGCCAAGGGAGTTCCCGATGGCGGCCGTGGCCGGCGCCGGGAGCAGCGGGCGACGGCACAGGGGAGCCGTGCCCGCGGGACCGCTGGGGTTCCCGTTCGCGCCACGCCGCAGGGCGTGCGTCGGGGGATTCCGGCTGTGACGATGGCTCCACAAGCCGGACCCAGGAACGGATGAACGCCTCGGTTCACGTGACGCGGCGTACGGCAGGTCGGCGTCCGCTGATGCGACGTGTGGCGGTGCCTCTCGGGGCGGTCGCCCTCGTTGTGGCGCTGGCGGGTCCGCGTCCGCAGCGGAACCGGCGAGTGACCGGGGGGAGATCGCCACTGAGCTTCCCCCGTTGTGCGGGAGGTGTTGATTACCTGGTCAGGACGGGTGTGGGTGGTTCGAGGGTCACTGGTTCGGCCGTCGCCTGGTCGGCGTAGTACTTCGCCTCGTACTCGTCGGGGCTGAGCCAGTCGAGGCGCTTTTGGATACGGCGGGTGTTGTAGAAGCCGTCGATGTAGGCGAACAGGGCCAGGTCGGCGTCAGTGCGGGTCGCGAAGGTCGTGCGGCGCACGCACTCGGTCTTCAGGACGCTCCAGAAGTTCTCTGCCAGCGCATTGTCGAACGAGTCGCCGATGGTGCCCATGCTCGGCTCGATTCCCGCCTTCAGCAGGCGGGTTGTGAGCTTGATGGACGTGTACTGACGCCCGTGGTCGCTGTGATGGATCAGCGTTCCGGGCTCGACGGGCCGGCCGTGCAGGGCATACTCCAGGGCGGTGAGGACCAGGTCGGCGTCCGCCCGCTCCGAGGCATGCCAGCCGACAATCCTTCGGGAGAAGGCGTCACGGATCGTGGCCAGCCAGCAGGGGCCCTCGTCGGTGGGGATCAGCGAGATGTCGGCGACCCACAGCCGGTTCGGGGCGCCGGCGGTGAAGTCGCGCTGGACCAGGTCGGGAGCGAGGCCCGCGGCAGGGTCGCGTCGGGTGAAGGAGCGGGGCCGGCGCGGGCTCACGCCTTGGAGGCCGGCCTGGCGCATCAGGCGTTCGACCCGCTTGCGGCCGACGTGGGTGCCCTCGCGCCGTAGGACGGCGTGGACGCGTGGGGAGCCGTAGGTGTTGTCGGAGTCCGCGTGGATGCGGCGGATGTGTTCGGTCAGTTCGGCGTCGTGGCGTCTGCGCTCGCAGGGCTCGTGGACGTCGCGGCGCCAGCGGTAGTAGGTGGAGGCGGGGATGTGCAGTTCCCGGAGGACGGGCTCGGCCCCGAAGCGGTCCTGGTGCTCGTCGATGAGCTTCAGTACCGTCGCCGGGTCGGGTCGAGCTCCTGGGCGAAAAAAGCCGAGGCGGCCTTGAGGATCTCGCAGGACCGGCGGAGCTCGGCGTTCTCCTTGCGCAGAGCGGCCAGTTCCTCCTTCTCGACAGTGGTCAGCCGGTCGTCGCGCTCACCCCGATCCGCCTCGTCCTGGCGGATCCAGTTGCGCAGGGCCTCATGGTGAACCCCGAGCTCGCGGGCCATCTGACGGATCACGGGCTTCGGATCGGCCGCCCGGTATGCGGCAACAGCCCGCTGCCGCAACTCGGGCGGGTACTTCCAATGCCACGTAGTTAACGGCTGGTTGAGCCGGTCAAGACCACATCCGGGTGATGTCCCAGCCCGCCGACGGCAGCGGCGGAGATCATGAGGGCGGGACCCCGGGTATGGCCAGGAAGCCGACCAAGGTCTTCCTGCTCGAAGGGGTCCCGTTGTCCGATGATTGCGCCACTGTCGTGCTTGAACGCACCGGGCAGTGCCCGCGCATCGGCCAGCTATCCGACGACCTCGGTCACGGTGCTGTCGGTGGAGCCCAGTGAGCCGCTCGCGCCAGTGCCACCGTCTCCATCGGGCAGTGCCCGGGCTGAGCACGGCACTACCGAATTCCTCGCCGAGGACATCAATGGTCTCGGATCCGTCCACTCCCGCCAGGCGGCTGCTGGAGTGGCGGTGCTGACGGGGCATGTACGGCACGTATCGTTACGGATTCGGCCGTCAACACGGCAGCTCTCGGCGGAACGGCCTCGGCATCCCCCCGGCGCGCACCGGGTCACTGAGTGACCTGCGGCCCTTCACGCCCAACCTGCCCGGGCCGTGGGAGCTCAGCCGTTCACAGGTGCCACGTCGCCTGCCGATGACCCAGAGGGGCGCGTGCCCGAGAAGGAGCGTGAAGCGCGGTGCTGGTGTTCTCGATCCGTGACTACCCGGCCGAACCGGGCGAACTCGTCGAGTTCCGGGCGTCCGCGTCACCGGCCGACGGGCTCGACCATCCCGTCGGCGCCTCCGACGTCCAGACCACCCACATCCGGCGCCACCTCGCCGAACGGTCGGAGGGACACGGCTGGCTGGCCACCTTCTTCGACCTGCCGGGACGGCTCGACGCGCCCGCGCTCGCCCGGGCCTGGCAGGCGTGGCTGCGCCGGCACGACGCCCTGCGGACCTGGTTCACGGCCGACGGCCCCGACCTGAGGCGCCGCCTGCTGCCGCCGCACGCGGTGACCGTCCGCCCGGTCGGGCTCGGCGTCCGCGACACCGGGGAAGCCGTCCGGGCGTGGATGCGCGAACGCTTCGCCGAAGCGATCAGCCCCGTCGGCTGGCCCGGCTTCGTGGCCGGCGCCGTGGTGCGCCCCGAGAAGTCCACGGTGTTCTTCGCCGTCGACCACGCGCACACCGACGGCTGCTCGCTGGCCCGGGTGTTCTCCGAGATCCGCGCGCTCTACGCGGCCGAGACGGGCGGTGCGCCCGCCAGACTGCCCGAGACCGGCAGCCATCTCGACTACTGCCTGGCCGAGGCCGGCCGCAACGCCACGCTGGACCCGGACCACCCCGCCGCCACCCGCTGGCTGGACTTCCTGGACCGGGGACTGCCCGCCGGCTTCGGCCTCCCCCTGGGCACCGACCCCGGACGCAGGTACCCGTCCGTGTTCGAGACCATCGACCTGTTCGATCCCGCACAGGCCGACGCGTTCGCCGGTGCCTGCCGCCGACAGGGCACCGGCTTCGCCGCCGGGTCCATCGCCGCGCTCGCCGTCGCCGAGCACGCACTCACCGGCGTCCCGCGCTACCGGCGCCTGATGGTCGCCCACACCCGCGGCGAGCGGCGCTGGCACGCGGCGCAGGGCTGGTTCGTCAACCTGGTGCCCGTGGACTTCCAGGTCCTGCCCGGCCGGCCCCTCGCCGCCACCGCGGCCGCCACCCACCGCGCGCTGGGCCACGCCCAGGCCATGGCCGAGGTGTCACCCGCCCGCGTGCTCGAACTGCACCCGGGCGTCGCCCCCGCCCTCGGGACCACGGCGCCACCGGTGCTCTCCTACGTCGACCTGCGGCACACCCCGGGCTCCCGGCAGTGGACCGCCGCCAGGTTCGGCGTCCTCGGCTCCGGGGCGCCGGTCAGCGGGGTGTCCATCTGGCTGTGGCGGCTGTGGCAGGGGCTGCGTCTGACCGTCAGCTATCCCGACAACCCGATCGCTCGCGACAGCGTCCACCGCTACCTCCAGCAGCTGCGCCTGGTCCTGCGGAGCACCGCCCCCGACACACCGGACGCCCCGCCACGTGGTCCGGGAGTCCCCCGCGAGTCCCGGACGGAGTCGCTGGCGGAGTCGTCCTCGACCAGCGGGGTGTGAGCATGCACGTCATCGACGTCGACGACTACCGGCCGCCCCCGGGACGGCTGTTCGCCCTGACGCCGACGGCCGCGATGCTCTCCGCGGCGGCGCGCGCCCCGGCGACCGGCGACCCGCTGAGCGCCAACGAGGAGTTCCACCTCGCAGCGGCCCTGCAGCGCCCGCAGGCCCGCAGCTGGCTCGCCTGCGCCTTCGACCTGCCGTTCCGGGCCGACCCCGCCGTGCTGCGCGACGGGCTGACCACCTTCGCCCGCTGCCACCCGACCCTGCGCACCGGACTGCGTACGGGGCCGGACGGCCGGGCGGAACGGTTCGCCGTCCCCGCGGACGCTCCCGGATTCACCATCGCCGAGGTCGGCGGTGCACAGACCCCCGACGGCCTCCGGAAGCGGCTCACCGCACTCCTCGACCGGGCCTGCCGGCCGCTGGCCTGGCCCTCGTACGCGTTCGCCGCCGTCCTCCGCGAGGCGGGCACCACCGTCGTGTGCGGGTTCGACCACTGCCACACCGACGCCCACTCCCTGGCGATCGCCGCCGAGGAGCTCACCGGGATCCTCACCGCTCCCACCCGTCCCCGCGGGTCCCGCCCCGCGCCGGCCGCCGACCGCGCGACCCGCCCCACGGACAGCGCGTCGGAACCCGGAGACCCCGACCGCAGCCGCGCCCTGGAGGTGTGGGAGCGGTTCCTCGCCGACGGCGACGGCGACCTGCCGACGTTCCCGCTTCCGCTCGGAACGGCCCCGGGCGGCAGCGCCCCGCCCCGGCACGGCGACCACCGCCGTCTCCTGGACGCCGCCGGGACGGCGTTGCTCGAACAGCACTGCCGTCAGGCCGACGGCACCCTCTTCACGGGCCTGCTGGCCGCGACGGCGCTGGCGCTCCGCGAGCTGGGCGCACCACCGCCGCTCCGGCTGCTGGTGCCCCTGCACACCCGGCAGCGACCACAACTGGCCCGCGCGATCGGCTGGTTCACCACCGTCGCGCCGCTGACACTCGACCCCGCGGGTGCCGCCACCCTCGCCGCCGCACTCCCCGCGGCCCGGGCCGCGTTCCGCCGCTCCCGGGAAACGGCCCGACTACCCCTCGCCGCCACGGTCACCGCCCTGGAAGGCCGGCTGCGGCCCACCGGCGGCGACCTCTTCATGCTCTCCTACCTCGACTACCGCACGGTCGGCACCATCGGCGAGCCGCCACGGGCACGCAACCCCCACCACATCAGCCGCGCCACCGCCGCCGACACCGTCCAGCTCTGGCTCTCCCGCACCCGCCACGGCCTGTTCGTACGCACCCGCCACCCGGGCACCGCCACCGCGGACCGCACCGTCGCCCGTTTCCTCCACGCGGTCCACCAGCACCTCACTGAAGCCATCGACGACATCCCCCGCACCCGACAGCCCATGGAAAGGCCGTTCACGGCGCCGGGGTGAACGCAAGTTCGCGCCGCCCTCACCCCAGTGCCGGCGCCACGGGGCAACCTCGATCGAAACGCCGCCACACGGGGTAGCAGGCACTACCAGGCGATGAGGATGCAGCCGCCGCCGGTCGCATCGGACGGGTTCCGAGCGTCGCACCCGCTGGCACCGGGGACATCGTCCTCTGCCCAGGGCAGTGAACGGTGTCCTCACGGGTCTTCTCCCTTTCCATCGGAGCCGTTCCGGCCGACCAGCCACGCCGACCGGCTCTGCTGCCACGCGGGAACGAACACCCGGCCTCGGCAAGGGAACTACCCCCTCCACACCATCGCGACGGGCCCCGCGCGACCGCACGCCCCGACCACGCCTCCAGCGCCGGACAGCACTCCGGCGGACTCGCGCTCGGCTACGGAACCACCCGGCCCACCGCCGACGGCGGCCTCATCCTGTGCGGCGTCCTGCCCGGCAGCCGCGACACCGACGCCCCTGAGTCATTCGAACGGCGCCGGTCGGTGGTGTCCCCGGTGGTACGGCGGGCGTTCATGGCGAACGCTGGGGGCATGCTGACCTACCTTGAACCCTCCACCGAGTCCGACCACCTTCCGGACGCGGAGACCGTTGCCGAGATCGAGGGCATCTTCTCCGAAGTCATCTACGCCCCAACCGCCTGCGCCAGCCCTGGCGAGGCCTGCGAAGTCGACGAGGACTGCTGCGGCACGATTACCCTGTGCGCCCTCGGCTTCTGCCTTCTCTGATGCTGCGGCCCGACGCGGTCGTGGCCGAACTCGGCGGCGGCGCGGTCCTGTTGGGCACCGCACACCCCGCCGCCGCCTACCTCGGCCCGACCGCCCTGGGCTGGCTGCGCGGCCGGCCCCCAGCCCCCGGACACCGTGACCAGCACAGCCGCTGCCTCACCCAATGGCACAACGCCGGCCTGGTCACCCTCCCCGGCACATCCGCGCCCACCGCACCCACCGATCTCCAGGACACGGCGACCACCCACGCCCAGGGCCTGCCCCACCCGATGCTGGTCATCGCGATGTCCGCCACCTGCGGCTACTGCACCCAACTGTCGGCCGACATCGCGGCCAACACCAACGCCCTGGACCGGCTCGACACCTCCGTCCTCCTCGTGGACGGCGAGAACACCCGCGCCCTCGGCGCACCCGTGCCCGCGCCCGTACGGGACGAACTCGCCCACCTGGCCCGCCAGGCCGCACGGCGAGGCACCCCCACCGCCGTACTCCTCACCCCCGGCCGACCGGCCGAGGTGCTCTCCGGCTTCCCCGACGTCAGCGCGGCCCTGGTCGCCCTCACCGGTGCCGACCCCCGCGCGACCGTCATCGAGACACCCACCAGCTGCTCCGTGAACCAGGCGACCCGCCCGGTGGACGCCCTGCTCACCGTCCGCCCCGGCGGCAGGCGGGTGGGCATCGCCGTACGCGGCGACGAGGCGCACCGCATCGTCCGGGAGACCACCGGCGCGAGGCCCGACGACGCCTACACCCCCGTCACCCTCACCGTCGAACGACCCGATGCCTTCCACCTGTTGTTCCGCGGCGGCGAACTCCTCACCCGTGCCCGCACCCCCGACGCCTTGCGCCGCACCCTCACCGACGTCCTCGCCGCCTACGCCCCCGCGCAGCCCGACGAGCTCCGGCTGCTGTGCGCGGCCGCCGACCACGCCGACGGCCACGCCGTCCTCCTCCCCCGCAACTGGATGTCCGACCTCGTCAAGAACGCCCGCCGGCTCGAACAGCACGGCTGGCACGTACGCCCCGAGCCCTACACGACCCTGCGCACCGACCCCGCCGACGGCGCCCCGCACCTGGTCCGACCCCGCCATCGCGGACCGGCCGCCCTGCCGGTCCGCGCCCTGCTGGCCGAAGCGCCGGGTACGGGCGGCGTACCGACGAGGACCCAGGTGCTCGCCCACGCCGTCAACTGGATCGCCCGCCCCACCACCCCCGATGCCGTGCACACCCTGGCCGCCTCGCTGCGGACGCTCCCCGTCCACGTCGGCACCTGGCAGGACGCCCTGGCCCACCTCGCGCCATCCTTCCGCCGGAAGCCCTGGCAAGAGCCCGAGAGCCGCCGTGGTCGACGGTCTCCGCCCACCGGACCGACTCGTTGACCAGGGCGAACCGCGGCTCGGCTCCCGCCCTCCTCACCATGTGACCTGAGACCGGACGGCGTGCCGTGATGCCGGACGTACGGACCGGCCGGGAGGAGTGTCCGTGAAGATCGTCGTCGACCTCAACCGCTGCCAGGGCTACGCGCAGTGCGCGTTCCTCGCGCCCCGGGTGTTCGAGCTGCACGGCGAGGAGGCCCTGATGTACACCCCGCAGCCCCCCGGCGGGCAGCGGGAGCGCGTCCTGCGGGCCGCTGCGGCGTGTCCGGTGCAGGCCATCCTGGTCGATGACCGTGCCGAGGCCGGGGCCGAGGAGGACAGCGAGAGCCGGGTCCCGGGCCGGGAGGGCCGGTCCGGTGTGCGGTGACCTCCGGAGCGGCCGGATCGTCGTCGTCGGCGCCTCGCTGGCCGGGCTGCGCGCCGCGGAGACGCTGCGCGACGAGGGCTTCGCCGGGCGGCTGACCGTGGTCGGCGAGGAGCGCCGACCGCCGTACGACCGTCCGCCGCTGTCCAAGCAGGTGCTGCTCGGGCGGGTGCGCGCCGGGGAGACCGCGCTGCCGCGCCGCCGCGAGGTGGACGCGGACTGGCGGCTCGGCGTCCGCGCGACCGGCGTGGACGGGGCGGCCAGGCAGGTGCTGCTCGCGACCGGCGAACGGCTGCCGTACGACCGGCTGCTGATCGCGACGGGCACCCGGGCCAGGCCGTGGCCGGACCCCGCGCAGGCCGCCCTCGACGGGGTGTTCACCCTGCGCACCGCCGACGACGCGGCCGGGCTGGCCGAGCGGCTGGCGGCCGGCCCGCGGCGGGTGCTGGTGATCGGTGCCGGGTTCACCGGCTCCGAGATCGCCTCCGCCTGCCGGGAACGCGGCGTGGCGGTGACGGTCGCGGAGCGCGGCCCCGCCCCGCTGGTCGGCGCCCTCGGCGGGGCCTTCGGCGCCTTCGCGGCCAGGGTCCAGCGCGCCCACGGGGTCGACCTGCGCTGCGGGGTGACCGTCACCGCGCTCCACGGCCGGGAGGGGCGGCTCACCGGCGCCGAGCTCTCCGACGGCAGCCGGATCGAGGCGGACGTCGCCGTGGTCGCCCTGGGGGCCGTGCGCAACACCGAGTGGCTGGCCGACTCCGGGCTCGCCGCCGGTCGGCGCGGCGTCGCCTGCGACGCCGGCTGCCGTGCCTTCGACATGTACGGGATCGTCACCGACGACGTCTTCGTCGCGGGTGATGTCGCCCGCTTCCCCCACCCGCTCTTCGAGTACCAGCTGCTCTCCCTCGAACACTGGGGCAACGCGGTCGCCCAGGCCGCGGTGGCGGCCCACAACATGGTCAACCCGGGGCCGCGCCGGCTGCCGCACCTGAGCGTGCCCGCCTTCTGGTCCAGCCAGTTCGGCCTCAACATCAAGTCCGTCGGCGTGCCGACCTTCTCCGACCACGTGGTGGTCGCCCAGGGCTCGCCGGAGGAGCGGCGGTTCGTCGCGGTCTACGGGTACCGGGGCCGGATCACGGCCGCTGTGAGCGTGAACCGGGCCAAGTGGCTGGAGCACTACCAGGGGCTGATCGAGACCGCCGCCCCGTTCCCGCCCGCCTGGGTCGGCGTGGAGCCACCGCCCTCCCGTACCCCCGTCCCGTCCGACGTGCCCGATCCGAAGGTGCTCTCGCACGGTCCCACCGTCGCGCTCACCGGTCACCTGCCCGACCGGCGGCTGACCTTTCGGCGCTGGGACGGCTGAGCACCGTCCCGGCGCCGCGGACCGCCGCCGCCACCCCCGAGGAGCCCGCCATGGCCACCACCGACACCCCCGGCAGCAGCACCGGATCCCCAGGCACGCTGTACCGCCGGATCACCGACTACGCCAACCGCGCCGACCCTTACCCCCTCTACGCCGAGTTGCGCGAGCACGGCGTGGCCCGCCAGGACGACGGCGGCTACCTGGTCGGCACCTACGACGAGGTCGCCGCGCTGCTCCACGACCCGCGGATCAGCTCCGACCGCCGCAACCGCACCGACCCGGACGAGGTGCCGGTCGTCCCGGTCGCCTTCATCGGCCGGGACGACCCCGAGCACGAACGGCTGCGCAACCTGGCCATGCGGCCCTTCGGCCCGCCGCACGCGCCCGGCCGGGTCGACGCCATGCACGACGAGATCACCGCGATCGCCGGGGAGTTGATCGACGGGCTGCGCGGCCGCGACCGGATCGACCTCGTCGAGGACTTCGCCTACCCGCTCCCCGTCACCGTGATCTGCCGGCTGCTCGGGGTGCCGCGCGAGGACGAACCCCGGTTCCACGCCTGGACCGAGACCCTGATCGAGGGCTTCGACCCCACCCCCGGCACCGACCCGGCCGAACGGCAGCGGGTGGCCCTCCAGGCCCGGACGGACATGGGGCTGTACCTCGGCGAACTCGCCGAGAGCCGCCGCGGCAGGCCCTCCGACGACATGCTCTCCGCCTTCGTCAACGACCCCGGCCCGGAGGGTGGCTTCACCCGGCCTGAGCTGATGGCCACCGCCGTCCTGCTGCTCATCGCCGGGCACGAGACGACCGTCAACCTGGTCACCAACAGCGTGCTCACCCTGCTGCGCCATCCCGAGGCCCTCCAAATGATGCGCGAACGGCCCGAGTTGATACCGGGCATGGTGGAGGAGGTGCTGCGCTACGAGCCCCCGGTCCAACTGCTGCCGCAGCGCACCGCGCTGACCGACGTCGACGTCGACGGCGTCACCATCCCCAAGGGCGCGCCGTTGGTCCTGGTCCTCGCCGCCGCCAACCGGGACCCGCGGCGGTTCCGCGACCCGGACCGCTTCGACCCGACCCGGAAGGACAACCAGCACCTCGGCTTCGGCAGCGGCGTGCACAGCTGCTTCGGCGCGCCGCTCGCCAGGGTCGAGGGGCAGATCGCCCTCACCGCGCTCGTCCGCCGCCTCGACGACCCCCGACTGCTCCAGGACCCGCCCGTGTACCGCCGCAGCCCGATCCTGCGCGGGCCCCGCCACCTGCCGCTGGCGGTCTCCGGCATCACGGACTGAGCGTGCCGCCCCAGCCGTCCGGGCGCCCTCAGTCCCGGGGGCCGGGCAGCGCGGCGTACGGGACGAAGGTGCTGGTGTGCTCGTCGACGGCCAGCGGTCGGCCGATGGCCGGGGCGGAGCGCTGCGGGCAGGCCGGGCGTTCGCAGACCTTGCAGCCGAGGCCGATCGGGGTGGCGGCCGCCTCGTCGCCGAGGTCCAGGCCCGCGGAGTAGACCAGTCGGCCGGCGTGCCGGATCTCGCAGCCGAGGCCGATGGCGAAGGTCTTGCCGGGGCGGCCCCAGCCGCCGGGCGAGCGGGTGACGGCGCGGGCGGTCCAGAGGTAGCGGCGGCCGTCCGGCATGGCGGCGACCTGGACGTGGACGCGCCCGGGGGCGGCGAAGGCGTCGTAGACGTTCCACAGCGGGCAGGTGCCGCCGGTGCGGGAGAAGTGGAAGGGCGTGGCGGACTGGCGCTTCGAGACGTTCCCGGCCCGGTCGACGCGTACGAAGGAGAACGGCACGCCGCGCAGGCCGGGGCGCTGGAGGGTGCTGAGCCGGTGGCAGACCGTCTCGTAGCCGACGCCGAAGTGGTCGGCGAGGTGCTCGATGTCGTAGCGGGCCGCCTCCGCCTGGGCGTGGAAGGCGGCATAGGGCAGAACGAGGGCGGCGGCGAAGTAGTTGGCCAGGCCGATGCGGGTGAGCGCGAAGGCGGTGGAGCCCTCCGGGCTGTCCTGGGAGGCGAGTTCGGACAGCAGGGGGTCGTGTTCCAGGTAGGCCAGCTGGGTGGCCATCCGGAAGGCCTGCTGGCCGGGGCGCAGCCGGTCGGACAGCCGGAGGGTCCGGGTCGGCTCGTCGTACTGGTGCAGTCGGCCGCCTCCGGTGGCGATCCGGACCCGGTGCCCGGTGGCGAGCCGTTCGGCCAGCACGGTCCGGACCTCCCCGCGCCGCAGGCCGATGGATGTCGCCAAGTCCTCGGCGGCCGTGTCGAGTTCGTGGAGGTAGTTCCGGCGGCGGTAGAAGAACTCGCGGACCTGCTCGTGCGGGGTGTGCGTGTCGACTCCGAGGCCGCGGTCTCCGGCGAGGACGGCGAGCTGCTCGGCGGCGTCCCGGCGGCCGCGGGCCAGGTCGCTCAACAGCCGTGCCACGGAGGGCAGTCGGGCGGCGAGCTCGTCGAGGTCCCCGCCGGTGATCCGGCCAGCCGTGACCTCCTCGCCGAGCGCGTCGCGCAGTTCGGCGGTGAGCCGGGCGCTGTCGGGCGGGGCGAAGTAGCCGGCCTCGACGCCGAAGGCCTCGGTGAGGCGCAGCAGGACGGGCACGGTGAGGGGCCGGGCGTCGTGCTCCAACTGGTTGACGTAGCTGGGCGAGAGGTCGAGCAGCCGGGCGAGGGCGGCCTGGCTGAGGCCGCGCTCCTCGCGCAGGCGGCGCAGCCTGGCACCGGCGAAGGCCTTTCCCATGGTGTCGTTCTCCCCGCTGTGCGCATCGGTCGATCCGGCGCGGGCAGCCTAGCCGCAGGGCAGCCGGTCAGGCCTTCGCAACCTTCGCGGATTCACCGGGGAGCGTTCGCAGAAGTTGGCCGCGGTCCACCGGTGACGGCGGCTCGGCGGGGGTGCCAGAGTCGGTGCTGCGGCCGGGAGGTGCGCAGGACAGCCGCAGAACACCAGGTCGCTCGCGGTCCGGTGGGCTGTCCGGGCCTCCACGTCCCGCGGTGCGCCACCGCAGCCCGGCACCGTCCGGCCGCCCACTCGCCCTCGCGGTGAGGTGCGTCACATCCTTCGCAACGAGCAAACGAGCACCCTGGGGAGCAGACCCATGACTCAGTCGGTCCGGCAGCAGCAGGAGCAGCAGGCGGCGGCGGAGCTCGCCGCCCGGTGGGCCTCCGACCCGCGGTGGGCGGGCATCGAGCGCACGTACACGGCGGCCGACGTCGTCCGGCTGTCCGGGACGGTGCGCGAGGAGCACACCCTGGCCCGGCGCGGCGCCGAGCGGCTGTGGCGGCAACTGCACGAGCAGGACTACGTCCACGCGCTCGGCGCGCTGACCGGCGGCCAGGCCGTGCAGATGGTGAAGGCCGGGCTGCAGGCGATCTACCTGTCCGGCTGGCAGGTCGCGGCCGACGCCAACCAGGCCGGGCAGACGTACCCGGACCAGAGCCTCTACCCCGCCAACTCCGTTCCCCAGGTGGTGCGTCGGATCAACAACGCGCTGCTGCGGGCGGACGGGATCGACGCGGCGGAGGGCAACGGCGGCCCGGACTGGCTGGTGCCGATCGTCGCCGACGCGGAGGCCGGCTTCGGCGGCCCGCTGAACGCCTTCGAGCTCACCAAGGGCATGATCGCGGCCGGCGCGGCGGGCATCCACTACGAGGACCAGCTGGCCTCCGAGAAGAAGTGCGGCCACCTGGGCGGCAAGGTGCTCGTCCCCACCGCCCAGCACATCCGTACCCTGAACGCCGCCCGCCTCGCGGCCGACATCGCCGACGTGCCGACCCTGATCGTCGCCCGCACCGACGCGCTCGCCGCCAACCTGCTGACCAGCGACGTGGACGAGCGCGACGCCCGGTTCTCCACCGGCGAGCGGACGGCCGAGGGCTTCTACCGGGTCGAGCCCGGCATGGGCCCGGTGATCTCGCGCGGCCTGGCCTTCGCCCCGTACGCGGACCTGCTCTGGGTGGAGACCGGCACCCCGGACCTGGAGCAGGCCCGGGAGTTCGCCGAGGCGGTCAAGGCCGAGCACCCGGACACGATGCTCGCCTACAACTGCTCGCCCTCCTTCAACTGGAAGGCCGCGCTGGACGACGACCAGATCGCCAAGTTCCAGCGGGAGTTGGGGGCGATGGGCTACCGCTTCCAGTTCATCACGCTGGCCGGCTTCCACGCGCTCAACCACTCGATGTTCCAGCTCGCCCGCGGCTACGCCGAGCACGGGATGACGGCCTACGTCGACCTCCAGGAGGCCGAGTTCGCGGCCGTGCCGGACGGCTACACCGCCGTGAAGCACCAGCGCGAGGTCGGCACCGGGTACTTCGACCTGGTCTCCACCGCGCTCAACCCGAACGCCGAGACGCTCGCCCTGACCGGCTCCACCGAGGCCGAGCAGTTCCACTGAGTCCGAAGGAGGCCGCCGGGCCCGAAGCGGGCCGCCGAGCCGGAAGGACAGCACCACCGAGCCACCCTGGCGGCCGCTTTGGGGAGCGGCCGCCGCCCACCCCGCCGCCCGGGGCCTCGTTGAGGGACGAGGCCCCGGGCGCCTTCCACCCGCCCCTGGAGCACCGGATGAGCCAGCCCAGCCGCATCGAGGTCCTCGGAGAACACGAGGACCGCTTCGACGAGATCCTCACCCCCGAGGCGCTCGCCTTCCTCGCCCGTCTGCACGACCGGTTCGCCGCCCGCCGCACCGCGCTGCTCGCCGAACGCGACCGGCGCCGCGCCGAGTTGGCGGACGGCGGCAGCCTCGACTTCCTCCCCGGGACCCGCGCCGTCCGCGAGGACAGCACGTGGCGCGTGGCCGGCGCCGGGCCGGGCCTGGCCGACCGCCGGGTGGAGATCACCGGCCCGCCCGAGCGCCGGATGACCGTCAACGCGCTCAACTCCGGTGCCAGGGTGTGGCTCGCCGACTTCGAGGACGCCACCGCCCCCACCTGGCACAACCTGGTCTCCGGGCAGCTCAACCTGGTCGACGCGGTCGAACGCCGGATCGACGACACCACCCCGGAGGGCAAGCGCTACCGCATCGGCGACTCCCCCGCCACCATCGTCGTCCGCCCGCGCGGCTGGCACCTCGACGAGCAGCACCTGCTGGTCGGCGGCCGCCCCGCCGTCGGCGCCCTGGTCGACTTCGGCCTCTACCTCTTCCACTGCGGCAAGCGGCAGATCGAGCGCGGCAGCGGCCCGTACTTCTACCTGCCCAAGCTGGAGGACCACCGCGAAGCCCGGCTCTGGAACGAGGTCTTCGCCTTCGCCCAGGCCGAGTTGGGCATCCCGCACGGCACGATCCGGGCCACCGTGCTGATCGAGACCATCACCGCGGCCTTCGAGATGGACGAGATCCTCTACGAGCTGCGCGAGCACGCCGCCGGGCTCAACGCCGGGCGCTGGGACTACCTGTTCAGCCTGATCAAGAACTTCGCCCAGCACGGCCCGCGCTACGTCCTGCCGGACCGCGCCACCCTCACCATGACCCAGCCCTTCCTGCGCGCCTACACCGACCTGCTGGTGCGCACCTGCCACCGGCGCGGCGCCCACGCCATCGGCGGGATGGCCGCCGCCATCCCCCAGCGCGCCCCGGAGGCCAACGCGGTGGCCCTCACCAAGGTGCGCGCCGACAAGGAGCGGGAGGCCGGCGACGGCTTCGACGGCTCCTGGGTCGCCCACCCCGGCCTGGTCGCCACCTGCCGCACCGCCTTCGACGACGTCCTCGGCGACCGGCCGAACCAGCTCGACCGCACCCGCGAGGACGTCGAGGTCACCGCCGCCGACCTGCTCGGCGTGCACAGGCTGTCCGCCGGCCTGCCGACCGACCAGGGGCTGCGCTCCAACATCGCCGTCGCCCTGCGCTACCTCACCGCCTGGCTCGGCGGTTCCGGAGCCGTCGCCGTCTTCGGGCTGATGGAGGACGTCGCCACCGCCGAGATCGCCCGCTGCCAGATCTGGCAGTGGCAGCACCACTGCACCCGGCTGACCGGCGGCTCGCTCGTCACCCCGGACATGGTGCGGCGCCTGATCGACCGGGAGCGCGCCACGCTGCTCGCCGAGGGCGCCGACCCGACGCTGGTGGACGACGCGGTGCGGATCCTGGAGGACACCGCCCTCGGCGCCGACCTGCCCGCCTTCCTCACCACCGAGGCCTACGCCCGCCACCTCGTGCGGATCCGCACCGCGGCCTGAGCCGCCCCACCACGGAGGCAGTGCACCATGAACGACATCCGCCGCGTCGCGGTCGTCGGCGCCGGACAGATGGGCGCCGGCATCGCCGAGGTCTTCGCCCGCGCCGGGCTCGACACCGTCGTCTGCGAGGCCGGCCGGGACGCCCTGCGCACCGCCCGGGCCCGGATCGACCGCTCGCTGCACCGCGCCGCCGACCGCGGCCGGATCAGCGAGGAGCAGCGCACCGACGCCTGGGCCCACCTGCTGTTCGCCGACGACCTGGAGGCGCTCGCCGACCGCCAGTTGGTGGTCGAGGCCGTCGTCGAGGACGAACGGGTCAAGACCGAGGTGCTCACCACCCTGGACAAGGTGCTCGTCGCCGAGGACGCCGTCCTGGCCACCAACACCTCGGCCATCCCGGTCACCCGCCTCGGCATCGCCACCGGCCGCGCCTCCCACATCCTGGGCCTGCATTTCTTCAACCCGGCCCCGGTGATGCCCCTGGTCGAGCTGGTGTCCTCGCTGCACACCGCCCCGACCGTCCTCGACCGGGTGGCGGCCTTCGCCCGGGACGTCCTCGGCAAGCACGTCGTCCACTCCCGCGACCGGGCCGGCTTCGTGGTCAACGCCCTGCTGGTGCCGTACCTGCTCGCCGCGATCCGGATGGCCGAGGCCGGCCACGCCAGCCCCGAGGACATCGACGCCGGGATGGTCCACGGCTGCGCCCACCCCATGGGGCCGCTCCAACTCGCCGACCTGATCGGGCTGGACACCGTCGAGGCGATCGCCCGGTCCATGTACGAGGAGTACAAGGAACCGCTGTACGCGCCCCCGCCGCTGCTCTCCCGCATGGTGGAGGCCGGACTGCTCGGCCGCAAGAGCGGACGGGGGTTCCACGCGCACGCCTCGGCGTGACGAGCGCGCCCCGCCGGTGCCCGGCTCCCGTCGCGGAGGGCCGGGCACCGGCGGGGCGGCGTGGTTTCAGGCGGTGACGCGTCCGGGCGCTCCAGCCGATCCGAGCGCTTCGACCGCTCCAGTCGGTCCGGCCGCTCCGGCTGAAAGGACGTCCGCCCGGTGGCAGTCCGGCCGGGGCCCCTGGTGCGGCACACCCGGCCCCTCCCGCCGCCGGGCCCGGTCGCGTTCCGCCCCGTCGAGGACGGCCCGGTGGACGGCGCGGGCCAGCCGGGAGCCCCAGACCGACCGCGGGCCGCCGAAGGGGTCGGCCGCCTCGCCGTCGACCGGGGTGCGGACGGCCACGCACACGGCGTCGGACGGGGTGCCCGAGCACGAGTAGCCGGCGTCCAGGAGGGCCTGCACCTTCGCCTCGGTGGCCGTCGCCAGCAGGTTCACCAGCCCCGCGTCGGCCACCGGCGCGGGCACGACCGCGAGGATGTTGATCGTCCCCGGGACGTACGGTCCGGTCGGTGCCGCGGCTGCCGCGGCCCAGGTCGGGACGCCGATGCCGGTCGTCACCAGGGCGACGGCGCCGCCGTCCTCACCCCAGGTGCAGTCGTCGACCTCCGCGGCGGTCATCAGCCCGACGCCCGGCCCGCGCAGGCCCTCGGCCTCGGCCAGCTCCGCCAGGTGCCGCTCCGGGTCCATCCGGCTGTAGCCGGGCCGGACCTGGGCGTTCACCACCCAGCCTCGCTCGCCGATCCCCCCGCCCAGCACGGCGCTGCTGACCATCCGCCAGCCCGGGCCGGCCTTCCACACCAGCAGGTGACGACACGAGCCGTCCTCCGACCGCGCGGAGCGGAGGACGGCGGGTCGCCGCAGCTCGGACACCAGGCTGTTCGCTGTGATCACCTCAGAGGCAGGGGGCGGTCGGGCCGGCCCGGTCCCGGCGGCGAGGTGCGGTGATCACCGGCGGAGGAGGCCCTGTGGATCCTAGCCCCGCGAGACCGGTCCACAGGATTCGCGGGCTCTGCGGGTTCGCGGGCTCCGCAGGTTCGTACGATCCGCGGATTCGCACGATCCGCGGATTCGCAGGATTCGCGGATTCGCAGCCCGGAGCTGTCCGGATTCCGCGGATTGGCCTGCTGGATCCCCGCCCGCCGGCGCGGCAGCCTGGAGCGTACGAGCCCGTCAGGGCGGTCCCGACGCTCCCGAGGAGTCCCGTGATCGAGCACCACGTCCGCGTCCACCCCAGCGCCGACCGGCTGCCGCGAGAGGAGCAGTTGGCCTGGAAACTGGCCGCCGTCGCCACTGCCACCGAGGAACTGGACCCGGCCGCCGTGGGCATGGCCGTCAACCGGGTCGTCGACAACGCCTCGGTCGCGGTCGCGTCGCTGCTGCGCCGACCGGTGGCGGTGGCCCGGTCCCAGGCGCTCGCGCACCACGGGGCGCCCGGCGCCCGGGTGTTCGGCAGCCTGGCCAGGGTCTCCCCCGAGTGGGCGGCCTGGGCCAACGGCACCGCCGTGCGCGAGCTGGACTTCCACGACACCTACCTCGCCGCCGACTACTCCCACCCCGGGGACAACATCCCGCCGCTGCTGGCCGTCTCCCAGCACACCGGGCGCACCGGCGCCGACCTGCTGCGCGGCATCGTCACCGCCTACGAGGTCCACGTCGCCCTGGTCAAGGGCATCTGTCTGCACGCCCACCGGATCGACCACGTCGCGCACCTGAGCGCGGCCACCGCCTGCGGGCTCGGCGCGCTGCTGCGGCTGCCGACGGAGACGGTGTACCAGGCGGTGCAGCAGGCCGTGCACACCACGACGGCGACCCGGCAGTCCCGCAAGGGCGAGATCTCCAGCTGGAAGGCCTTCGCCCCGGCCTTCGCCGGCAAGGCCGCGATCGAGGCGGTGGACCGGGCGATGCGCGGCGAGACCTCGCCCTCCCCGGTCTACGAGGGCGAGGACGGCTTCCTCGCCTGGATGCTCGACGGCCCGGACGCCGACTACACCGTGCCGCTGCCCGAGCCCGGCGAACCGCGCCGGGCGATCCTGGACACCTACACCAAGGAGCACTCCGCCGAGTACCAGGCCCAGGCGGTCATCGACCTGGCCCGGCGGCTGCGCGAGAAGACCGGGCCGCTGGAGCGGGTGCGCTCGGTGGTGCTGCACACCAGCCACCACACCCACCACGTCATCGGCTCCGGCGCCAACGACCCGCAGAAGTACGACCCCGGCGCCAGCCGGGAGACCCTCGACCACTCGATCCCGTACATCCTCGCCGTGGCCCTGGAGGACGGCGGCTGGCACCACGAGCGCTCCTACGCCCCCGAGCGGGCCAACCGCCCGGAGACCGTCGCCCTGTGGCGGAAGGTCAGCACGGTCGAGGACCCGGAGTGGACCCGCCGCTACCACGACCCCGACCCGCAGCACCGGGCCTTCGGCGGCCGGATCGTGATCACCCTGGACGACGGCTCCGTCATCGAGGACGAACTGGCCGTCGCCGACGCCCACCCGGCCGGCGCCCGCCCCTTCGACCGCCCCGCGTACCAGCGGAAGTTCCGCACCCTCACCGAGGGCGTCGTCACCCCCACCGACCAGGACCGCTTCCTGTCGGCCGCGGCCGGTCTCGCCGAGCTGACAGCCGCCGGCCTCGACGAACTGTTCCCGGCCGTCGACTTCGAGGCCGTCCGCGAGTTCGACCGCACCCTGCCGAAGGGCCTGTTCTGATGCTGCACACCCGCACCACCGCCGCCGAGCGCCGCCGGGCGCTGCGCGAACAGCTCGCCTCCGGACGGCTGCTGCGCGTCCCCGGCGCGATCAACCCGCTCTCCGCCCGGCTCATCCAGGACCTCGGCTTCGACGCCGTCTACCTCTCCGGCGCCGTCCTCGCCGCCGACCTCGGCCTGCCGGACATCGGCCTGACCACCTCCACCGAGATCGCCGCCCGCGCCCAGCAGACCACCCGGGTCACCGACCTCCCGGTGCTGATCGACGCCGACACCGGCTTCGGCGAGCCGATGAACGCCGCCCGTACCGTCCAGCTCCTGGAGGACGCGGGCCTGGCCGGGCTGCACCTGGAGGACCAGGTCAACCCCAAGCGCTGCGGCCACCTCGACGGCAAGACCATCGCGCCCCGCGAGGAGATGGTCCGCCGGCTGCGCGCCGCCGTCGACGCCCGCCGCGACCCCGACTTCCTGCTGATGGCCCGCACCGACGCCCGCTCCGTCGAAGGACTCGGCGCCGCGATCGACCGGGCCAAGGCCTACGTCGACGCCGGAGCCGACGCGATCTTCCCCGAGGCCCTCGCCGACGAGGCCGAGTACGAGGCGTTCCGCAAGGCCGTGGACGTGCCGCTGCTCGCGAACCTCACCGAGTTCGGCAGGACCCCGCTGCTGGACACCCGCACCCTGGAGAGCCTCGGCTACAACATCGCCCTCTACCCGGTCACCCTGCTGCGGCTCGCCATGGGCGCGATCGAGGACGGGCTGCGCACCATCGCCACCGAGGGCACCCAGCAGTCCCTCCTGCCGCGCATGCAGACCCGCTCCCGGCTGTACGAACTCCTCGGCTACGCCGACTACGCGGCCTTCGACTCGGCCGTCTTCGACTTCACCCTCCCGCCCGGCACCTGACCCGCACCGGAGACCAGCCATGCCCACCACCGCACCCGGGATCCACCGCGGCCTCGCCGGTGTCGTCGTCGACACCACCGGGATCTCCACCGTCATCCCGGAGACCAACTCCCTCACCTACCGCGGCTACCCCGTCCAGGACCTCGCCGCCCACCGCTCCTTCGAGGAGGTCGCCTACCTGCTCTGGCACGGCGAACTGCCCGACGGCGCCCAGCTGCGCGAGTTCCGGGCCCGCGAACACGCCCTGCGCCCGCTCGACCGCACCACTGCCGAGCTGCTGGCGAAACTGCCCGAGACCTGCCACCCGATGGACGTGCTGCGCACCGCCGTCAGCTTCTTCGGCGCCGAGGACCCGACCGAGGACGACGGCCGCCCGGCGTCCGGCCTCGCCAAGTCCCTGACCCTGCTGGCGAAACTGCCCACCGTCGTCGCCGCCGACCAGCGCCGTCGCCGGGGCCTCGCCCCGATCGCCCCGGACCCGGACCTCGGGTACGCGGAGAACTTCTTCCACATGTGCTTCGGCGCCGTGCCCGCCCCCGAGGTGGTCCGCTGCTTCGAGGTCTCGCTGGTGCTGTACGCCGAGCACAGCTTCAACGCCTCCACCTTCACCGCCCGCGTCGTCACCTCCACCCTCTCCGACCTCTACAGCGCCGTCACCGCCGCGATCGGCGCGCTCAAGGGCCCGCTGCACGGCGGCGCCAACGAGGCCGTGATGCACATGCTGGAGGAGATCGGCGACCCGGCCCGCGCCGCCGACTGGCTCGACGACGCCCTCGCGGCGAAGCGGAAGGTCATGGGCTTCGGCCACCGGGTCTACCAGCACGGCGACTCCCGTGTCCCGATCATGCAGGCCGCCCTCGACGAGCTGGTGGCCCTGGCGGCCGACCCCGGGACGACCCGGCTGGCCGCCCTGCACGCGGCGCTGCGCGAGGCGGTACTGGACCGCAAGGGCATCCACCCCAACCTCGACTACCCCGCGGGCCTCGCCTACCACCTGATGGGCTTCGACACCCCGGTCTTCACCCCGCTCTTCGTGATGAGCCGGGTCACCGGCTGGACCGCCCACATCACCGAACAGCTCGCCCACAACGCCCTGATCCGCCCGCTCGCCTCCTACGACGGCCCGGAACAGCGGCCGGTGCCGGCCTCCGCGTAGGAGACCGGCACCGCCGTCCGGTCAGGCCCGCGGGGTGGTGAAGCGGTAGCCGGAGTCGATCAGGGAGGGGAGGAAGCGCGTGAGAGCGGCCACCGTCTGCGAACGGTCGCCCCCGCCGTCATGGGTGAGCACGATCGCTCCCGGGCGCATCTCCTTCGTGAGCCGACCGAGGATCACGTCCGTCCCCGGCTCTGCCCAGTCCTCCGGGTCGACCGTCCAGCCCATCGGCCGCATCCCGAGCTCCCTGCTCGTCCTGAGCGTCCTCGGGGCCCAGTCCCCGCCCGGGGCCCGGAACCAGACGGGCGACTTGCCGGTGATCCCGGCGAGGAGGTCGGAGGTGCGCGTCAGCTCCTCCCGCACCTGGGCGTCGTCGGGAAGGTGACGGAGGTCCGGATGGCTCCAGGTGTGGTTCCCGATGCGGTGCCCCCGCGCCGCGATCTCCCGGACCAGGTCGGGACGGGCGGCCGCGTTCTCGCCGATCAGGAAGAACGTCGCCCAGATCCCGTGCTTCTCCAGCAGCGCCAGGACGTCGGGGGTGTGGCGCGGATGGGGACCGTCGTCGATGGTGAGGGCCACCACCTTCCCCTCCTCGGCGAGTTCGAACAGCGGCCGGCTCTCCGCCTCGGTCAGCACCCTGGGGGCTTCCGGGGCGGTTTCAGGTGCGGTTTCAGGTGCGGCCGCCGGTGCGGCTTCCGGTGCGGCCGCCGGGGGCGCGGCCGCGGGCGGCGGCCCGGCGTTCCCTCTCGGCGCGGTACCGGGTTCCCCGGCCCGCCGTGCTCCCCCGCACCCTGCGGCGCCGAGGACCGACAACCCGGCCGCGGCCAGGATCAGCCTTCGCGAGACAATCTGATGATCTGACATTTTCTGGGTGTCCCCCCGGGCCTGACGCCCCCTCCCGGCGTTCACCCCGAGGGACCCACATCACCACCCGGAAGGACCCAGGGCCACACGGTCGGCGGCACGGTGCCGGGTCCGTCACCGTCGCCCGGCCTGCGGCCGGGACGCCCCGACCACACGGCCCCGACCGCGGCACCCGGGTGCCGCCCGCCGCCGGTGCGACGTCTCGGCGGCACCGGTCAGCGGCGCCCCTCCCGATCTCCGTCGCGCCCTTCGGCGACGACCGGGTACGGCACCCTGGTGCGCCGGTCCGGGTCCACCACCAGCCGGCCGCCGACGGGGGGCCGGGCCCGCTGAGCGCAGTCGGTCCGCTCGCAGATCCGGCAGCCCAGGCCGATCGGCGTGGCCGCCTCCCGGCCGTCCAGGGCGATGCCCTCGGCGTAGACCAGGCGGTGGGCGTGGCGCAGCTCGCAGCCGAGCGCGACGGCGAACTCGCTGCGCGGCGCACGGTGGCCGAAGCCGCCGTGGGTGACGGTGCGGGCGATCCAGAAGTACCGCTTGCCGTCCGGCATTTCGGCGATCTGGGTGAGGATCCGCCCCGGCGCCGAGAAGGCCTCGTAGACCGTCCAGAGCGGGCAGGTGCCGCCGAGGCGGGAGAAGTGGAAGTCGGTCGCGGACTGCCGCTTGGAGATGTTGCCCGCCCGGTCGGCGCGCAGGAAGGAGAACGGCACGCCCCGGCGGCCGGTGCGCTGCAGGGTGCTCAGCCGGTGGCAGACCGTCTCGAAGCCGACCCCGAAGCGGGCGCCGAGCAGGTCGATGTCGTAGCGCAGCTCCTCGGCGGCGGCGTGGAAGGCCGAGTAGGGCATCAGCAGCGCACCGGCGAAGTAGGTGGCGAGGCCGATCCGGGCGAGGTCCGCCGCCTGGGGCGAGGTGAGGTCGGGCCCCGCCGCCGAAACCAGCGCGTCGAGCAGCGGCCGGTGCTCCAGCAGCGCGAGCTGGGTGGCCAGTTGGAAGGCCCGCTGACCGTCGGTCAGCCACGCGGAGAGGCGGAGGGTGCCGCTCACCGGATCGAACCGGCGCATCTCCGCCTGCCGCCGGTGGTCCGCGTCGACCACCCGCACGCCGTGCCGTTCGCCGAGTGCGGTCGCCAGCGCGGCGGCGAGGCCACCCGCCGTGGTCGCCCCGAGCGCGGTCGCGGTGCGCTCGGCCTGCTCGTCCAGGGCGGCGATGTGGTTGTGGTGCGTGTAGAAGAAGTCCCGTACCTCGTCGTGGGGTTCGGCCGGGCTGAGCGCGGCGGTCCCGGCGGTGTCGCCGAGATCGGCGACCCTGGCGGCCGCCTCCCGGTAGCGGCGGTACAGCGCGACGAGCGCCCGGGCCACGTCGGGGTGGTCCCGGCTCACCTCCGCGACGTCCTCGGCCGGGACGGGGGCACCGCACGCCTCGTCGGCGAGGGCGGCGCGCAGGTCGGCGGCGAGGCGCTCCTCGTCGGCCTCGGAGAAGAACTCCGGGTCCACGCCGAACACTTCGGCGATCCGCAGCAGCACGGCGGCGGTGAGCGGCCGCTGGCTGTGCTCGATCTGGTTGAGGTAGCTGGTCGAGATGCCGAGCTCGTGGGCCAGCTCGACCTGGTTCATGCCGTGCTCGCGGCGCAGCCGGCGCAGCTTGGCGTGGGCGAAGATCTTGCGCCCGACGGGACGTGCCATGGTGCGACGCACCCCTCTTCTCTTTTCTTCCCCGGTCTTCTCTTCCCCGGATGGTTGCGAAGGCCTACACCGGCAGCCGGTCGGCGGTCGCCCGGTGGGCCCGCACGGCCGCCTCGACCCGCACGGCGTCGGCGGCCGCCCGCACCTCGTGGACCCGTACGGCCCAGGCGCCCTGCGCGGCGGCCAGGACGGCCGCGGCCGAGGTCGCGTCGTCCCGCTCCCGGGCCGGGCGGGGCGCGCCGGTGGCCGGGTCGGCGAGCAGCTCGCCGAGGAAGCGCTTGCGGGAGGGCCCGACCAGGAGCGGGCGGTCCAGCACGGCCCAGGCGTCCAGGGCGGCGAGCAGCGCCCAGTCGTCGCCCCGGCCCTTGGCGAAGCCGAGGCCGGGGTCGAGGACGACCTGCTCCGGGTCCACCCCGGCCGACACCACGGCGTCCAGCTGGCGCCCCACTTCGGCGACCACCTCGGCGACGACGTCCCCGTAGTCCGCCAGGTCGTCCATCCCCTGGGACTGCCCCCGCCAGTGCATGACGACGAACGGCACGCCGGCCCGCGCGGCCGTCTTCGCCATGGCCTCGTCCGCCCGGCCGCCGCTGACGTCGTTGACGATCCGGGCCCCGGCGTCCACCGCGGCCTCGGCGACCCGGGCGCGCATCGTGTCGATGCTCACCAGGACGCCCTGCCGGGCGAGTCCGCGCACCACCGGCAGCACCCGCGCGAGCTCCTCCTCGACCGGCACCCGGCGGGCGCCGGGGCGGGTCGACTCGCCGCCCACGTCCACCATGTCGGCCCCCCGCGCGGCCAGCGCCAGTCCGTGCTCCACCGCCCGGCCCGGGTCCAGCCAGCATCCCCCGTCCGAGAACGAGTCCGGGGTGACGTTGAGGATTCCCATGACCGCGCAGCGACCCCAGTCGGGAAGTCCGGGAAGGGCGTACGAATGTCTTTCCATGCCCCTATTGTGCAGCCTCCGGAGGCCGCTCCGCGACCACCCCCGAAGGCCATCGACCGTCATTGGCGAAAACCCGCGTATCACACTGTGGACTTTCCACCACGCCATTCCGACCGGGCGTATACCGTCCTGTCATGACACTCGGGAAACCCTCCACGCGCACCGACCGGGCGGCAACCGTCCGCGACCTCCTGGCCACCGGAAAGCACTCCTATTCGTTCGAGTTCATGCCACCGCGGAACGCCGAGGCGGAAGCCGGCCTGTGGAACGCGATCCGCCGACTGGAGGCGCTCTCCCCCACCTTCGTCTCGGTGACCTACGGTGCGGGCGGCTCGACCCGGGAGCGGACGGTGAACGTCACCGGCCGCATCGCCCAGGAGACGACCCTCACCCCGGCCGCCCATCTGACCGCCGTCGGCCACAGCGTCGGCGAGCTCAGGAACATCCTCGGGCACTACGCCGACCAGGGAGTACGGAACATCCTGGCCCTGCGCGGCGACCCTCCGGGCGACCCGCTGGGCGCCTGGGTCCGGCATCCGGGCGGGGTCGAGTACGCCGCCGACCTGGTTCACCTCATCAAGGACTCGGGCGACTTCTGCGTCGGGGTGGCGGCTTTCCCGGAAATGCACCCGCGGTCACCGGACTGGGACTCCGAAATCCGGCACTTTGTCACGAAGTGCCGTTCCGGAGCCGACTACGCGATCACCCAGATGTTCTTCGAGGTGGACAGCTACCTCCGTTTCCGGGATCGCCTCCAGAAGTCCGGATGCGATATTCCGGTGATTCCGGAGATCATGCCGGTGACCAGTATCCGGTCACTAAGCCGAATTCCGACCCTGAGCACCGCTGCCATTCCCACGGCCCTCTCCGACCGCATGCTGGAACAGCAAAACGATCCCGCAGCCGTTCGCTCGATCGGGATCGAGCACGCCACCGCCATGTGCCGGCGGCTGCTTTCCGAAGGCGTGCCCGGGCTGCATTTCATGACCATGAACTTCTCCACGGTCACCACCGAGATCTACCAGAACCTCGGACTGCCCCGGTCCGGCTGAACGGGCATGCGGGCCGCGTCGCGACGCGGCCCGCATGCCGTGGCGGGCGTACCGAACCGGCGGAGGAGTCCCCGCCCGGTTGGGTCAGCCGGCGAGCTCCTCGCGCAGCAGGCGGGCGGCGCCGACCAGGCTCTCCAGCGAGGCCCGGGTCTCCGGCCAGCCGCGGGTCTTCAGCCCGCAGTCAGGGTTGACCCAGAGCCGCTCCGCCGGGATCGCGGCCAGGCCCGCGCGCAGCAGGGAGACGGCCTCCTCGGTGCTGGGGACGCGCGGGGAGTGGATGTCCCAGACGCCGGGGCCGACCTCGCGCGGGTAGCCCGCCTCGGCCAGCTCGCCGGCGACCTCCATGTGGGAGCGGGTCGCCTCCAGGGAGATGACGTCGGCGTCGAGGTCGTCGATCGCCGTCATGATGGCGCCGAACTCGGCGTAGCACATGTGGGTGTGGATCTGGGTGTCGGCGCGGACGCCGGAGGTGGCCAGGCGGAAGGCCTCGGTGGCCCAGTCCAGGTACGCCGGGCGGGCGGCGGCCCGCAGCGGGAGGGTCTCGCGCAGGGCCGGCTCGTCGACCTGGACGACGGCGGCGCCCCCGGCCTCCAGGTCGACGACCTCGTCGCGCAGGGCGAGGGCGACCTGGCGGGCGGTGTCGGCGAGCGGCTGGTCGTCGCGGACGAAGGACCAGGCGAGCATGGTGACCGGGCCGGTCAGCATGCCCTTCACGGGGCGGTCGGTCAGGCCCTGCGCGTAGCGGAACCAGTCGACGGTCATCGGGTGCGGCCGGGAGATGTCCCCGGCGAGGACCGGCGGGCGCACGTACCGGGTGCCGTAGGACTGCACCCAGCCGTGCCGGGTGGCCAGGTAGCCGGTGAGCTGCTCGGCGAAGTACTGGACCATGTCGTTGCGCTCGGGCTCGCCGTGCACCAGGACGTCCAGGCCGGCCTTCTCCTGGTACGCGATGACCTCGCGGACCTCGGCCTCCATCCGCTCCTGGTACGCGGCGCCGTCGATCCGACCGGCCGTCAGGTCGGCCCGGGCGACGCGCAGTTCGGTGGTCTGCGGGAAGGAGCCGATGGTGGTGGTCGGCAGCAGCGGCAGGCCGAGCCGGGCGCGCTGGGCCTCGGCCCGCTGCGGGTAGGCCTGGGCGCGACGGGCGTCCGCGTCGGTGACGGCGGCGATCCGGGCGCGCACCGCCGGGTCGCGGGTGATCGGCGAGCCCGCGCGGGAGGCCAGGTCGGCCCGGTTGGCCGCGAGGTCGGCGGCGATCGCGCCGGTGCCCTCGCGCAGGCCGCGGGCGAGCAGCGCCGCCTCGGCGGCCTTCTGCTTGGCGAAGGCCAGCCAGCGGGCGATCTGCGGGTCGATGTCGCGTTCGAGGGTGGCGTCGATCGGCACGTGCAGCAGGGAGCAGGACGGCGCGACGTCGACGGTGTCGGCGAGGCCCAGCAGGGTCGCCAGGGTCGTGAGGGACTTCTCCAGGTCGTTGATCCAGATGTTGCGCCCGTCGATCACCCCCGCCACCAGCCGCTTGCCGGGCAGGCCGCCGGCGGCGGCGAGGTCCTCCAGGTTGGCCGCGGCCGGGCCGGTGAAGTCCAGTGCCAGACCCTCGATCGGGGCCTTCGCCAGGGCCGGCAGGGCGTCGCCGAGCCGGTCGAAGTAGCTGGCGACCAGCAGCTTGGGCCGGTCGGTGAGGGCGCCCAGCTCGCGGTAGGCGCGGGCGGCGGCGTTGAGCTCGGCCGGGGTGCGGTCCTGGACCAGTGCGGGCTCGTCCAGTTGCACCCAGTCGGCGCCGGCGGCGCGCAACCCGGCCAGCAGCTCCGCGTAGACGGGCAGCAGCCGGTCCAGCAGGGTGATCGGCTGGAAGTCGGCGGCCACCCCGGGCGCCGGCTTGGCGAGCAGCAGGTAGGTGACCGGCCCGACCAGCACCGGCCGGGCCGCGTGGCCGAGCAGCAGCGCCTCGCGCAGTTCGCCCACCGCCTTGGCCGGGTTCGCCGTGAACACCGTGTCCGGGCCCAACTCCGGCACCAGGTAGTGGTAGTTGGTGTCGAACCACTTGGTCATCTCCAGCGGGGCGACGTCCTGGTTGCCGCGCGCCATGGCGAAGTACCCGTCCAGCGGGTCGGCTTCGACGGCGGCCCGGTGCCGGGGCGGGATCGCGCCGACGGCGACCGTGGTGTCCAGCACGTGGTCGTAGAACGAGAAGTCACCGGTCGGGACCTCTTCGACTCCGGAGTCGGCGAGCTGCTGCCAGTTCCCCCGGCGCAGGTCGGCGGCGGTGGCCAGCAGCACCTCGGCGGTGACCGAGCCCTTCCAGTAGCCCTCGATGGCCTTCTTGAGCTCCCGGCCCCGGCCCTGGCGGGGGTAGCCGTACGCGGTGGCGACGCTCGCCGCGGCTGCGGACTTCGTGGTCAAGGGACTCTCCTTCGCGAGTCTGTTCTCCTCAGGTACCCGGAGACGGCACGAGGGCGCGAAGGGATGACGTACCCGGCGGCGGCCGTCACGGGAACGTACGGGCCTGGTCCGCCTGGTATGGTCGCCGACCCGCCCACGAGGTCACCGGATAGCCGCGCGCGGGTCGTCCGCGGGCGGGCAGTGGCAGGTCTTCGGACTCGCGGGCGCGTCCGTCCCGTGAAGGGCGGACACCTACTGGCCGTCGCTTCCCAGACCCGTCCCGGGTCCAGTGCGTATGACGGCGGTCGTTCCCACTCACCGCTGCGGGGCAGTCCCGGACTGGCCAGTCGAAAGGCGTCACCGGGTTCCCTCTTGCGACGCCCTGCCTGGCGGACAGGGCGAACCAGCTGCACCGTCAGCTTAGGGGCAAAGCGCCGGGCCCGGCGCGGGAATCTCGGAACCCGTCCGGATGGTGGGACGCCACCATGGCCCGCGGGGCCGGTGGTCAGGTCCGCGTCGGGGTGTCCGGCGTGCCGGGCAGGGCGGCGCGGATGTCCGCGAGCAGTCCGGTCAGGCCGCGTCCCGGCCCCAGCCGGGCGTCCAGTCGCGCGCGCTGGTCGGCGGGGATGCCCGCCAGTAGCCGTTCGGCTTCGCCCAGCAGCCGCCGTCCCCGCTGGAGGTCGGACCTCATCCTGGCGACCTGCGCCTGCGCTCCACCCAGCTGGCGGCGGGCGGATTCCAGTCCGGCATGCTGTTCCGGGGTCAGGACGACGACCTCGACCCCGTCCAGCGTCATCGTCCGGTGCTTCGCGGGCTTGGGCACGATGGTCGGCCTTTCGGTTCAGGGGTGCGCCGGGCCGGTGGGCCGCGCGGCGGTCGGCGGCCCTGCCGTGGTGTCCGGGCCGGGCGTGGCGTCCTGGCCGGATGGGGCGTGCGGGCCGGGCGGGGCCTCGAAGCGCACCGTGGGCTCGAAGTTGGCGCGGCGGGCCGCGCGGCGGAAGACGGTGAGGACGGCCGGCCCGACGACGAGCACGGCGGTGAAGGTGGTGACGGCGCGGCCGGTGTCCCAGCCGAGCGAGGTGGCCAGGTCGAACAGCAGGTAGCGGTGCCACTGCTCGGTGAAGGGCAGGCCCGGCAGGTAGGCGATCGAGCTGTTCGGGTCGGTGGAGAACGGCCAGAAGGAGAGGTTCAGCAGGAAGCCGAAGAGGTAGCCGGAGAACGCCCCGTACCCGGCCAGCAGCGGCACCTCCCAGCGCCGCCCGGCCCCCGGCAGCAGCCCGGCGAGCATGCCGACGAAGGCGCAGCCGAACATCTGGTACGGCATCCAGGGGCCGACGCCGCCGGTGAGCAGCGCGGAGGCGAACAGCGAGGTGCAGCCGAGGGTGAAGCCGAAGCCGGGGCCGAAGACCCGGCCGGCCAGCACCAGGATGAAGAAGACCGTCTCCACTCCGGCGGTCCCGGCGCCGAGCGGGCGGAGTCCGGCGTTGACGGCGGACAGGACGCCGAGCATGGCGAGGGCCTTGGCGTCGATGCCGCCCGCGGAGATCTCCGCGATGACGACGGCGAGCACCAGGACCAGCAGGGCGCCGAAGATCAGCGGCGGCGCGTAGTTGGAGCCGAACCGCCCGGGGGCGACGACGAACGGCCAGGTGAAGGCCACCAGCCCGATGAAGGCGGCCAGGGCGACGACGACGCGGGCCCGGCCGGGGATCCGGACGGCGGTCACCGGGCGGCCTCCACCGCTTCCACGGCCGCCGCGACCTGACGTACCGTCAGATAGCCGAGCGGGGCGAGGATCTTGGCGGTCTGCGGGGCGAAGGTGGGCGAGGCGACGATGACCTCGGCGGTGGGCCCGTCGGCGACGATCTCGCCCTCGGCCATCACCACGACGCGGTCGGCGGCGGAGGCGACGAACTCGACGTCGTGGGTGGAGACGACGACCGTACGGCCTTCGGCGGCGAGGGCGTCGACGATGCCGGTGAGCGCCTCCTTCGCCTGGTAGTCGAGCCCCCGGGTGGGTTCGTCCAGCAGCACGACCCTTGGTGCGGCGGCGAGTTGGATCGCCAGGACGAGGGCCAGCTTCTGCCCCTCGGAGAGGTCCCGGGGGTGGGTGCCGTCCGGGATCCCGGGGGCCAGGCGGTCGAGGACCTGCCGTGCGGTCGGCCCGCCGGCGCCGTCGGCTTCGAGGTCGCTCTGGGCGAGTTCCTGGGCGACCGTCTCCAGGTACAGCAGGTCGGTGGGGGTCTGCGGGACGAGCCCGACCAGCTGCCGGGCCCGGGCCGCGGGCAGCCGCTTGGGGTCCGCGGCCGGGCCGCCCCCGGCGCCGGTGACCTTCACGCTGCCGCCCTGGCGGGGCCCGGAGCCCTGGAGGGCCCACAGGAGCGAGGACTTGCCGGAGCCGTTGCGGCCCATCAGCGCCGTGACCTCGCCCGCCCGCAGCTCCAGCCGGACGTCCCGGACGGCGGCCACCGGCCCGTACCGGACGACGACCCCCGTCGCCTCCAGCACCGGCTCCCCCGCCACCGCTGCCCGGCGCGGCGGGGGAACCGGCAGGTCCGTGAGCCGCTCCCGCAGCGGCGCGGCGGCCCGGCGGGCGTCCCGGACGGACAGCGGCAGCGGCCGCCAGCCGGCCAGCCGGCCGAGGTCGACGACGGGCGGCGCGATCGCGGTGTCCCGGAAGACCTCGGCCGGGGGGCCGTGCACGACCGTCCCGTCGCCGGGCAGGTAGGCGACCCGGTCGGCGTACTGGACGACCCGCTCCAGGCGGTGCTCGGCCAGCAGGACGGTCACGCCGAGGTCGTGGACCAGCCGGGTGATCGCGGCCAGCACCTCCTCGGCGGCGGTCGGGTCGAGCGCGGAGGTCGGCTCGTCCAGCACCAGGACGCGCGGGTGCGCGGTGAGCACCGAGCCGATGGCGACGCGCTGCTGCTGGCCGCCGGAGAGCTCGTACAGGGCCCGGTGGCGCAGGTCGGCCAGGCCGAGCAGGTCCAGGGTCTCCTCGACGCGCTTGCGCATGGTCTCCGGCGGGATCGCCAACTGCTCCATGACGTACGCCAGTTCCTCCTCCACCGTGTCGGTGGTGAAGCCGGCCAGCGGGTCCTGCCCGACCACGCCGACCACGTCGGCGAGTTCGCGCGGCGGGTGGTGGGCGGTGTCGCGGCCGTCCACGGTGACCCGGCCGCGCAGGGTGCCGCCGGTGAAGTGCGGCACCAGGCCGTTGACGGCGCCGAGCAGGGTCGACTTGCCGACACCGGTGCGGCCGACCACCAGGCAGAGCTCGCCCTCCGGGATGTGCAGGTCGACGTCGCGCAGGACGGGCGTGCTCTCGCCGTCGTACACCACGCCGACCCGGTCGAATCGGATCACGTGCTCACCTCGGAGGTCGTGCGGTCGGTGCGGTCGGTGGGAGCGGCATCGGGACGTGCGGCCGGGCGCGGCCCCGGCCCGGCGGCGGGTCCGGGCGTCCGGCCGGGCGGCGGCGAGACGATCCCGGCCGCCCCCGCCAGCAGCAGGGCGAGCACCGGGACGAGCGGCAGAGTCGGCCAAGTCAGCGGGTACAGCGAGGGGTTGAGGTCGGTGGCGTCGTAACCGACGGTGGCGAACAGCAGCACGGCGGCGGTCACCCCGCAGCCGGCCACGCCCCACTCGGCGGCCCGCCAGCGGTCCGGCCGGTAGGTGGTGCGCCGCACCCGCCGCCCGCCGAGCAGCAGGCCCGCCACGCAGAGCACGGCGCCCGCGAGGAAGGCGGGCAGGCCGAGCGCGGCCGGGGCCGTCCCGTCCAGCAGCCCGTACACCCCGGCGCACAGGCCGCACATGCCGAGCAGCATCAGCGCGCCGGTCAGCCGGCGGGAGCGGCGCGAGGCGGTGCCGGAACGCCCGTAGCCGCGCGAGTCCATCGCGGCCGCGAGGCTGAGCGAACGCTCCAGCGCGTCCTCCAGGACCGGCACCACGATGCTGCGCAGGGCACGGACGCCCTTGCGCCGCCCGGCACGCAACCGCCGTGCCCGGGCGACCCGTTGGACGCTCTGCACCAGCTGGGGCGCGACGCTGAGCGACACCGTCACGGCGACGCCCAGCTCGTACAGGGCCCCGGGCAGCACCCGCAGCGCCCGCTTGGGGTTCGCCAGGGTGTTCGCGGCGCCGATGCAGCAGATCAGACAGGCCAGCCGCAGCCCGTCGAAGGCCGCCGAGAGCGTGGCCTCCAGCGAGACCGGGCCGCCGATCTCGATGCCCGCGTACCAGGCGGGGGTGGGGATGTGCGGCAGGGAGAAGAGCAGGTGGTCGTGCGGGGTGACACCGGTGGCGAAGACGCACCGGAAGACCACCCGGATCGCCACCACCGTCAGGGCCAGCCACAGGTAGTAGGCGAACCCGCGCGCCCACGGCGCCTCGCTGCGGCGGGCGGTGACCACGAAGCCGAGCACGGCGAGGACGAGCAGGAGCAGCAGCGGGTTGGTGGTGCGGCTGGCCGCCGTCGCCAGGGCCAGCGCCCAGGCCCACCAGGCCAGCGGGTGGAGGTTGCGCGGAACGCGCCGGCCCCCCGCGGCCCGCCCGGGGGCGCGCTGCGGGGAGCCGGACTCGCGTGTGTCGAGCGTGCCCACCGGATCACTCGGCCCGTCGGCGGCGGCGCCGGGCGGCCACCACCGTGGCCACGCCCAGCGCCACGACGAGGACCGAGCCGAGCACGGCGGGGACCATCGACCCGGAGTCGTGCGGGGCGTCGGCCACCGGGTTGGCGTCCACCACCCCGCCGGGCACGGCTGCCGCGGACGTGGGCCCGGCCTCGGCCGCGGCCGTCTGCGGTGTCGACTGGTCGCTCGGGGCGTCGGTCGGCGGGGCGGTGGACGGCTCGGCCGGCACCGGCGTGGGGTCGGGCACGCCCGACGGGGTGCTGCCGTCCCCGGGGGTGGCGGCGGGGTCCGTCCCCGGGGTCGCGGCGGACGCGGGCGGACGGGCTCCGCCGGGCTGGGGTGTGGCGGGGGCCGGGGCCCGGCCGCCGGTTGAGCCAGTGCCGCCGGTTGACCCGGAGCCGCCGGTCGCACCGGAGCCGCTGCCGCCCGTCGTACCGGATCCGCCCGTCCCGCCGGAACCGCCCGCCGCTCCGCCGGAGCCGCCCGTCGTGCCCTGGCCGGGGTCGGCCGGCTGCCCGCCCGGGCTGGAGTTGTGGGCCCGGACGCTGTCCGGCGAGATCGTCGGACGCCCTTCGGTGCCCTCGACGTTGGTGCCGCCGAAGATCCACAGGTCGACGCTGCCGGGCTTCGGCTGGTAGAGCATCGCGCCGAGCTGGCTGTAGGACCACTCGTTCTGGCCCGGATCGGCGTGCCAGTACGACCAGTACGCGGTGGCCGGGGGCGTCAGGACGCACTTCTCCTGCTCCGGCGTCGGGTACTGCTTTCCGCCCTGGAAGCCGCTGTAGCCGATCCGGCAGATGAAGGCCGGCCCGTCGTGCCCGGTGCCGGTGGTCTTCCAGCCGCCCTGGTTGAGCAGGGTGAACCCGGTGGTGGGCGTGGTGCCGCAGGAGCGCAGCAGCGGGCCGCCCCACTTCCCGAAGTCCACGGCGAGTACGGCACCGGAGGTGGTGGTGCACTGCTCGATCGGCAACGGGGTCGCGGCGGCCGGGGCGGTGCCCGCGGCGACGCCGCCGAAGGCGAGCGCGAAGGTCAGCGACGCCGCCCCGGACAGCCGGGCGAAGCGCGTGCCGAGCCCCCGGCTCACCGGTGACGCCCCGGGGCGGCCGCGGTGCGGCGACGGGCGACGAGGACGGCCCCGGCGCCGAGCGCGGTCAGCGCGCCGGCTCCCGCCGTCAGTGCCAGTGCCTGGCTTCCGGTACTGGCCAGGCCGCCTGAACCGGTCCGCACCGGTACGCCCCCGGCCTCGGCGGCACCGCCGGACGACGGGGCGTCGGTGGCCGGGGCCGGCCCGGTCGTGGTGGGCGAACCCGTCGGGGAGGACGTCCCCGTCGGGGTACCTGTCGGAGTCCCGGTGGGAGTAGGCGTCGGCGTGCCCGCGAGGTCGCGGGACAGCGTCCCGAAGGAAATGCCGGTGGCACCGCCCAGCACCTGCGTGGACGCGCGGACGTCCGACCCCCGCTGCCCGGCGGCCGCGACGTTGAACCCGCCGTCGCCGTTCTGCTGCCCGGCGAGGAAGTCGAGCGCCTTGGCGATCTGTCCACCGTAGGCGGCCTGGCGCAGCGTCATGCCCTGGACGGCCAGCGCGGCCGAGTTGGTGGAGTCGCCGGACGCGCCGGGGAAGCCGCCGTCGGGCAGCTGCCGCGCGGCGAGCCAGCCGAGCCCCTGGTCGACCGCCCGGGCGGCCTCGTCCCCGGGGACGAGGGCGAGGGCCATGACGGCCATCGCCGTGCTGTCCACGTCGGAGTCGCCGGTGGCGGGGATCAGGCTCGGCCAGGAGCCGTCCGGGTGCTGGAGGCCCTTCAGGTAGGCGATCGCGGGGGCGGCGCCGGTGGACTCCCCGGCCCGAAGCTGGGCCATGACGGCGAGCGCCTGGGAGAAGACGGAGGTGGCGTAGGCGTAGTTGCCCGGGGCGGCGCAGCCGGTGGTCGCGTCGGCCTTGGCGCACACCAGCGCGGCGAGGGCGGCGATCAGGTCGTGGCCGCCGAAGTCCCGCGGGTTGCGGCCGACGGCCTCGGCGAGCAGCGCCTCCTTGCCGATGGACCCGCCGCCGGCGTACTCGGTGCCGATCGCGGTCCAGTCGTTGACGGTGCGCTCGCTCGCGTCCTTGCCCTGCTGGTCGAGGAAGTCGACGATCCGGCGCAGCGCGGCGTCGTCGGTGCCGGTCGCGGCGAGGGCGTAGGCCCCGTCGATGGTCAGGCCGAAGTCGGCGAAGGCCGGGAAGCCCTCGTAGTAGTGGCCGTCGATCAGGCGGGACGGGTCGGTGAGGTAGGCGCTCCCCCTGGCCGCGTCGGGCTTCCTCCCCGCGGGCGGGGTCGGCGTGGTGGTGGGGCCGTCCGGGTTGTGCCGGACGGTGGTGAGATCGGTGCCGGTGAGGGCCAGGAGGGCCTGCTCGGTGGCGACGGCGTCCGGGTCGGTGGTCGACTCGTCGGGGCCGAAGCCGCCGTCCTTGCCCTGGCGGGCGGCGAGCCAGGCGGTGGCGGCGGCCCGGCGGGCGTCCTGGCCGGTGGCCCGGAAGACCTGGGCGGCGATCGCGGTGCTGGTGGTGTCGCCGGGGGCGCCGGGGTACGGGAGGAGGGAGCCGTCGGGCTGCTGGCTCGCCGCGAGCTGGTCGGCGGCCTTCCTGGCGGCCGCTTCGTAGCCGGGGGCCGTCCGCAGGGCGAGGGCGGCGATCGCGGTGGCGGACGGGTCGGACTCGCAGTGGTCACCCGCGACGATCATCGAACCGGCCATGCCGCCGTCGGCGCACTGGAAGGCCGCGAACCGCGCGAGGGCCGGGGCGGGCGGTGTGACGCCGGCGCGCTGGAGGGCGATGACGCCGAGGGACTGGACCCAGGGCGAGGACGCGCCGAGGAAGTCCCCGGCGGCGGTGCACCTGCCGTTCTCCCCCGCCCCCGTGCAGACGTGGTCGGTGAGCGCGGCGACCGGGTCCCGCCCGCCGAAGGCGCGCGGGTCGCGGCCGGTGCTCTCGGCGACGAGGGCCAGCAGGGCGGCGGCCCTGGTGTCCGGCGCGCCGGCCGGCCCGTCGGGGTGCAGGAACGCGTCGGTGTGGGCGTCGAGGAAGGCGACCACCTTGCGCAGCGCCGGGTCCTGCGTCCCCGCCGCCGCGAGCGCGATGGCGGTGAGGGCGGTCCGGGGGTAGTCGGGCCCCGGGGCGGCCCAGTTCTCCATGTGGTCGCCGCCGACGAGTTGGCCGGCCAGCCAGGCCGCGGCGGCCGCCGGGTCGCCCGTGGCGGAGGGGGATCCGGTGGGGCTCGGGGTCGTACTCGGGCTCGCCGTCGCCGACGGGGAGGCGGAGGGCGAGGGGCCGCCGTTCCTGGCGCGGACGGAGTCCGGGGTGAAGTTCGGCGCCCCGCTGGTGCCGCCGATGTCCGTACCGCCGTAGACCCAGGCCTCGACCTCGCCGGGCTTGGGCTTCTGCGTGCCGGCCCCGAACCGGCTGTAGGACCAGGCCTGTTGGCCGGGTTCGGCGATCCAGTACGACCAGTACGCGGTGGCCTGCGGGGTGTTGACGCACGGCTCCTCGGCCGGTGTCGGGTACTGGGCGCCGCCGTTGAAGGTCCCGGTCCCGAGCCGGCAGATGAAGGCCGGTCCGTCGTGCTCGGTGCCGGTCGTGGTGAAGCCGGCGTTGTGCAGCAGGTTCATGCCCGTCGTGGGGTGGGCGTCGCAGCCCCGGACGACGCCGCCGCCCCAGTGGGTGAAGTCGACGGCGACGATCGCGCCCGTCGTCGCCGTGCACTGCTCGATCGGGTCGGCCGAGGCGGTACCCGGGTACCCGAGCAGGACCGTGCCGCAGGCGGCGACGGCGACGGTGCCGGCGACCACCAGCGAGGCGAGGTCCCGGTTCCTGTGACGTGTGCGATTGCTGCTGACCCTCACGACGACTCCCTGGTCGGTCGACACGCGAGGCGACGGCGCAGCCGACGGTCGCCCGCGGGCACGGGGCCGTCGAAACCGCGTCGTAGTCCGCGACGACGCAAGTGCTCTGTGAACAGACCCCCGGTCCAGGCATTCCGGCTCACCCACCCTCAGGTGGGTCCACGGTTGCGGGTCAGCGCCGGAGTTGGACCGGCTTCCCCTGAATGCCGAGGGCAAAAAATCGGTTCATCAGACCACGCTGACCGACGGAGAGTCAACGGGGCGTCAGGTCGATCACATCACCTCGTCGGGCGATGGACCTGTGCGGTAGCGTCCGCGGTGGCCGAGCGGGGGAACCCGGTGCGAACCCGGGGCTGACGCGCAGCGGTGTGGGGCGGTGACCGTGCCGTCCCGAGCCCGAATGCCCGCCCGGCCATGCACCACGGCGAATGCCGGCCCACGCGATCCGGGCGGCGACCGCTCCGGCAGTCGCGCGCCCCGAGCGGACGCGGGAGTCCCGGGGCAGGGTCGGCGCCCGCCACCCCAAGGAGCCTGTCCCGTGCCCCTCCGCACCTCGTCCCGCGCCGCCTCGGCGACCACCGTCGCCCTGACGGCCGGCGCCCTGCTGCTCTCCGCCGTCCCCGCCCACGCGACGGCCACCCCGGCCCAGATAGCCACCTCCAAGAGCACCGGCGTCACGTACCTGAAGTCCCTCCAGGCCGCCGACGGCAGCTACGTCACCGGCGGCGGACTCTCCAACGAGTGGGCGTTCAGCGCGCTCGCCGCCGCCGGAACGGCCGCCGCCGACGTGACCCCCGGCGGGGACAGCAGCAGGAACGCCCGCCTCGTCTACCGCAACCAGCTCGCCGCCCCCGGCTGGCCCGGCACCTCGCCCGTGGCCACGGACTACGAGCGCGCCGTCCTCAACGCTTACGCGGCCGGCATCGACCCCGCCCGCGTCGGCCCCGGCCGCAACCTCCTCGCCGACCTCACCGCCTACTGGCAGACCGCCGAACCCGGCTACTACGGCCCGTCCGCCAACTTCAACGGCACCGTCTTCGGCCTGCTCGCCCTCGCCGGCGCCAGGACCCAGGCCGGCGCCCAGCGCGCCCCGCAGCCGCTGCTCGACGCCTCCGTCACGGCCGTGCGCGCCAACCAGCACAACGACGGCGGCTGGAACTACAGCAAGGCCGCGGGCGACCCGACGGCACTCGCCCAGGGCAGCGACATCGACATGACGGGTGCCGCCATGGCCTCCCTCTGCACCGCCGGAGTGCCCAACACCGATTCCGCGGTCGTCGCCGCCAAGAACTTCCTCAAGGGCAAGCTCGCCTCCTCCGGCGCCTTCAACGCCATGTTCGGGGTGAACACCGACTCCAACGGCTGGGCCGTGTCCGGCCTCAACGCCTGCGGCATCAACCCCCAGGGCACCGACTTCACCAGCGGCACCGGCAAGACCCCGGTCGACTTCCTGATCTCCCAGCAGTTCAAGCCCGGCGGCGGCTTCAAGTACCTTCCCACCGACACCAGCCCGTCCGCCTACGCCTCCGTCGACGGCCTGCGCGCCGTCGCCGGTGCCGGGTTCACCGCCACCCCGCCCGCCCCGACCACCGCGGGCGAGCCCGCCTGGGCCGCGACCACCGACTTCACCGCCGGCACCGCCGCCCGGCTCCCGCTGGTCGTCGACGACGGCACCGGCGCGCTCAGGGTCTGCGCCGTCACCCTCACCCCGACCGGCACCACCGCGACCCTTGGCGACGTCCTCGACGCGGCCGCCACCGCGACCCCGAGCGGCTGCGTCACCTCCGTCACCCCGTCCACCGGCGGCGGCACCGTCACCGCGCTCAACGGCACGGCCAACGCCGGCTCCTCCACCTGGAAGCTCAGCCTGGACGGCGCCACCGCCACCCCGGCCGCCCGGGCCGCGACCGTCCACCTCGGCGACACCGTCTCGCTGCGCTACGGCGGCTGACCGCACGACGCGACGCAGGACGGGGGCACCGGCGCCCCGGCCCCTTCCGGAGAAGGGGGCGGGGCGCCGGTGGCCCTCCGCCTGTCAGGGCGCGGTGGTGCCCGGCTGTGCGCCGGCGCCGAAGGACCAGCCCTCGACGTCGCCGGGGGCCGGGTCGTAGCTGCCCGCGCCCAGGCTGCTGTATGACCAGGGGCCGCCGTGCTGGGCGTGCCAGTACGACCAGTAGGCGCTGCCGGTCGGGTTGGTGCAGGTCGTCGGCAGGGCGTTGATGGTGCAGACGAAGCCCGGGTAGCGCGGGTGGAAGGCGTACGAGAATCCGGCGCCGGTGAGCGCGGCCAGGCCGCTGGCCGGGTCGCCGGGCGCGCAGCCGGTCTGGATGCCGCCGCCGACGGCGGTGAAGTCGACCACGACGGTGACTCCGGTGGTGCCGCCGCAGGCGGCCGCCCGCGCCTGCGGGGCCTGGACGGCGCAGACGCCGAGCAGTCCGGCGGTGAGGGCCGCCGCGGCGGCGATCGACCCGAGCGTACGGCGGGCCGGGGTGGGGGTGTCGCTCATCGGTGAACTCCTCGCGGTGTCAGCGTGGTTCAGCGCGTGGCCGGGACCGGCGGGCAGGCCTGGGTCGGGGCGTCGGGGGCGGCCCCGGAGGCGGAGAGCGTGGACAGCGGGGTGCCCGCGAGGCCGAGGACGGCCTGCGCCGTGGCCCGGGCGCCGTTGCCCGCGTTGAAGCCGGTCGCGTCGTAGGCGACGGCGCCGCGGACCGCCGGGTCGGCGGAGCAGCCCTGCTGGAGCTTCACCAGCCGGCCCCAGGCCTTGAGGCCGGGGCCGAGGCGTCCGCCGGAGAGCAGCGCCTGGGTGGCCAGGCCGGTGCTGTTGGCGTTGGAGGCGGTCGCCCCGGCGGCCGCGAAGCCGCCGTCGGCGTTCTGGTGGGCGGTGAGCCAGCCCAGGCCCGTGTTCGCCTTGGCGGCGCGCCCGGTGGCGGCGAGGGCCTGGACGGCGAGCGCGGTGGCGTCGGCGTCGCCGGTGCAGGCGGCCTGGCCGAAGGAGAGCGGGAAGCCGCCGTCCGCGCACTGGCTGTTCGCCAGGAAGTCCACGGCCGCCGCCGGGGCGCCACCGGGCGTGCGGTGCAGGGCGATCACGGCGAGGGACTGGCCGAAGGCGTTGCTGTAGTCGCCCCACTGGGAGCGGTCGGAGAACCGGCCCTCGGCGGTCTGCAGCGAACGCAGGCGGGCCGGCAGGTCGACGCCGCCGAAGGCCGCCGGGTCCCCGCCGCGGACCTCGACGGCGAGCAGCAGCTTGGCGGTCGCGCCCGCGTAGGCCTCGGTGGTGCCGTCGCCGAGGTAGCCGCCGATGATCTCGGGCTTCGCCAGCCAGGCGGTGGCCTTCGCGGCGGCCTCGTCGGAGCCGCGCGAGGCGGCGAAGGCCAGTACGGCGTCGATGGTGAGGCCCTGGTCGGGGTAGGCGGTCCCGTTGAAGACGGACTCGAAGTGGTCGCCGTCGACGAGTTGGCGGGCCAGCCAGCCGCCCGCGGCGGCGTCGGGGCGGACCGTCGGGGACGAGGTCGCGGCGGCGGGCGCGTTCTCGGGCGCGGCGTGGGCGGCGGTGGCCGCCGGGAGTGCGGTGGCGAGCGCCACGGCGGGTATCGCGAGCAGACCGAGGGCGCGGCGGAGCGTGGGCATGGTGGCCTTTCCGGGCCCGTGCGCAGGGGCCCGGAGGGCGGCGGCGACAGCCGGGGCTGCCCTCGGGGCTCCGGCCCGCGGACCACGACGGGAGGAGGGACGACACGCCTCCGCCGACGGGTACTCGGGCTCGCCGCCGACCAGGAGCCGGCGGCCTACCGTTGCGGGCCAGCGCCGGATTCGAACCGGACTTCCCCCAGCGGCGGAGTCACAACATGACGGCCCATCATGGCGATACGGAAAAGATCCGGTCAAGGGTTCGAACGTGACATCACGGTGGCCGCCGCCCGACATCGCGACGCGCCCCTCCCGGCCGCCGGCAGCACCAGGGCGTCCCGGACGGCAGAATGCCTCCCATGCGGCACATCTTCGTCATCGGCATCGGCGCGGGCGACCCCGACCACCTCACCCTGCAGGCGGTCAAGGCGCTCGCCCGCACGGACGTCTTCTTCATCCTCGACAAGAACGAGGACCGGCAGGACCTGATCCGGCTGCGCCGCCGGATGCTGGCCGAGCACGGCCGGCCCGGCCACCGGGTGGTCGAGGCACCGGACGCGGAGCGGGACCGGACCACCCCCGCGTACGCGGCCGCCGTGGACGACTGGCGCGTCCGCCGGGCCGACCTGGTCGAGCAGTTGCTCTCCGAGCACCTCGGCGAGGGCGAGACGGGCGCGTTCCTGGTCTGGGGGGATCCGAGCCTCTACGACAGCGTCATCGCCGTGGTGGACGACGTCCTGGCCCGCGGCGCCGTCGGCTTCGACTACGAGGTGGTCCCGGGCATCAGCAGCGTCTCCGCGCTCGCCGCCCGCCACCGCACCACGCTGACCCGGGTCGGCCGCCCGGTGCAGATCACCACCGGCCGCCGACTGGCCGAGAGCTTCCCCGAGGGCGTGGACGACGTCGTGGTGATGCTCGACGGCCGCGCCGCCTTCACCGGGATCGACCCGGAGGGGCTGGAGATCCGCTACGGCGCCTACCTCGGCACCCCCGACGAGATCCTCGTCGCCGGGCCGCTGGCCGAAGCCGCCCCCCGGATCAGCGAGTTGCGCGAGTCGGCCCGCGAGCGCAAGGGCTGGATCATGGACACCTACCTGCTGCGGCGCTCCGGGAGCTGACCGGCGGGCGCCGCCCCTCGCCCGGGGCGGCGCCCACCGCCGGACGCACCCGCGCGGGGATCATCCCGAGGAAGCCGTCCTGGCCGTCCACGAGCGTGGGGCCCACGTCGTCCAACGGGGCGAAGCGGCAGTCGAAGACCATCCCGTCGTCGGTGCCGACCCCGCCGACGACGTGGCGCCACCCATCGGGTGCCGCCTGGCCGAGCGCGGCATGGAAGAACACCGTGACCCGTTCCACCCCGGTCTCCGGATGCGGCGACTGGTCGACCCCGAGGGCGTACAGCTCGCGGATCACCGCGATCCCCGTCTCCTCCAGGCACTCCCGCCGAGCCGCGCTCTCCAGGTCCTCCCCCGGTTCGACTCCCCCGGCCGGCACCTGGACACCGGCCTCGGGGAAGTCCCGGTGGGTGAAGGACAGCAGCTCCGGTCCGCTCGCCGTGGGCCTCGTGACGTACACCGCGACGCGGACGCGAGCCATGGTCCTCCTTCTTTCGTGAGCGTATTCGGGAGCACATCCGACGAACGGCCCGTTCGTCGGCGGCCGGTCGGCCGAGCACGTGCGCCACCGGCGACAGTGGAACGCCCGGCTGCCCGGGTGGGAGCGTCGCCGTCGGATCGCCGCCGTGGCGAGGATACCGGCCGGTGCGCTCCCGGACCGGTGCCGGTGCGCTGTCGGCCAATTCCGGCACCATGCCACTGCCTAACGTTCCGTCATGAGATCGAGCAGGACGGCCTTTTGGGCTCGTCCGGCTCGACCGCGCCGCGCCGCCGCCCGCTCCGGGCGGCGGCCCGAACCCATGACTGGAGGCCGTCGAGGTGCCTGCAATGCCGGTCGGCGGGCTGGTCCCCCGCACGGAGAACGTCACCGAACACGCCGCCGATGTCGTCGTCCGCAACGCCCGGATCCACACCGGGGACGCCCGCCGCCCGCAGGCCGGCGCCCTCGCCATCCGGAACGGCCTGATCACGGCCGTCGGGGACGACGCGGACGTCGCCCCGGCCGTCGGCCCGTCCACGGTGGTGGTCGACGCGCTCGGCCGCCGCGTGGTGCCCGGCCTCAACGACGCGCACCTGCACGTGATCCGCGGCGGCCTCAACTACGTCCTGGAGCTGCGCTGGGACGGCGTGCGGTCGCTGCGCCAGGGCCTGGCGATGCTGCGGGAGCAGGCCGCCCGGACACCCCGGGGACAGTGGGTGCGGGTGGTCGGCGGCTGGTCGGCGGAGCAGTTCGCCGAGCGGCGGCTGCCGACCCCCGCCGAGCTGAACGAGGCGGCGCCGGACACCCCGGTCTTCGTCCTCCACCTCTACCAGTCGGCGGTCCTCAACCGCGCCGCGCTGCGCGCCGTCGGCTGCACCCGCGACACCCCGGACCCGAAGGGCGGCCAGATCGTCCGGGGCCGCGGCGGCGAGCCCAACGGCATGCTGCTGGCCGCCCCGAGCGCCCTGGTCCTCTACTCCACGCTCGCCAAGGCCCCGACACTGGAGGGCGAGGAGCGCAGGACGTCCACCCGGCACTTCCTGCGCGAGCTGAACCGCTTCGGGCTGACCTCCGCGATCGACGCCGCCGGCGGGTTCCAGAGCTTCCCGGAGAACTACGCCACGGTGACCGAACTCGCCCGCGACGGGCTGCTCTCGCTCCGCATCGCCTACCACCTGTTCCCGCAGACCCCCGGCCAGGAGCTGGACGACCTCACCCGCTGGGTCGAGACGGTCCGCCCAGGGGACGGCGACGAGTGGCTGCGGCTGAACGGCGCCGGCGAGAACCTCACCTGGGCCGCCGCCGACTTCGAGAACTTCGCCGAGCCGCGCCCCGAACTGAACGCCTACGAAGGGGAGTTCGCCAAGGCCGTGCGCCTGCTCACCGAGCACGGCTGGGGCTTCCGGCTGCACGCGACGTACGACGAGACGATCCGGCGCGACCTCGCGGTGTTCGAGGGGCTCGCCGCCGAGGGGCTCTTCCCCGCCGGGAACCGGTGGCTCTTCGACCACGCCGAGACCGTCTCCCCGGACAGCCTGGACCGGATCGCGGCGCTCGGCGGCTCGCTCTCCGTGCAGAACCGGCTGTCCTTCCAGGGCGAGGTGTTCACCCGCCGGTACGGCGCCGCTGCCGCCGCCGAGGCACCGCCGGTCCGCGCCATGCTGGCGCGCGGACTGACCGTGGCCGCCGGCACGGACGCCACCCGGGTGTCCTCCTACAACCCCTGGGTCGCCCTGCACTGGCTGGTCTCCGGCCGCACGGTCGGCGGCCTGGCGATCCGGCCCCCGGAGAACCGGGTCGACCGGGCGACCGCGCTCGCGATGTACACCACGGCCGGCGCCGCCCTCACCGGCGAGCAGGACGTCAAGGGCGTGCTGCGGCCGGGCAGTTACGGGGACCTGGCGGTGCTGTCCGAGGACTACTTCACGGTGCCGGAGCCGGAGATCCCGTCCATCGAGTCCGTGCTGACCGTCGTCGGCGGCCGGATCGTCCACGCCGCGGCCGAGTACGAGGGCATGGACGAGGAGCTCCCGCCGGTCAGCCCCGGCTGGAGCCCGGTCGCCCACTTCGGCGGCTACCAGCCCGCCCGCCCCGCCCACGGCGCGGGCGCCCGCCAGGCGGAGCTGCTCGGCGAGGCCGTCGCCGAGTCCGAGCTGCACCACCGCTGGCGGGTCGCGCGCGGCCTGGCCGCCGAGCAGGGAGCGCCGTTCGACCCCTGCTTCCTCCTCTGATCCACCTGCCCCGCCTTCACGCGGACCACCGCGCGAAGGACCCTGTCCCACCGCACCGAAGGGAACCCCGTCATGGTCGACCTCACCCAGGTCAGCGCCACCCCCAGCCCCGACCTGCTCACCCCGGACAACGCCGTGGTGCTGTTCGTGGACCACCAGCCGCAGATGTTCTTCGGCACCGGCAGCGGCGACCGCACCGCGATCGTCAACGCCACCGTCGGCCTCGCCAAGGCCGCCCGGGCCTTCGACGTGCCGACCGTCCTGACCACCGTCGCCGCCGAGTCCTTCTCCGGCCCGCTGCTGCCGCAGCTGGCGGCGGTCTTCCCCAAGGCCGAGGTCCTCGACCGCACCTCGATGAACGCCTGGGAGGACGAGGCGGTCGTCGAGGCGGTCAAGGCCACCGGCCGCGGCAAGGTCGTGATAGCCGGACTGTGGACCGAGGTCTGCCTGGTCCTTCCCGTGCTGTCCATGATCGACCAGGGCTACGAGGTCTACGTCGTCACCGACGCCTCCGGCGGCGTCTCCCCGCAGGCCCACGAGCACGCCGTCCAGCGGATGACCCAGGCCGGCGCGGTGCCCGTCACCTGGGTGCAGGTCCTGCTCGAACTCCAGCGTGACTGGGCCCGCACGGAGACGTACGGCGTGGTCACGGACATCGTCAAGGAGCACGGCGGCGCATACGGCCTCGGGATCGTCTACGCCCAGGCCTTCCTCGGCGAGCACGCCGCGGGCTGAGCCGGCACCGCACAAGAAGCACAGGAACCAGGGACCAGGAACAGGACACGATGGATACCGGACTGCTGATCCTCCGCGTGGTGGTGGGCCTGCTCATCGCCGGGCACGGAGTACAGAAGGTGAGCCACCGCCTCGGGGGCCACGGCCTCGCCGGCGGGACGGCGGAGTTCCGCCACGACGGCTTCCGCGGCGGGACGCCCACCGCGCTCGCCGCGGGCGCCGGGCAGATCGGATCGGGCCTGTTCCTGGCCCTGGGCGCGCTCACCCCGCCGGCGGCCATGGTCGCCATGGGGGTGATGACGGTCGCGATCACCGTCAAACTGCCGCACGGGCTCTGGGTGCAGGACGACGGCTACGAGTACCCGCTGGTCCTGGTCGTCGTCACCGGGGCGCTCGCCCTCACCGGCCCGGGCCGGTGGTCCGTCGACCACGCCGTCGGCCTGACCGCCTGGCCGCTCTGGATCTCCGCCGCGGCCGTCGTGCTCGGCCCCGCCAGCGGACTGCTCACCCGGGCCGTCCTGCACCGCCCGGCCACGCCCGAAGGAGCCACCGCCGTTGCGCCCCCTGCTCACTGACGCCCTGCGGACGCTCGCCCCGCCGCGCACCGACCGGCACGGACCGCTGCCGCCGCTGATGCTGCTGCTGACGGTGGCCACCGGCGTGGTCGACGCGGTGAGCTACCTCGGCCTCGGGCACGTCTTCGTGGCGAACATGACCGGCAACGTGGTCTTCCTCGGCTTCGCCCTCGCGGGCGCCTCCGGCCTGTCGGCCACGGCCTCGCTGGTCTCGCTCGCGGCCTTCCTGACCGGCGCGCTCTGCGGCGGACGGCTCGCCGGCCGGTCCGCCGACCACCGCGGGCGCCTGCTGGCCCTGACCGCCCGCGTCCAGACCGCCCTGACCGCCGGCGCCGCCGTCACCGCCGCGCTCGCGGACGGCGCCGGCGCCCGCTACGCCCTGATCGTCCTGCTAGGCCTGGGCATGGGCCTGCAGAACGCGGTGGCCCGGCGGCTCGCCGTACCCGACCTGACCACCACCGTCCTCACCCTCACCCTGACCGGCCTCGCCTCCGACTCGGCCCCGGCCGGGGGCACCGCGCCGCGGCCTGGGCGCCGGATCCTCTCCGCCCTGGCGATGCTGCTCGGCGGCCTCGCGGGCGCGGTCCTGGTCCTGCACGGCCGGACCGCCACTGCCCTCGCCCTGGCCGCCCTGCTGCTCCTGGGCACGGCGCTGGCCGCCCACCGGCTCTCGGCGGCCCACGGGCCCGACGCGCCCTGGGCCGCACCGACGGCCTGACCACCGCACCGACACTCCGAGCACCCGCACCGACCACGACCGGGAGGTCACCCCCGTGCAACGCCCCCTGACCCGATGCCTCACCCGACGCCTGGTCCCGCTGGTGGCGGCGGTCGCCGCGCTGGCGGCCGTCCCCACCGCCGCCCCCGCCCAGGGCACCCAGGCCGCGCCGACCGCCGGGCACCGGCAGTTCGCCGTCGGCCCCCAGTACGACTCCACCCACGTGTACGTCGAGCCCGGCACCGAGCAGGCCTTCGCGGCCAGTTGGGTGGCCACCTTCGGCGGCAGCACGATCGGGCCGAACGCCACCCAGGTGACCCCCACGCCCAGCCGGACGCTCTCCGAACTGGTCGTCTCCCCGGTGGGCACCCTCTCGGTGTTCGACTACACCACGCCCGTCCCGTACCCCTTCGGCACCGAGCGCACCGGCTGGCTGGTCACCGACCTCGACCAGGCGGTCCGCGCCGCCCGCGCCGACGGGGCCGCCGTCACCGTGGCCCCGTTCGCCGACCCGATCGGCCGGGACGCCGTCGTCCAGTTCCCCGGCGGCGTCAACGCCCAGCTGTACGTCCACACCACCCCGCCCTCCTACCCCGGGCTCGCCAGCGTGCCGGAGAACCGGCTCTACCTGTCACCGGACGCGGTGGGCGCCTTCCTGCGCAGCTTCCTCGCCTTCACCGACGGCCGGATCGTCTCCGACGACCGCCGGGCCGACGGCGCCGCGATCGGACTGCCCGGCACCGCCTACCGGCTGCTGCGCCTCACCTCCGGCTTCGGCACCACGACGGTCGCCGTGACGGACGGCCACCTGCCGTACCCCTTCGGCCGGGAGCTCACCGGCTACGGCGTGGCGGACCTCGGCGCCACCCTGGAGCGGGCGAAGGCCGCCGGCGCGTCGGTGCTGTCCGGCCCGGTCCGGGCGGACGGCCGGGACAGCGCCATGGTGCGGTTCCCCGGCGGCTACGTCGCGGAGCTGCACGGCGACCGGTGACCGGTGCCCCGGCACGGGGGCGGTCACACCGCGATGCCGTACCCCTCCGGCCGGGCCGCGCCTCCCTGGGCGAGGCCCGCCCGGGCGCACGCCTGCCACTCGCGCGGCGAGACCCCGTAGGCGGCCCGGAAGGCCCGGCTGAAGTGACTGGCGCTCACGAAGCCCCACCGCCCGGCGACCGCCGCCACGGTCGCCGGGCCACCCGTCGGACCGGTCGCCGAACGGGTCGCCGTACGGGCGAGGTCCCGGCGGCACGCGTCCAGCCGCTGGCGCCGGATCCAGCGGGTCACCGTCACCCCCTCGAAGCCGAACAGCTTGTGCAGGTACCGCACGGACACGTGGTGGGCCTCGGCGATCCGCTCCGGCGAGAGCTCCGGGTCCCCCAGGTGCCGCAGGATGTGGTCCTTCATCCGGGCCAGGGTGGCCAGGGCCGCCTCGGGCGCCTCCGGTACGGACCGGCCGCGGCGTTCGTGCGCGAGCACCGCGAGCAGGTCGAGCGCCGTGGTGGCGAGCCAGGCGGCCGCCGGCGGCTCCATGCTCCCGGCCGAGCGGGAGAGGCAGTCCAGGTAGGCGCCCACCAGGCGGGCGGTGTCGTCCTCGCGGATGTCGAAGGCCGTCGCCGTGAGCACCCGCAGGTCCTCCTCGGTGACCCCGACGGCCGAGCGCGGCCAGTGGAAGGCCGTGAAGAGGAACGGCTCCGGCAGCTCCTTGCTGAACGGCCGCCCGGCGTCGGAGATCGCGAAGGTGCCCGGGCGCAGCTCCACCTGGCGTCCGTCCTGGAGCAGCCGGGCGGTGCCGCGGTGCTGGAGCGCCAGGGTGAGGTGGTCCTCGCCACCGCGGGCGATCAGCCGGGCGCTGCGTTCGACCCGCTGCGGGCCGGCCTGGACCAGGGAGACCTGGGCGGCGCCCAGCCGGTGGCTGGTGATCGTCGCGGGCGCGGGCGCGTCCTCGCGCAGGACGACGTCGAGCGGGACGAAGGTACGGGAGACCGCCTCGTGCCAGTACTCGGCGCGGTCGGCGGCCGGCACCCCGGCGGTGTCGAGAACGGCGGTCGGGACGACGGACATCTGTGCTCCTGTTCGGTCTGCGGGCCCGACCGCGCCGGGTTGCGCCTCGGCGGCGGTGGCCCAGGTCGTGCTGGTTCGGCGGCTCGTCAGCAGGCCCCGTCGGTCCGGAGCGGGCGCCAGTCGCGCGGCGAGACCCCGTACGCGGCGCGGAAGGCCCGGCTGAAGTGCGCCGGGTTGACGAAGCCCCAGCGCTGGGCGACCGCCGACACGGTCGGGGCGGTCCGGCCGCGGCGGCCCAGTTCGCGGGCGCAGGCCTCCAGGCGGCGCTGCCGGACGAGCCGGCTCACCGTCACTCCCTCGTGCTCGAACAGCCGGTGCAGGTACCGCACCGAGATCCGGTGGGCGTGCGCGATCCGCTCGGGCGTCAGCTCCGGGTCGCCCAGCCGCTGGTCGATGTACTCCCGCACCCGCCGGACCAGGTGCTCGTTCGGGCCGTCGGGGCCAACACTGCCGGGGCCGTCCGCCGCCAGCTGGACGACCAGCGCGCTCACCAGGTCGGCGACCCGCCCGGCCAGCTCGTCCCCGACCGGGCCGGGGTAGGAGTGCGCGGAGGCGGCCAGGGTGCCGAGGAAGGGCCCGAGCACGGGCCCGCAGCCGTCCGCCGGGCCGACGGCCGTACCCGCCGCGTACCGCAGGTCGCGCTCCGACACGCCCAGCAGCCTGCACGGCAGTTGGAACAGGTGGGTGCGGAAGCGCCCCGGGTACTCGACGGCGAACGGCCGCCCGGCGTCGTACAGGACGAGCCCGCCCGGCGGCACCTCCGCGCGGCGCCCGTCCTGCTCCAGCACGGCCCGGCCGGACTCCTGCACCCCGACCCCGACTCGCGGCTCGGTGCGCGGGGCCGGGGCGATCAGGTCGGCGCTACGGGAGAACCGGGCGGTGTCCCCGTCCAGGGTGGAGATCCGCACGTAGCCGAGCCGGTGCGACACCGGGAGCCCGTCGGACGGCCGCCCGGTGAGCGGATGCGCCCCCACCGGCACCGGCGCCGCCGCACCGCCCCGGAACGCGGCCTTCCCCCCGTCCACGACCGCCCCGGCCGTCCCCCGCACACCCATCTGACCGTCCTCCCGTCGAAGCCCTGCGCGACTCAGCCTGGACTTCGACGGCGACGGCCCGTTAGGTCATCTGACTGCCTGGTTCGACAGCGGTCGGAGGAAGCGCCGTCCCGGCCGGTCGGCCGCCGTCGAGGGCGTGGGCGAGCGCGGCCCGCGAGGTGATGCCGAGCTTCGGGAAGATCCGGTACAGGTGGGCCCCGACGGTGCGGGGCGACAGCTGGAGCTCCCGGCCGATCTCCTTGTTCGTCAGGCCGGTCGCGGCCAGCCGGGCGATGCGCAGTTCATGGCCGGTCAGGCCGGACGGTCCGGCGGCCGGTCCGGCCGGCGGCAGGGCCGCGGAGTCCCCGGCGGCCCGCAGTTCCTCCTCGCACCACCGGGCCCAGGGCTCGGCCCGGAGGCGGCGGAACACGTGGTGGGCCGCGCGCAGCGGTTCCCGGGCCCCGGGGCGGTGGCGCCGGCGCAGCCACCCGCCGTGGGCGAGCCGCAGCCGGGCGAGGTCGAACGCCCACCGCTCGGCGCCCGGCACGGCGTACGCGGCGCGGTAGGCGGCGTCGGCCTCGTCGTCGGCGGCGGCCAGGGCGGTGGCGGCCGCGAAGAGGAAGGCGTGGCGGCCGGAGATCTCCGCCGAGCGCGCCGCGCGTCCGGCCGCCAGGTGCTGCCGGGCCTCCTCGTGCCGGCCGGTGTGCACGGCGGCCGTCACCAGGTCGAGGACCAGTGTGTGGTGCCAGGGCCGGCCGCCGGGCAGGTGTCCGGGCGGGGTGAGTTCGCAGAAGTGGGCGTACGCCTCCTCGTAGCGCCGGTGGGCGAGCGCGGCCAGGCCGCGCAGGTGGCTCAGGCGGTCGAGGACGTACCGCATCCGGGCGCGGGTGGCGGTCGGCCGGACGGCCTGTTCGATCTCCCGCAGGCCGTCCTCGTCGCCCCGGCCGGCCAGGAAGTGGGCGTGGTACAGGCGGAACACCAGGGCGTTGGTGCGGTAGCCGAGCTCCTCCGCGATCCCGGCCTCGCGCAGGCAGACGGCCGCCCGGTCCCACTGTCCGAGCAGGAAGTCCTGGTGGCACCTGGCCTTGGCGACCGAGCCCTGGGTGGCGTAGCCGTGCAGCCCGGTGAAGCGGCGCCACAGGTCGCCCTCGGGGCAGTCGAGCGCCGAGGCGGTCCAGAGCAGGAGCCAGGCCGCACCGGCCTCCTGCTCCTCGCTGAGGTCCGCGGCCGCCGCCCGGAGCGCGGCGGCCGTGTCCGGGCCCGGGTCGGTCCAGGCGCGCAGGCAGAGCCTGCCCGCCTCGGAGACGTTCTCCCGGTGCCGTTCCAGGGCCTGCCAGGCCCAGGGGTCGTCCGTGTAGCTGGCGGCCAGGAGGAGTTTGAAGTAGGCCTGTTCGACCAGCCCGCCGAAGGATTCGGCGCCCGGCGCGGTCAGCGCGTCGAGGGCCGCGGGCAGCAGGGCGGAGGAGGACTCGAAGTCGACGTGGTGGCTCTGGTCGACGTAGACCACCGCGTACGCGAACAGCGGGGCGACGTCCTCGGGCACGGTGCTGGCCTTCAGGTCCTCCACCAGGGCCGCGGTGTGCCGCAGTTGCCCGCCGTGGGCGGACATCACCGCGGCCCAGGTGAGCCGGCGGGCGCGCTCGCAGGAGCTGGGGCTGAGGGTGGCGGCGCGTTCGAGCAGCAGCGCGCCCTCCGCGTCGCCGCCGCGCCGGGCGAGGTCGCGGCCGGCCTCCTGGAGGCGGTGCGCGAGGTCCTCGTCGGGCAGCAGCGCGGCGGCGGCCTCGTGGACCAGCCGCCGGGGGTCGCCCGGCGCGAGGGCGTCGGACAGCGCTCGGTGCGCCTCGCGGCGCGCGGTGTCGGAGGCCGCGGAGACGACGGCGGTGCGCACCAGCGGGTGCCGGAACACCAGTTGCCCGGCCTGGTCGAGCCGGGCCAGTCCGTCGGCCTCGATCCGCTCCAGGATCTCCCGCGCGTTCTCGTCCGCGACCGCGCTCAGCCACTCGCCGCTGCCGAAGTCCGGGCTGGCGGCCAGGGCGCCGAGCAGCAGGAGACGGCCGGCCTCCGGCGGCACCGCGCCCAGCCGTTCGGTGAACATCCGCTCCAGCTTCCGCCCCAGCGGCAGCCGCTCCGGCAGTGGCGCGGCCCCGCGCTGCTGGGCGGCCGCGAGCTGGCGCGGCAGCTCCACCAGCGCCAGCGCGTTCCCGGCCGCCTCCGCCAGCACCCGGTCCCTGGCGGGCGCGGCGAGTTCGGGGTAGCGGGAGCCCAGCAGCAGGGCCGCGTCCGTCCGGGGCAGCGCCCGCACGTCGACGGCCTCGGCGGACCAGAGCCGGGCGGCCGGCCCGTCCGGGCGGGTGGCGCCGACGATCACCACCCGCTGCTCGGCGCAGCGCCGGTGGAGGAAGGCGTAGACGGTCGCGCTCGACGAGTCGATCCAGTGCAGGTCGTCGAGGAGGAGCAGCGTCGGGGCGGCCCGCGCCGCCTCCTCCAGCAGGGCCAGCGCGGCGGCACCGACGGCGAGGCCGCTCGGGGCGCCGGGGCGGACGCCGAACGCGCTCTCCAGGGCCTCCCGTTGGTGGGCGGACAGCGCGGTGGAGCGCTGGAGCGGCGCCCAGAAGGCCTGGTGGAGGGCGCCGAACGCGAGGTCCGTCTCCGCCTCGGAGCCGACCGCGCGCAGGACGGTGAACCCGCGCTCGCGCGCCGCCCGTTCCACCCAGGCCAGCAGTGTGCTCTTGCCGACCCCCGCCTCACCGCGCAGCAGCACCGTGGAACCGCTCGCACCGTCCACGGCCTGGACCAGCGCCGCCGTCAGCAGCTCCGTCTCCCGCTGCCGGCCGACCAGGACCGGAACCCGCCCGCCGTCCACCACTCTCGTCCCCCTCGGGTTCTCACCGCCCACTCCCCGGGCACCCAAGGCTACAATCCGTCAACCCGCCCCGGCACTACGGCGGGTACCGCTCCGGGCGCGCAGCGTGCCCAGCCCCTGCTCCCGCCGTCGGCCCATCGGTTCCCTCCCGGGACACCCCCCGTGCACGGACGCGCAACCGCCCCGGCTCCCGCCGCCGTAGCGTCATGCGGCGCACCGGCCCGGCGGTCCGCCGCGACCGCCTCACCTTCCGCGGCCACGCCGACCTCACCGCGTCCTTCCGGAACTGACCGCCCCCACACCAGACGAAGGCCGACACACCCATGACCGAGCCCCGCGACGGGCAGCCACCCAGCGCCCCGGACGACCTGTGGTGCCCCTTCCCCTCCCTGACGAACCCCCACGCCGAGCAGGCCGACCGGCAGAGCCTGGACTGGCTGGCGCGCCACCGGCTGCTGGACGGGCGCCACCGGCAGTCCGACCGGATCGGCCGCCAGCGCAGCGGCCACCTGGCCGCGCGGACCAACCCGGAGGTCTCCGCCGGGATGCTGCGCCTGCTGTCCGACTGGTACGTCTGGCTCTTCGCCTTCGACGACGGGTACTGCGAGGACCGCGAACGCGGCGCCGCCCCCGGGCCGTTGGCCCGTACGACCGCCCTCCTCTCCCGGGTGGTCGACCCCGAGCCGCCCGGCGACGGGCTGCCCGGACCGGCCGGCGCCTACGCGACGGCCCTGCGGGAGATCCGGGACCGGGTCGCCGCGCGGGCCTCGCCGTCCCAGCTGTTCCGGTGGGAGTGCACGGTCCGCGACTACCTCTCCGCCCAGGTGTGGGAGGCCGCCAACCGGGAGGCGGGCACCGTACCGGGCCTGGCCGAGTACGTGGCCATGCGCCGGCACGCTGGGGCGACGTACACCTGCCTCGCCCTGGTCGACCTCGCGGCCGGCGACGAAGTGCCGGCCGCGGAGGCGGACGGACCGTCGCTGCGCAGGCTCAGGGACCTCACGGCGAACCTGGTGAGCTGGGACAACGACCTGTACTCCCACGCCAAGGAGGCCGCCGGCGGCCAGGGCCGCCACAACCTGATCGAGGTCCTCGCCCGCCACCACCGCTGCTCCCCGGCCGAGGCCCGACGGTCGGCCGTCGCCATGCGCGACGCCGAGATGCGCGCGTTCGTCGAGCTGAGCCGGACCGTCCGCACGGACGGCAGCGAGGCGGCCTCCGCGTACGCCCGCAGCCTCGGGCTGTGGCTGCGCGGGCACATCGACTGGTCGCGCGGCAGCTCCCGGTTCGACGTGCCGTCCCCCGCGGCGAGGCACTGATGCGCGAAGACGCCGCCCCGCCCGGCAGCGCGCCGCGCGCGCCCGGCCACCTGCCCCTGCTCGGCCACCTGCTCCCGCTGCTGACCCGCCCCGTGCCGTTCCTCCAGTCGCTCGCCGACCACGGCCCGGTGGTGCGGATCCACCTGTGGCGCAGGCCCGTTCACGTCCTCACCGACCCCGGGCTGGTGCACCGGCTGCTCGTCCAGGACGCCGCGAGGACCGAGAAGGGCTTCGTCTTCGACCAGGCCCGCGGCCTGCTGGGCAACGGCCTGTTCATCTCCGAGGGCGCGTTCCACCTCCGCCAGCGGCGCCTGGTGCAGCCGGCCTTCCACCGCGACGGCATCCGCCGGTACGCCGCCCTGGCCGCGCGGCTGGCAGCGGCCGCGGTGTCCCGCTGGGAGACCGGGCGGCCCGCGCCGATCGAGCCGCGGATGCACGGACTCGCCCGGGACATCGTGGTCGAGGCACTGTTCGCCACCCGCCTGAGCGCCGCCCAGAAGACCCGGATCGACCGCGCCGTGCCCGTCGTCCTCACCGGCTTCGTCCAGCGGGCGCTCTACCCGTCGCCGCTGCTGGAGAAGCTGCCCCTACCGGCCAACCGGCGCTTCGACGCGGCGGTCCGGGACCTGCGCACCGTCGTGGACGAGATCGTCGATCAGGCCGCCGCCCCGCAGCAGGGCCCGGACGGCACCCTGCTGTCCCTGCTGCTGACCACCCGTGACGAGGAGACCGGCCTCGCCATGCCACCGGCCCAGGTCCGGGACGAGGCCGTCTCGCTGCTCCTGGCCGGCACCGAGACGACCGCCACCACGCTCGCCTGGCTCTTCCACGAACTCGCCCGGCACCAGGACCTCCAGGACGAGCTGAGCGAGGAGGTGCGCGCCGTCGCCCCCGACGGTGCCGTGTCCCCGGACGACCTGCCGCTCCTGGAACGCACGGGCCACGCGATCAGCGAGACCCTCCGCCTCCACACCCCCAACTGGATCCTGATGCGCCGGGCGACGGAGCCCCTCCGGTACGGCGGCGTCGTCCTGCCCCCGGGGGCGGAGATCCTCTTCAGCCCGACCGCGCTGCACCGCTCCCCGCTGCTCCACCCCGACCCGTCGCGGTTCGACCCCGACCGCTGGCGCCAGTCCGCCGGCCACGCCCCACCCAGGCTGTTCATCCCCTTCGGCGCGGGCCGGCACAAGTGCGTCGGCGAGTCCTTCGCCTGGACCGAGATGCTCGTCGTCACCGCGGCCGTCCTCGCCCGCCTGCACCTCAGCCCGGCCACGGCCACCCCGCTCCGGGAGAGCGCCACCGCCGCCACCGTCCGCCCGCGCGGCCCGCTGCTCGTCGCCGAACCCCGGTGATCCGCCGGCGGCCGGCGCGTGCGCGCAGGGGCAGGCCCCGGTGCTCGGGTACGACGACCGGTCGGCGGACGTGGCGGCGGTGGCCGTACTGCCGTGAACCCGCCATTCCTGCGGATACCGGGGGATAACCCCACCCACGACCGGGTGGGTAGCGGCATCGTCGCAGGTGGTCCGCTCCGGAGAGGGTTGGGGCAGCGGCGTGACCCGCCGGCTTCCTCGACAAGCAACCGGAGTTGATGCATGCGCAATCAGGCGCAGCAGACCGTCCACCCGTCCCGCCCCAGGAAGGTCCTGGTGGCCGCGATGGCCGTCGGTGCCCTGACGACGGGGGTGCTGGCCCCCACCACGGCCTTCGCGGCACCGAAGCCGGACACCGTCCAGCAGGGCCTCGACGCACTGGTGCGGGACGACGGCATCGTCGGCACGCTGGCGAACGTCGAGAAGGGGCACGGCCGAGCCCGCAACTACACCGCCGGGGTGGGTGACCTGGCCACCGGGGCGAAGGTCCCGGTCGACGGTCAGGTGCGGATGGGCAGCAACACCAAGACGTTCACGGCGGTGGTCGTGCTCCAGCTGGTCGGAGAGGGGAAGATCGGCCTCGACGCGCCCGTCGAGACCTACCTGCCGGGCCTCGTCCGCGGGGACGGCATCGACGGGCGGAACATCACCGTCCGTCAGCTCCTCCAGCACACCAGCGGGCTCCCGGAGTACCTGCGGGGTGATGCCTCGTTCCACTACTACGAGCCGCGCGACCTCCTCGACAACGCACTGCGGTTCAAGGCCGACTTCGCCCCGGGCGACCGGTTCAACTACAGCAACACGAACTACCTCGTGGCCGGCCTGATCGTCCAACGGGTCACCGGCCGCCCGCTCGCGGCGGAGATCGACCGCCGCATCGTCAAGCCCGTCGGCCTGCGCCACACCTACTTCCCCGCTCCCGGCGACACGGCCATCCGCGAGCCCCACCCCAAGGGCTACTACCGCGAAACCCCCGACGCACCCCAGCAGGACGTCACCGAGACCGACCCCTCCTTCGGCTGGGCCGCCGGTCAGATGATCTCCACCAACTCCGACCTCAACCACTTCTTCTCCGCACTCCTCCACGGCGGCCTCCTCCCACCCGCCCAGCTCGCCGAAATGAAGAAGACCGTCCCCGCCGAGGCCGTCGGCCCCGGCGCCGCCTACGGACTCGGTCTCGTGAGCAGGCCCCTGCCCTGCGGCGGCCTCTACTGGGGCCACGGCGGCAGCTTCCCCGGCTACGAGACCCGCGGCGGCGTCACCGAGGACGGCAGCGCCGCGGCCAACATCGCCGTGACCTCCCGCCCGACCGACAAGGCCGCCCTGAGGCACGTCGAGAACGTCGTCGAAGCAGCCCTCTGCCGCTGAGGCCGCTCAGGCCGCTCAGGCCGCTCAGGCCGCTGCGCCCGGACAACACCGGCGTACGCACCGATGGTTCCGCGGTTCCGGCCTCCGGCCCGGGACGGGGTACTCCCCCGCTCCGGGCCGGAGGCCGTCTACCCGGCAGCTCCGCGATGCCGAAGGGCCGCATCAGCCTCAGCGGGTCGGCGCGCTCGAACGCCTCGTTGGCGAGCCGGTCCTGGCCGTCCGGCGTCACGCCCTCGGCCGGTCCGCCGGACGGAACCCGGACCGGGCAACGATCCGAGCGGACGCTCCCGCCGGGCGGAATCCGCACACGATTCGTACAGTGACAACTGCGGAGCGAGACCCCGCGTCCCCGCCATGGCGCAGCAGCGGTCCGGCTCGAACGGACCTGAGGCGGGACGCCGGCCGGCGCTGCCCATCAGAACCCGCCCGGCCGGAGCGAAGGACCGTGCCCACCCGCCGTTCCCCACCGGCTTCCGGTCACCCCTTCCCGCTGAGCAGTCCACACCGAGGAGCAGCAGGACGATGGCACGTACGGCAGCCACCAAGAGAACGGCGAGCGCCCGGCGGCGAGCGGGCGACACGGACGAGGCAAAGGTCGCCGATGCCTCGGTCAAGGCGGAGTTCCTCGGCGACGACACCCACATCGACCCCGGCTCTTCGAACAGCAAGGGGACCGTCTTCGAGAACGCCACGCTCGACTTGAGCCAGGGCACCGTGCAGCCTCCCGAACCGGTGGCGGGCGAGAAGGCGGTCCTCTCCTGGACGGTGACGAACCTCGGGCCCGACGACGTCACCTCCGCCGTCTGCGAGTACGACATGGGGGACGGTCTGAGCGAAGTCGACTTCACCATCGACGACAAGCGCGCCCCGGAGCACAAGCTGCCGCCCTTGAAGCGTGGCGAGAAAGCCGTGGTGGCCCTCACCGTGCAGATCGCACCGAACGCCGGCATCCCCCTGGGTGTCCTGTTCGGTGTCCACACCGCCGACGCGACGCCAAACCGGCAGACCATCGTGGACCCCGTGTCGAAGGTGGACCTCTCCCTGACGGGTGACTCCGCCGACGGCACGGTGCCGGCAGATCAACCCGTCAGTTTCCGTTGGAAGGTGGAGAGCCGAGGACCGTCCAGCGCAGAAATGGTGAGTGTACGGGCCGTCCTGCCTCCCGGGGTGCGCTTCGACTCCGCCTACGAGGACGAAGCCCCACAAACCAAGGGCACCCTACAAGCCGATGGCAGCGTCCTCTGGCAGCTCGGCTACCTGGACCCACCCCAATCGCGCACGGTGACGGTCAAGGCGAAGACCTCCCCGACCACACGGGACACCCTGGTCGCCACCGCCGTGGCGACCTTCAGCAGGCCGGACGGCTCTGGCAGTCCGGCAACCACCCCGCAGGTACCCGTCACCCTGAAGGTCCAGGAACTCGCCACGCTCACCTGCACAGCGGCCGCCGTCCCCCCGCAGACGGTCGCCGGGCGGGACGAGGTCACCTACACCTGGACCTTCCACAACGAGGGCCCCTCCGTCGTCCGGGGCCTCGCCGTCACCGCGACGCTGCCGGACGGTCTGGCTTTCGTCTCCGCCACTGACCACGGCACGCTCCAGAAGGGCGGCATCGTCAGCTGGGCGCTGCCCCCGGTCGAGTCCGGCGACACGTCCGTCGCCGTCACCGCGAAGGTCGACCCCGGGGCCCTCGGCCCGCTGACCGCCTCGGCGAAGGCCTCCGCCACGACCCTGGATGCCAAGACAAAGAAGCCGATCAAAGTCCCGGCGACCGAGGCGACCGTCACCGCCACCGCAGAGGCCGTGCTGTCGCTGCGCGCCGAAGCCACCGACCCGGCCCAGGTGGTGGCGGGTGACCGTGACCACCCCGCTGCCTTCCGGTGGACACTCACCAACAAGGGAAGTTCCACGGCGACCGGCGTCACCGCACGGGTCACCCTGCCGCCCGGCGCCACCTTCGTGTCCGCCACCCCGACAGCCACTGTCAAGGGCACGGACATCAGCTGGGATCTGGGCCCCCTCCCGCCGAACTGCCCGGCCGACCTCACCCTCCGTGTCTGGCCCGCCCCGGAGGTTCGCGGCTCGCTCACCCTCAAGGCCGGCGCTGAGGCGCAGACACTCGACCCCCGCACCGGGAAGCCGGCCAGAACGCCCGAGGCACCGGCCACGGTCCAGGTGGCGGTGCAGGACCGACTCGAGATCATCGAGACCCGGTTCAGCCCGGACACGGTCCAGGAGGGCGACCAGCTCGCCCTGGCCTGGAATGTGAGGAACACCGGTCCGTCCCTGGCCCGCAACGTGACCCGTACGGTCAAGCTGCCGAGCGCCCTGAGCCTCGCCGACGGCCAGCAAGCCACCTATCCTCAGGAGGAGTTGGCGCCCGGCAAGGCCGGCGGATGGTTCACGGTCGTCACGACGGTCGGCGACACGCAGGACCACCAGGTCACCGTCACGGGCCTGTTCACCCGCGATGGCTCCACCGAGGCGACCAGCAAGGACATCACCATCCCCGTCAAACAGGGGAAGGGTAACTTCCGATTCCCCTTCGACTTCGGGCCCTTCGGCTTCCCGCCCCCGTTCGGCGGCGAAGGCAGCGGAAAGGACCACGACGAGTCGGACGACGATGACGACGACGAGAAGGACAAGACCACCACACTGAAGTTCACCAAGGCGAAAGCCGATCCGGAAACGGTCGACCCCGGCAAGTTCCTGACCTACTCCTGGACCCTCAAGAACACCGGTCGCAACGTCACCGCCAAGAACATCTACGTGTCGATCACCCTGCCCGCCGACGTCAAGCCGACGGAGGTTCACGGGCTGCCCGCTACCCCCACCCCCAAGATGATCATCGGCTATCTGGGTTCGCTCGCCCCGGGCAAGACCCAGGACTTCTCGGTGAAGACCGTCGTCGACGACGGTGCCACCGGCTCGCTGCCCGCCCGAGCGTACGCCTGTTCCGCACAGGCCCGCCCGGCCTGGAAGACCGCCGAGGCCACCGCCCGCGTCTCGTCCCAGCTGGACCTGACCGGGGCGGTAACCCCGAACCCCGCCGACGCCGGAAAGCGGATCACCTACCACTGGACGCTGGCCAACAAGGGGCCCTCCGACGCGTCCGGGCTCACCGTCCGGATCACCATGCCCGACCAGGTGTCCGACCCGAAGGGCCTGGTCACCGAAGGCGGATCGCAGACGGCACGTTGGGACGAGCCGAAGAGGCAGCTCGTCTTCGACTCCCTCGGCACGCTGTCGAACGGCCAGCAGCTGACCTTCGAGGCCACCGCCACCGTTCGCAAGGATGCCGCCGGCCCGCTGGAGGCGACCGCCCACGCCCAGGCCACCGACGCCGCCGACGCCAAGAACACCCTGACGGCCGAGGTCAAGGTCGCGTTGAGCCTCACCGGCGAGGCTGTCCCGCCTGCGGTGGTCGCCGGGCGCGACCTGACCTACGTGTGGACCCTCGCCCACGCCGGCGGGCCCGCCGCAGAGAAGATCGACCTCGCCGCCGGCCTGCCGGCCTCCCTCACCTACCGCGCTTCCTCCCACGGCGGAGCGACGTCGGACGGCAGAAGGGTCCAGTGGCCGCCGATCGACCTCAAGCCGGGCGAGCAGCGCGCGGTCACGGTCACGGCCCTCGTCGACCCGGCCGCCAAGGACATCCCCGCCGTGACCGCCACCGCCAAGGCGGGCGACACCGCCGACGCCACGGGCCGGATCGGCTCGGTGCAGGTCACCCGGGCGAGCGCGCTCACGCTCAACGGCATCGGCACCCCCAGCCCGGTGACGGTGGGCGAACATGCCTCGCTCGTCTGGACGGTGGTCAACCGCGGCCCGTCGGTGGCCTCCGGCGCCGTCGCCGACCTCACGCTGCCACCCGAACTGAGCAATCCCAAGATCACCGTCTCGAACGGCAGGAAGGCGCCCGTCCAGGCCAGTCCGACATCCCTGCCCGACCTCAAGCCCGGCCTGTCCGTCACCGTGACCGCCACCGGCACCACCACCGCCGACGACCTGACCCGGGCGCCGGGCACGGTGAGCGGACGGGCCGTGGTCAAGGAGGAGGGGCAGACTCCGGCCGACGCGGCCGCGCGGATCGAGATCGACTCCGACGCCGTCCTGACCCTCACCCCGGACCCGGACACCGCCGACCTCCGCACCTTCGATGCCGGTGCCACCGTCCCGTTCACCTGGACGGTCGCCAGAACCGGCACCTGCGCCACCGGCCCCGCCTCCCTCCAGGTCGCCCTGCCCCCGGAGCTCACCGTCACCGAGGCCCTGATCGACGGCCAGGCCCCGTCCTCGCTGTCGCAGAGCGACGGACACCTCACCCTCGGCCTCGACGGCCTCGCCACCGGGAAGCAGACCGTGCGGGTCACCTGCCGGGTGTCGCCCCGAGCTCCCGCCACCACGGCGAAAGGCCCCGATCCACTCGCCGTCACCGCACTGCTCTTCGCGGACGGCGCGAGCCCGGTCATCCACACCGCACGGCTGAACGTCACCGTCCGCAGCACCGTACGGATCAGCGCCTTCCAACTCCCCTACCCGGTCACCGCCGGCGGCGAGAGCGTCCTGGTCTGGTCCCTCGGCAACGACGGGCCCTCCAGCGCCCGGGACACCTCGTTCGTCCTGACGCTCCCGAAGGACTTCGCCTTCCTGGACGCCACCGTCGACACCGCCCCGCGCAGCGGCACCGTCGATCCGGCGCACCCCGGCCGGTGGACCGTTCCCGTGGGAGAGCTCGCACCGGGCGAGGCCGCGCAGATCGCCGTACGGGTCGCCGTCTCCCCCGACCCGGCCGGCCCGAAGGCCGCCGTCACCCGGTCCGCCACCGTCGGCACCACGACCGGTCTGGCCTCCGGCAGCGACCCCGTGCCCATCGGCAGCACCGCGCAGGTCGCGATCACCACGACGGTCTCTCCCCCCGCACCCCTGGTCGGCGACAACGTCACCTACGTCTGGAACCTCACCAACACGGGCCAGAGCACCGTACGCGGGGCCACCTTCGAGGTCACCGTGACGGGCGAAGGGTTCGTCCCCGACCACGGATCCACCGTCGCCAAGGTCACCCCGTCCGAGGACGGGAAATCCCTCACCGTCGTCTTCGTCGTCCCCGCGCTCGCGTCGGTGGCCGAGCAGACGTTCACCCTGGTCGGGAAGGCCACCACGGCCGTCATTCTGGTGGCCATGCCCGTGGTCAAGGACGGGACAGGCAAAGCCCTCCAGCCTCCGGGCCCTGAGAAGCGCACGCAGGTCGGCCGCATCACCACGCCCCCGCGTACGACACGGACCTCCCGCACCGCGCCTCGCCCGACGGACGCGAAGCCCCGCCGGGCCGCAGCCAAGCGCACGACGCCCGCCAAACGCACGGCGGCGCCCGCCGGGCGACGCAAGCGCCTCCCCGCCTCCTGAACCGCCCTCCGGCCGCACCCGGTCGCGCGCAGCCCCCTCGCCTCCGACCCGCGCGGGCCCATCGGGCCCCGAAAGAAGTCACCCCATGCCCGAGCCCTCCGCACACCGATACCCGTCCGTCCTCGCCATGGGCCTCGCGGCCGTGTCCCTGGCCGCCTGCTCCGGCACTCCGACCGCCGACCCACAGGCAGCACCGCAAGCCCCACAGCTCCCCGCGCTCCTGGAATTCGGGGAGCCGCAGTGGAAAGGCGCGGACGCCTATGCCGCCTACATCGCGTCGATCCGCGACGCCGTGGCACCCGCTGCTGACGTGGAGATCTCCGTCGGCATGCGAAGGCTGCACGTCAGCCCGTCTATTCAGCAGAAGGTGGTGGACGCCAAACCCAAGAATCCCAAGTCATACACGACGGAGGACTTCGTCGGGCTCCGGATCACCAGCCGCGACCAGTCGCAGCACATCACCTTCCTGATGCGCAAGGACGACCTCTACGTCATCGGCCTGTACAACGAGGACAAGAACAGCTACATCCGATTCGAAACACCCGAGCAGAAATGGCGCGACTATCCCTTCCCTGCCGATCGGACCGGCAGCTGGACGAAGGGCATGCAATACCCCAAGCTCTGCGAAAAGATCAGCTCTGGAAGGCTGGAGATAACGGACAACAGCCTGAACAGCGCGGTCAAGGAATTCGCCGACAAGGGCAACGGAGCTGACGGAGCATCCCTGTGCCAACCGGCCGTTCTCTTCGCCGAAGCCGCACGGTTCGCCCCGATCACCGAAGCGGTCCAGGCCGGATGGCCACAGGCCGGCAAGGCCACCACCCTGAACACAGACCTGCTGAACTACATGACGAATTGGTCCGATATGTCGAAGTATGCCTTCTGGAAACCGGCGCAGAAGAGCTCCCGGGGAGAGAAGGACAGATTCGGCGCCAATGACTTCAACGTCGGCCCGCAGGAACCCCCGCAGTACGTCCACCGCACGGCGGTGAAGCCGATCGTGTTCGAGGTCGTCAGCGTCTACAACGGCAACGGCAGCAGAGCGGGGCGATGCGGCGGGGTGTTCGTCGCGGACAAGAAGGGAGACGGCCCTTGCGCGCCCGCACCCGGCGACTCCTGATGGTCCACCTCACTAGCCGTACCTGCCCCAGCGCCGTACCCGAGCAGCGTTCAGATTCAGATTCATGTTCACACCCCGATAGCCACGGGTAGGCAGCGGATCACCGAACGTAGGCAGCGGAAGGGAACCGGAATGAGCGGTCAGCCGGGAGTGACGACGGACGCCGGCGATGTCCAGGCTGCGGCACCGTACGACGAGGCCGATGTCATCTTCCACGGCGGTGAGATCGTGACGGCGGCCGCCGACTCCCAGGAGTCCGATCCCCGTCCCGAGGCGGTGGCCGTCAAGGACGGAGTCATCGTTCACGTCGGCGACTACCAGGAGGCCGTCGACCGCTGGCAGGGCCCGCGGACGAAGGTGCGGGACCTCGCCGGGCGCGCGCTGCTGCCCGGGTTCATCGACGCCCACGGCCACCTGGGCGGCATCGGGCTGCAGGCCACCCTCGCCAACCTGCTGGCCGCCCCCGACGGCGACGTCACGGACATCGACTCGCTCCTGAACAAGCTGCGCGCGTGGGCGAAGACACCGGTGGGCGCCTTCTCCAAGTGGATCATCGGGTTCGGTTACGACGACGCCATGCTCGCCGAAGGCCGGCACCCCACCCGCGAGGATCTCGACAAGGTGTCCACCACCCGGCCGGTGCTGGCCATCCACCAGTCCTTCCACCTCGGGGCCGTGAACAGCCGGGGCCTGCGAGAGTTGGGCTACACCAGGGCCACCGCCGACCCGGACGGCGGCGTCATCCGACGCCAACCCGGCCCCGTGGCCCGGCCGTTCGGCGAACCCAACGGCGTCCTGGAGGAGACGGCCTTCAGTCCGGCCTCCGAAAAGGCCACCGAGGGGCTGCCGTTGACCGCGATGGCCGCCCTCTTCAGCAAGGGCGTGGCGTCGGCCGCGAGCTTCGGCTTCACGACCGTCCAGGAGGGCGGCGCCACACTGAAGAACCTGAAGGCCCTGCGGGACGCCGCGGCCCTCAAACCCTTCAAGATCGACGTCGTCGCCTACGCACGGGCCGACGAGGCCACGGCCTCACCGGAGCCGGACCCGGTCGGCGTGAGCCAGGAGTACCACCGCGGCGTGCGCGCTGCCGGCGTCAAGATGTACCTGGATGGATCCCCGCAAGGCCGCACGGCCTGGCTCACCAAGCCCTACGAGGAGCGGCCGGAAGGCACTCCCGAGGGCTACTGCGGCTACCCCACCATCGAGGACCCCAAGGTCGTCCTGGACCAGGTGAGCACCGCGTACGCCAGGGGCTGGCAGGTGCTGGCGCACGTCAACGGGGACGCCGCGATCGACCAGTTCATCGAGGCGGTCCGGACCGCCTCCGCCGAGGTCGAGCCCGCCGACGCCGACCGGCGGACGGTGGCGATCCACGCCCAGACCGCCCGCGAGGAGCAGATCGAGGACTTCGCCCGCCTGGGCGTCATCCCGTCCTTCTTCTCCATGCACACGTACTACTGGGGCGACTGGTACCGCAAGACCGTCCTCGGGCCGGAGCGGGCCGCCACCATCTCCCCCGCCCGCTGGGCCGTGGACCGGGGGATGGTCTACACCTCGCACCACGACGCCCCGGTGGCCCTGCCCAACTCGATCGCCATCCTCTCCAGCCAGGTCACCCGCCGCACCCGCACCGACCAGGTCGTCCTCGGGCCCGAGCAGTGCGTGTCGGCGTTGGACGCGGTCAAGTCCATCACCATCCACGCCGCCCACCAGTACTTCGAGCAGGACCGCAAGGGCAGCATCGAGGTCGGCAAGCTCGCCGACCTGGTGATCCTCTCCGCGAACCCGCTGACGGTCCCGCCGGAGGAGATCAAGGACATCGCCGTCGCCGAGACCATCAAGAAGGGCACCACCATCCACCCCGCCACCGCGGCCGGCACCGACGGCGACGCCTCCGAGGCCGGACTCGAGACCCCGACGGACTACCAGTGGCACGGCTGCTGCTGACATCGCGTCCCGGGTTGCGGCTACCCAGGGCCTCCGGGCTCGGGTGGCCGCACCGTGCGTGCCGTGCGCGGCGGGCGGGGGCTGGGGGCGCCCCCACCCGTCACGGCCGGTCAGCGGGCGAGGACGTGGCCGTCGTCGGGTCGGTGGTCGCGGGAGCGGCGCAGGTCGGCGCTGGCATAGGTGCGTTGCAGCCAGCGGTCCGCCCCGTCGTAGCGGGGCCGGAAGGCGGTACGGCCGTGGACGGTGACGCGGTTGTCGATGACGACCAGGTCGCCGGGGGCCAGGCGCAGGGTGCGGGCGGTCGCCTCGCAGGCCCGGCCGAACGCGGCCAGCGCGGCGGCGGCCCGAGGGGTGAGCGGGGTGGTGACGAGTTGGGCCATGCGGATGTCGGGGTCCTCGGCCGCACCGGACAGCACCGGTCGGGGTTCGGCTCCGGCCCCGCTCGCGGCGTCGGGGCCGAAGGAGGGCGGCGGCGTGGTGCGGAACTCCGGTGCGGACAGGGCCTCCCGCTCGGCCGGGGTGAGGAGGGGCAGTGCCTGGCGGATGCCGGCGACGCGCATCCCGGCGGTCCGGTCGTGGTCGGCGCGCAGGCACAGGAAGACCACGTAGTCCGGCGGGTGGGGGTGGAAGCCGTTCTCGGTGTGGAAGGACAGCGGCACCGATCCGGCGTTGCCGTGGAAGGCCTCCTGCCCGGGCACGGGCACGACGTCCTGCACCAGGGCCCCCGACTTCTCGGCCAGGTAGGCGAGCGGCTCGCCGAGCCCGCAGGCCACCATGGTGAGCAGCGCGGCCGGGACGGTCGCCTGCCGCTGGACCGAGCCGGGTACGGCCGGTGTCGGGGGCAGGGCCGCCCGGTCGACGGGCAGGCCGCCGATCACCAGGGTGCCGCGCGGGCCGGAGTGCCGTCGGAACCGACGCACCGCCCGGCGCAGCGGCAGCGGGAGTTCGTCCCAGGCGTCCCGGGCCCGTGCCACCCACGCGGGGCTGTCGACCTGGTCGCCCCCGTCGGCGGACAGGGTCCGGGCCAGTCGCTCGCACGTGTCGGCGTCGGCCGGGCCCAGGTTCCAGTCCGCGGCGGCGGCGGTGTTGTGGGTGGTGCCGGGCATCGGGTCTCCTGCCGGGGGTGTGGACGGGCGGACGCGCGGACTCACGAGTGGCGCAGGCCGGCCACGGCGTCGGCGACGTAGTGGTCCCCGAATCGGATCAGGGGGGCGTACTGGGCCGCGCGGCGGTGGCGCATCTGCCGTAGTTCGGCGACGGCGTTGTCGGGGCCCTCGGGCCGCTGGGCGATGGAACGGCGCAGCCGGACCATCGAGTACGCGAGGGTGACGTGCCGTTCGGCGTCCACGATGTCGGCTTCCAAAAGGGCGTCCCGCACCTCGGCCAACTCGGGCTCGCGGTCCGCCAGTTGCCCGTACGAGTCGGGAACTAGCGTCAGCAGGTCCTTCATCGCCGCCCGGAAGAGCTTGTACCCGCGGTGCTGGCGCCCGCTGAGCGGGATGTCCGTCGACGGCGGCGCCATGGTCCGGCGGATCGCGGCCATGTAGTAGTCGGCCGGGATCGTACTGGCGTGGTTCATGGCCGCGGGGAAGCCGCGCACGTACTCCGTCGCGTCCGCCAGCCGCCCCAGTGCCGCGTCGCCGTCACCGTCGCGCAGGTGGCGGGTGGCGTCGGCCACGGCGACCGCGGCGCAGACGTTGAACAGCACGTGGACCTGGTGCCCGATGAGCCAGCGCGCGCTCCATGCGCTCTCCAACGACGGCCCCGCACCGGGCTCCGGGACGGCCGGCGCCGGAACGGGCCCGGATTCGGTGCCCGGCGCGACTCCGGTGAGGTCGAGCACCGACCGCCGCATCCCGGCCAGCTCCAGCGCCAGGTCGGCACCCGACAGCGGAGCCTCGCAGAGGTCCTCCAGGCCGCGGTGAATCACCAACAGGCCGTGCAGGGCGGCCTGCTGGTCCGACAGCTCCACCTCGCGGACGCGGAAGTACGACTGACTGGTCGACTCCGCCGGCACGTCCTCACCCGCCAGGGCCGGAGCCAGCGCCTCCAACGCGGCCCCCACCTCGCCCGCTGCCGCGGCGGCCTGCCGGAGCGCGGCGGTCCGCTCGACCGGTCCGGCATGGGTGGCCACCCCGTCCAGCACGCGCGCGGCCCGCCCCGCCGCGGCGGCGACCCGCGGCCCCAGCACCGGGTCGGGCCGCCCGCCCCGGGGCTCACGGAAGACAGCGACAGGAGGATGACCGGCGACCGGCGACAAGCCCATGGTTGGGATAGCTTGCCAGGAACACGCCAGACGAAACCCTGATCCTTACGTCGATTCGTCTTCCGCGCACCGACGTTGGAAGCCCGGCCGGCGAGAATCGACGGGCCTGGCCCGTACCCCGAACCCAACTGTCCGACGCGACGCGGTGCTCCTGCACCCACCCCCGCAGAGGTCGCCGACGCCATCGCCGGGCCGAACCTCCGCGGCGACGGCGCCACGGTCGTCCGCTCCCGCCGCCTGGTCGCATTGTCCGCCCCCAGCGGCCCGGTGACCTGCGGTTTCCTCACCGGAACGGGGCAAGCACCGGCGGGTCACCCCGCATGCGGGGCGGTGGCACCTCTGTTTGACTGAGGACGGATGATCCCCGCCCCGAGAGGGAGCACGCCCATGCCCGTGGCCACCGGAAGAGGCCCGGCCATCCTCGCCGCCGTGGCCGCCGCACTCCTGACCGCACTCCTGCCGGTCCCGGCGTCCCCAGCGGCCGCCGCCGCACCGGCCGACGGGGCCGGCCGACCGGAGCACGCACGGACCCGGGCCGCGATGGAGCGGGCGGTACGGGACGGTGCGCCCGGGGTCCTCGTCACCGTGGCCGAGGGCGAAGGCCGATGGGTGGGAACGGCAGGGGTGGCGGACCGCAGGACGGGACGCCCGCCCCGTCCGGCGGACCACTTCCGGGTGGGCAGCATCACCAAGACGTTCACGGCCGTGCTCGTGCTCCAGCTGGAGGCGGAGGGGCGGCTCGGCATCGACGACACCGTGGAGAAGTGGCTGCCGGGCCTGGTCCGGGGCCACGGCCACGACGGCCGCCGCATCACCGTCCGGCAGCTGCTGAACCACACCAGCGGTGTGTACAACTACCTCAACGACCCCGCCCTGCACCAGATCGGGCCGATCTGGCTCGAGCACCTGCACGACACCTGGACACCCGAGGAACTCCTGGCCGTCGCGATGTCGAAGCCACCCACGGCCGACCCCGGCGAGAGGTTCGTGTACTCCAACACCAACTACCTCCTGGCCGCGATGATCGTGGAGCGGATCACCGGCAGCTCCTACGAGCACGAGCTGCGCCGTCGCATCATCGACCCGCTCCACCTGCGGGGCACCGACTCGCCCGGAACCCGCGAGTCGCTGCCCCGGCCGTCCGGCCGGGACTACTCCACCGCCCAGGTCCAGTTGCCCCCGCCGGGCGTCGACGTCACGGAGTTCAACCCCTCGGCGATCCGCGCCAGTGGCGAGATCATCAGCACGGCCGACGACCTCGACCACTTCTACCGTGCCCTGCTCACCGGCCGGCTGCTGCCCCAGGCGCAGCTGCGGGAGATGACCACCACCGTGCCCGCCGGCATCGACGACCAGGGCCTCGGCATCGCCCGCATGACCACCTCCTGCGGGGTCGAGCTCTGGGGGTACCGCGGCGGCGGCTACGGCTTCGAGGCCCTCGCGGTCTCCACCCGCGACACCCGCCACCGGATGACCGTCTACTTCAACACCGACAGCCTCGCGCTCCAGGGCGCGGCGGCCCGGGACCTCGCCGACGCGGAGTTCTGCCAACACTCATGACCCGGGGCCAGACGCGTACGCCTGACGGTCACCCCCGCAGGCCGTGGGGGGGCGCCCCCCCGGGGGGGGGGGGGCCCCCCCCGGGGGGGGGGCGGGGGGGGGGGGCGGCGGGGGGGGGGGGGGGGGCGGGCGGCCGGCCCCCCGCCGGGGGGGCCG
>NZ_JBLRWA010000038.1:0-71291 GCF_048159585.1 Kitasatospora sp. SC0581 | reverse complement strand
GTCGGCTTCGGGGCCGGGGCGGCCGCGGCGGTGTCCTTGGTCTGCTCGGCGGCGGGCTTGGCCGGGGCCGGCTTGGTCTCCTTGGTGGGGGTGGGCTTGGGCTTGGCCGGGGTGGTCGGCTTGGTGCCGGCGGTGTCCTGGGGGTGGGTCACCTTGACCGTCTTGAAGCCCGAGTCGCCCGGGCCCTGGGAGCCGGCCATCTCGGTCGAGGCCAGCAGGTCGATCGTGGTCACGCCGTCCGGGGTGCCGGCGGCCAGCGAGTAGCGGAACTTGAAGGTCGCCGAGCTGTTGGCGGCCATCCGCTGGCGCTGGGAGCCGGTGATGTCGACGACGCGGGAGCAGCCGTCGAGCAGCTGGAGGTTCTTCCAGGCGCCGGTGTAGTCCTCGTACTGGATCTTGACGTCCTTGAGGCGGGCCGCGGCGCCCGAGCCCGGGGTGTGGATGCCGAGGAAGGGCTCCATGCCGTGGGCGTCCTCGGCGGCCTTGTTGGTGACCTTGACGGAGACCTCGTTCCAGCTGCCGTCCGCCACCACGGAGGACTTGGCGGAGACGATGGCGGTGTCCGGGGACAGTCCGGGCACGTTGGCCGGAGCCTCGTACGCGCCGTTGAGCCGGTGGTCCCCGCAGGCCCAGGCGGTGTCGGTGGCGAGGAACTGGACGCCGCCGGCGAGGACGACGGTGGCGGCGACGGTGGCGATGCGGCGGCGGCCGGAGAAGGCGCGGTCGTTCTTCGCAAAACGGGTGATAACGGACGTGCGCATGACGTGACTCCCCAGGGTCATGGGTCTGACGGTGTGTGTGGGCGAAGACGACCGGCCCCGCTGCTTCACGAGCGGAAGCGCCCCCCGGCTCCGCCGGTCTCGCTCTCCGTGCCTTCATCCGTATAGACGCGCATCCCCGTCAGGGGTTGCAGGTGGGTTCCGAGAATTTTTCGGAGTTCTTCGGCGGGCCTCGGAGACCGTCCGAGTGATGGTTGGTATGACCTGAATGATCCGGAAAGTACGGATCGTTCGGCCAGGTCGGTGACTTTTTCGCGGCCGGATAGGGGAGTCCCGGCCGCCCGGGTACGTCTCCGCTCCACCACCCGGGCGACGCCGGGTGACCGGAACCCGGAGGACGCACCCGTATGCCGCCTGGCAACCCTGGCCGTCTCGTCCGGAGTCTGGCCGCACTCGTGCTGGTGTCCGCCGCCGCCCTCCCGGGCGCCCTGGAGCTGGTCGGCCCCTCGCCGTTCGGCGTGATCGGGCCGGGGGCCGCCGCCGACCGCGCGGTGCCGCCGCACGCGGCCCTCCAGGCCGACCAGCGGATACCCGCGGCCGCCCCCACCGTCGACATACGCCGCACCGGGGACCCGGCCAACCGGATCACCCTGGTGCTGCTCGGCGACGGCTACACGGCCGGCGAGCAGGAGCTCTTCCGGCAGCAGGCCGACAAGGCCTGGCACGCGCTGATGGACATCGAGCCCTTCCGCACCTACCAGGGCTTCTTCAACATCAGGCGGGTCGAGGTGGTCTCCCCGGTCTCCGGGATAGCGGAGTCCGAGAGCCGCGGGCGCAAGACCGCCACCCCGCTCGGCATGCACTTCTGGTGCGAGGGCACCGCCCGGCTGCTCTGCGCCGACGAGGCCGCCACCGCCCGGTACGCGGGGGGCGGCGCCGGGCCGCAGTACCTGATAGCCCTGGCCAACTCCACCGAGTACGGCGGCGCCGGCGGCACCGGGGTGACCACCCTGGCGGGCGGCAGCCCGGACGCCGGGCGGATCATCCAGCACGAGATCGGGCACACCGTGGGGGACCTCGGCGACGAGTACGACAGCGCCCCGGAGGACGCCGACTACCCGAACCTCGCCACCCTCAACGCCGACGACATGCGCAGGAAGCAGACCAAGTGGTGGCGCTGGCTGGGCGCCGAGTCCCCGGACGGGGCCGGGGTGGTCGGGGCGTACCGCAGTGCCAACGGCCTCTACCGGCCCACCCCGGACTCGGTGATGCGCACCCTCGGCAGCGCGTACAACCTCCCCTCGCGCGAGGCGATCATCGAGGAGCTGTACCGCAGGGTCCGGCCGACCGACGCCCCGGTGCCGGCCCCCGGCGAGGTGTCCGGGCGGCCCCGGCTCGACGTCCGGCCGCTGCCGCTGACCGGCCCGCGGCAGCTGAAGGTGGAGTGGAAGGTGAACGGCGTCCCCGTGACGCCGCAGTCCCCCGACGGCTCCTGGCTGGACACCGCCCCGCTGGAGCTGGCCCCGGGCCGGACGGCCACCGTGACGGCGACCGTCAAGGACACCACCGACTGGGTGCGGGACGAGGCCTTCCGGGAGCGCCACATGACCCGCTCGGTGTCCTGGACGCTGACCGGCTGAGGTGCGGTGCGCGCCCCGCATCTGGGCGTCCAATCATGGGATGACTAATCTGGTCGGACTATGACCGTGGAGCCCGCCCGTCCAGCCCCGTCCCCGTCCGTCCCCGCTCCCCGACCCGCCGCCGGGCCCCCGGCCGGCTCCGCGCCGGCGTCAGCGCCGGTGCCCGGACCCGTATTCGAGCCGCCCGGCGGCCGCGCGGCCTGGCTGGCCTGGTCCGTCGGCGTCAGCGTCTACATCCTGGCCGTCATCCACCGCACCAGCCTCGGCGTGGCCGGACTGGACGCCGCCGACCGCTTCGGCATCGGCGCCTCGGCGCTCTCCACCTTCTCGATCCTCCAGGTGCTGGTCTACGCGGCCATGCAGATACCGGTCGGCCTACTGGTCGACCGGTTCGGGCCGCGCCGGGTGCTGCTGCTGGGCGTCCTGCTGCTGAGCGCCGGTCAGCTGGCCTTCGCGTTCAGCTCCTCCTTCGGCCCCGCGCTGGCCTCCCGCGCGGTGCTCGGCTGCGGCGACGCGATGACCTTCATCAGCGTGCTGCGGATCGCCGCCCGGTGGTTCCCGGCGGCCCGGAACCCGTTCGTCGCCCAGCTGACCGGCCTGGCCGGGATGGGCGGCAACCTGGTCACCACCGTGGTGCTCGCCCAGGCGCTGCACAGCGAGGGCTGGACGCCCACCTTCACCGCGATCGCGCTGCTGGGCGTGGCGGTGTTCGCGCTGGTCGCGCTCTTCCTCAAGGACACGCCCCCGCAGGAGGCCGCCGCCGCCCGGCCCGGGGAGGCCGGGAGGGGCGGGGCGCCCGGGGCGCGGCCGAAGGTCGGCCAGCAGGTCCTCGCCTGCTGGCGGGAGCCGGGCACCCGGCTCGGGCTCTGGATCCACTTCACCACCCAGTTCCCCGGCAACGCCTTCGGCCTGCTCTGGGGCCTGCCCTACCTGGTGCAGGCGCAGGGCATGTCCCGGGCGGGGGCCGGCGGGCTGCTGACCCTGCTGGTGCTCAGCAACATGAGCTTCGGCTTCCTCTTCGGCCGGCTGCTCTCCGCCTCGGCGCGGGCCCGGATGCCGATCGTGCTGACCGTCGTCGTGACCACCGCGCTCGGCTGGGCGCTGGTGCTGGCCTGGCCCGGCGGCCACCCGCCGACCTGGCTGCTGGTCGGGATCATCCTGGTGATGGGAAGCAACGGCCCGGCCTCGCTGGTCGGCCTCGACTACGCGCGCGCCCGCAACCCCGCGGAGCGGCTCGGCACCGCCTCCGGGATCGTCAACATGGGCGGCTTCATCGGCACGATGATCACCCTCTTCGGCATCGGCGTGCTGCTGGACGCGCTCTCCCCGGACGGGGCCGTCGGGTACTCGGCCGACGCCTTCCGCTGGGCGTTCTGCTGGCAGTACGTCCCGCTGGCGGTGGGCACGGCGATGATCCTGCGGCTGCGCCGGAAGGTCGCGGCGCAGGCGGTCGCGGCGCCGGCGGGCTGAGCCCGGGGCCGTCCGGCCCCGGGCCCCGGGCGGTCCGCCTCAGATGGTGACCGAGAAGTTGGCCAGCACCCGCTCGGCCAGCTCCTGGTCGCCCTCGACGGAGACCGGGCCGGGCCGGCCGCGGCCGCAGGCGAGCCGCAGGTAGGTCTCCCAGTCCATGGTGAGCTGGACGTCGGGCGCCAGGCTGATCGACTCGTCCACGGTGCAGTGGCCGGTGGCGTCCACCCGGACGGTGCGCAGGAACTCCACCGGGCCGGTGACGTCCAGCACCAGCGCCGTTCCGGCCGGGGCCCCGGCCTTGGTGGCGACGGCCTTGGGCAGCAGCTCCAGCAGCACGTCCCGGGTGATCAGCGCGGCCGGGGCGTCCAGGTTGCCCGGGGCCTCCAGGGCCCGGCGCAGGTCCTGCTCGTGCACCCAGACGTCGAAGGCCCGCCTCCGCAGCAGCTCGTGGTACGGGACGTCCCTGGCCAGCGGCCCGGCCGGCCAGCGCACCGGCTCCTCGGGCGTCTGCTTGGCGTTCCGCAGCGCCCGGGAGCGCCGGATGATCGTGTACTCCAGCTCGCTGGTCATCTCCAGCGCGGTGTGGCAGCGGCGCTTGTCGACCGGGAGTTCGACGTAGCGGGCGAACTCGGAGGTCACGTGACGGAGGTCACGCGGCAGCGAGTGGATCGGGCGGGGGTCGCCGAGCAGGTCGGACTCGACCGCGATCACGTGCGAGACGACGTCCCGGACGGACCAGCCCGGACACTCGGTGGCCCGGTTCCAGGAGCCCTCGGGAAGGGGGGCGACCAGCTCCGATATGGACTCGATGGTCTGGGTCCACGCCTCGGTGTAAGCCTGCACGGTCTGGTTGTCCGTCACGGGAATCTCCGGCCCTCCGTCAGCTTCCTTGCCGCCTGTGCCCCGCCGTCACGGCCGACCGGGATGGTCCGGCTTTCCCGGCGCACACGCTAACCGCACGTTACGCTGCCGGGAGACAGCTGGGCAGCGCTTTCGGGTGACGATCGTAGGTCTCTTGCCGTGGACGGTGGTACTGTGCGCGCTTCATTGATCCAACTCGCGGTCTCCGACGCGGAGCCGCCCGCCGAGCGGAGGGCTCGGGCGGCCGCCCTGGTGCGGGCGCAACAGGGCGCCGACCTGGTGGTCCTCCCGGAGCTGTGGCCGCTCGGCGGCTTCGCCTACGACCTCTGGTCGGACGGCGCGGAGACGCTGGACGGGCCCACCTCGGACGTGATGTCGGCCGCCGCCCGGGCCGCCGGGGTCTGGCTGCACGCCGGTTCGATCGTCGAACGCGATCCGGACGGTCCGATCTACAACACCTCGCTGCTGTTCTCCCCGGACGGCGAGCTGGTGCACACGTACCGCAAGATCCACCGCTTCGGCTTCGACAGCGGCGAGGCGGTGGTGATGGGCGCCGGGCAGGAGATCGTCACCGCGCCCACCGACTTCGCCACGCTGGGCCTGGCCACCTGCTACGACCTGCGCTTCCCGGAGCTGTTCCGGGCGCTGCTGGACGCCGGCGCGCAGCTGCTGGTGGTCCCGGCGGCCTGGCCGGCCCGGCGGCGCGAGCACTGGACGCTGCTGGCCCGGGCCCGGGCGGTGGAGGAGCAGGCCTTCGTGCTGGCCTGCAACACCGCCGGGACGCACGCCGGGGTCGAGCAGGCCGGGCACAGCATCGTGGTGGACCCGTGGGGCCGGGTGCTGGCCGAGGCGGGGGCGGACGAGGAGGTCCTGACGGTCGAATTCGACCCGGCCGAGGTGGCCAAGGCGCGCGAGGAGTTCCCGGTGCTGCGGGACCGCCTGCTGGGGATCCCGGCGCCGGTCCAGCGCTGAGCCGGAGCGGCGCCCGGAGCGGGGCCGGCGCGGCGGCGGGAGCGGGGGGCGGGGCGCGGTCGGGACGGCGCCGGGGCGCCGCGGACGGCGTTCCGGAGGGTTGGTTCGTACCTGGGTCGATCGGGTTTGAGAAGATGAGCACTCGTCGTGTTCCCCGCCGGCCCGTACGAGGGCCTGCCCGGTCGGCCCGCCCGAGGAGGTCGCGCCCATGCCTGACAACGGCGCAGGCGACACCCCCCGTCCCGTCATCCACCGCAACAGCCTGCGCGAGCAGATCGCCGGCGCGCTGCGCGAGGAGATGATGGCCGGCCGACTCGCGGCCGGCCGCAACTTCACCGTCAAGGAGATCGCCGAGCTGTACGGCGTCTCCGCGACCCCGGCCCGCGAGGCCCTGGTCGACCTCGGCGCGCAGGGCCTGCTGCGGGCCGAGCACCACCGCGGCTTCACCGTGCCCGAGCTCGGCTGGGACGACTTCCTGGAGATCTTCGAGTCCCGGGTCCTGATCACCGACAGCTTCCACCGCCAGTACACCGCCCGCCGGGCGCTGCCCGACCTCAGCCGGCTGTCCTCGCTGCACCGCCGGGCCGACGCGGCGGTGCGGGCCGCCCGGGCCGGGAACCTGGACGTGATGGTGGGCTGCGACCGCCGGTTCTGGCAGGAGGTCGGCGCGCTGCTCGGCAACCGCCGGATCGCCGACTACCTGGACTGGCTGCGGGTGCAGTCCTGGATGTTCGCCGCCCGCTACCTGCGGGAGCTGCCCGCGCTGGGCGGGGTCTGCTGGGAGCGCCACCCGGACCTGGTCGAGGCGATCGAGGCCCGCGACCCGCTCGCCGCGCACCGGATCATCTGCGAGTACAACCTGTACACCGTCCGGCTGCTGGCCGGGCTGGCCGGACAGCCGCTGGAGTCGGTGACGGTCCTCGGACTGCTCACCGAGTTCGCCGGGGAGGAGCCGCCGGCGGTGCCGGTCGAGCCGCCGCCCGCGCCGCCGGCCCCGCCGGAGCCGGCCGCCGAGTCCGCCGCCGGGCCCGGCGCGGCCCGCGCCGAGCGGAGCCGCCGCAGCGACGAGGTCGGCCGGGAGCTCGGCCGTGAACTGGGCCTGGGCCTCGGCCTGGTGCCGCAGCCGCGCGCGACGCCGTACGGCCGGTTCGGCCGGCGGCTGCCCGAGCCGCCCCCGGAGGCCCCGCGGGGGCGGTCCGACCCGCACGCCGCGCCGGGCCGGTAGGGTGGGCGGGCGTCGGACCGGGCGCCCCGCCAACGGGCCGTCCGGGTACCGACCCAAGCCCCCGTCGTCGCCCCGTCTCCGCGGGCGATCCCCGCCTCCGGAGAGGAACTGCCGGCCATGGCCTGCGACCTCTGGCTCGTCCCGCTGGTGGACGTGCTGAGCCACAGTCCCGACAACCCCTTCCGGGACGACCTCGCGCTCTACAACGCGGTGCTGGCCTCGCGCGGGCTGCCCGAGGTGCCGGTCTACCAGTTCGTCCCGGGCATCAGCGGTGCGGTCGAGCCGATAGCCGCCTTCGACTACGACTCGCTGCACTTCCTGCGCCGCGCCTACCTGTTGGGCCTCACCGGACTGGACATCACCCCGGTCGACACGCTCGGCGGCGACTACGAGCAGCTGCTGGAGATGTTCGAGAGCGGCGCCGAACAGTCGCACCTGGTCTGGCACTTCGACCACGCCGGCGCGTACGTGCCGGTCGAGTTCGCGGTGCCGCTGGTGGACGAGACGCTGCTCGCCTCCGGTGGTCCGCTCGGCTCCAGCCACGGGCTGCTGCGCGAACTCCAGGCCGTCGCACCGGCGCTGGGCATCGACCCGCTCAACCCGCCGGACCCGACCCGGCCGCTCGGCCCGACCGGCCTGGAGCAGCCGTTCGGGCCGCCGATCGACGACGTCCACCCCTTCGCCCGGGAGCGGCACGCCTGGTCGGGCCTGTACGCGGCGGCGACCAGGAGCGTCGCCCAGGGCTCGATGATCGTCTTCGCCTGAGCCCTGAGCCCTGAGCCCTGAGCCCCGAGCCCTGAGCCCTGAGTCGCGATCCGGCTCCCGGCCCCGACCGCTAGCGCAGCGGCCCCTCCGGCGGCCGCTGACGCGGCATGGTGGGCCGGGTGCCCGGCGGCGGCAGCACCCGCACCTGGGCGCCCACCCCGGGCTCGCTGCGCCCGCCCCAGGCCCCGCCGGACTGGGTGGGCAGCTGGGTCATCGAGGCGCGGAACTCCAGCATCCACTCCGAGGTCTCGGAGCGGACCATGTCGGAGACGTCCTCGCAGAACCGGCGCAGCACGCCCAGGCAGCGTTCGGCGGCTTCGCCCGCGGTGCCCTCGGTCGGGCCGAGCACCTCGCGCACGCACTCCGACGCCCAGTCGAACTGGAAGGCCTCCAGGCGGCGTTGCAGCGCCTGTCCAGTGGAGACGTCCCGCATCCAGCCGGAGGTGAGGCCGAAGACCCGGTCGACGGCCAGGCAGCCGGCGGAGAGCGCGAAGCCGACGTAGCCCCAGCCGGTGCCGTTCGCGAAGGCGCCGGCCAGGTCGACCAGCGGGGCGGTCACCCCGCCCACCGCGAAGCCGGCCGCGCCGAACCGCAGCAGGCGCGCCCAGCGGCGCTTCCAGATCCGGTCCCGGCGGTACCACTCGATGGCCTCGACGGCCCGCTCCTCGGACCAGCGGTAGAGCTCCTCCAGCCGTTCGGCGGGCTCGCCCCAGTCCCCGAGCGGGAACTGTCGGGTGCTCAGATCGTCCCGGCGTCGGGTGGAGGCCCGTCGGACGACGGCGGCGGCGGGCGGGTCCTCCTCGCCGATCTCCTTGCCCCAGGCACTCTCCTCGGGCTGCATTTCCGGCTGGCTCACCTGTGGGGCTCCCTGTGGCGGGCGGACTGCTGGGTCTGTCGGCGCAACGGCTGACGTGGTGTCCGCCGGTGGTTCTCCAACAGCACTTCTTACCGCCAAATGGCTGACCGTGGGGGCGCTTCTCCGCTGATCGTTACCGGTTTCGGCCAACGGAACCCGAGGTGGGCGGGTTGCGGGGGTCGGCGAGATTTCACCCGTCCGAGCGAGGGTCCGGTGACCCGCCGTCGTGACCCGGGTACCCGTCGCCGAATCGGCCCGGTCGGGCTTGGACGATCCTCCAGTGTGCTCGGCGTACGGAGCGTTCCACCTGGAGGATCCGACGGGACCGGAGAGCGGCCGGAACAGGCCACCGACTACGCTGCCAGGCGTGAAGGTCCTCGTCATCGGCGGCGGCGCCCGCGAACACGCCCTGTGCCGCTCTCTGTCCCAAGATCCCGCTGTGTCCGAACTGCACTGTGCCCCGGGCAACGCCGGGATCGCGCAGGTCGCGACGGTCCACCCGGTCGACCAGCTGGACGGTGCGCAGGTCGCCGCGCTGGCCGGCCGGCTCGGCGCCGCCCTGGTGGTGGTCGGGCCGGAGGCCCCGCTGGTGGCCGGCGTCGCGGACGCCGTGCGCGCGGCCGGCGTCCCGGTGTTCGGCCCGTCCGCGGCGGCCGCCCGACTGGAGGGCTCGAAGGCCTTCGCCAAGGACGTGATGGCCGCGGCCGGCGTGCCCACCGCCCGCTCCTACGTCTGCACCACCGCCGCCGAGGCGGCCGAGGCGCTGGACGCCTTCGGCGCCCCGTACGTGGTGAAGGACGACGGCCTGGCCGCCGGCAAGGGCGTCGTGGTCACCTCCGACCGCGCGGAGGCGCTGGCGCACGCCGCGGCCTGCGAGCGCGTGGTCATCGAGGAGTACCTGGACGGCCCCGAGGTCTCGCTGTTCGCGATCACCGACGGCACCACCGTCGTCCCGCTCCAGCCCGCCCAGGACTTCAAGCGCGCGCTGGACGGCGACGAGGGCCCCAACACCGGCGGCATGGGCGCCTACTCGCCGCTGCCGTGGGCGCCCGCCGGGCTGGTCGAGGAGGTCCTGGAGACCGTCCTCCAGCCGACCGTGGACGAGCTGCGCCGCCGCGGCACCGAGTTCTCCGGCCTGCTGTACGCGGGCCTGGCGCTCACCTCGCGCGGCACTCGGGTGATCGAGTTCAACGCCCGCTTCGGCGACCCGGAGACCCAGGTCGTGCTGGCCCGGCTGCGCACCCCGCTGGCGGGCGTGCTGCTGGCCTCCGCCAACGGCACCCTGGACCAGCTGGAGCCGCTGCGCTGGGACGAGGGCGCGGCCGTCACCGTGGTCGTCGCCTCCGAGGGCTACCCGGCCGCCCCGCGCACCGGCGACCCGATCGACGGCCTGGCCGAGGCCGAGGCGGACGGCACCGCGTTCGTGCTGCACGCCGGGACGACGGCGGGCGAGGACGGCCAGGTGCTGAGCGCCGGCGGCCGCGTGCTGTCGGTCACCGCGACCGGCGCCGACCTGGCCGAGGCGCGCGAGCGCGCGTACGCCGCGGTGGACCGGATCTCCCTCAAGGGCGGCCAGCACCGCACCGACATCGCGCTGAAGGCGGCCACCGCCTGAGGCCACCCGTGCCCGTGCCGACCGCGGCCCCCGTGCGAACCGTTCGCACGGGGGCCGCGGCGTGTGACGGCCCCGCTCGGGCCCGTGGCGGGGGACCGCCGGCAGGGGCGAGCGAAGCTCGAACAACCGAGCTGGCCGGTCAACCCCCATGGGCGCAGTGCCCCGGGCGTTTCGGGGCTGGAGGGGCCGCCGGGGCGGACTCACCGTTCGGCCGACGGATTCCAGCCCATCGGGTGACAGCACCCGCATCCGGCTGACGCAACCGGCTGCGCGGCCTTATGGTGCGCTGGATCGCGGTGCGCGGGGCCCGTGCGCCGGGGTCGCCGCCGGGTAGCGGTGCTCCCACGGGGGGATGCTGGACGGCGTCCGGCCGGGCGGTCGTCGGGTGCTTCGCACCGGACCGGCCGCCGGCGTCCGGAATCCGGGCAGTGTCACCGGGACGAGTGGAAACCGGGGTGATCCGGAACGCCCACCCGGACCGGGGCGTCGAAAATGTCAGTAGCGCCACGCAGCATGCACTACCGGGGATCGGACGCCTCCGCTTCCCGGTCGGAACTGATCATTTCGAGTCGGCTCAGGGCCCGAAGCCGGGCGCCCGAGGGCTCCGAAGGGGGTGCCGCACCGTATGGCAGCAGTCGACATCGCGCGCGCTCACGCCCAGGCGGTCCTGCGGGTCCGAGGCCTCGCCCGGGCCGCCGCCGCCCTGCCCACCGCCGTCGCGGTGGTCCTGCTCGCGGGCCGGTTCACCGGCCGGATCGGCGCGCCCGGGGCCGCCGACGCGGCCGGCTGGGACGCCGCCCGCTGGGCGGTCTGCGCGGTCGCCGCGCTGACCCTGCTGGTGGCCGGGCTGACCGCCCGGGCCCTGCGCCGGGCCGTCCCGCCGTCCACCCCGGCCGTCCCGCTGGACCGCGCCGAGGCACCCGAGCTGTACCGGCTGATCGACGAACTGGCGGACCGGCTGGACGTGCCGGCGCCCTCCGCCGTCGCCCTCACCCCGGACTGCGACAGCTGGCTGGAGGACGTCCCGCCCGCCGGGCCGACGGCCACGCCGCCGCAGCCGGACCCGGCCGAGCCCGCCCCCGTCCTGGTGATCGGCTCGCCCTTCCTCTGGTGGATGCGGGCCGGCGAGCTGCGGGCCCTGCTCGCCCCCGTGGTGGCCGGCACCGCCGCCTCCGCCGACCCGGAGATCGCCGCCGCCCGGCGCTTCCTGCGCCGCCTGGACGCCTGCCTGGACTCCGGCGGCGGCACGGCCCCCGGCCTCGGCGGCGGCATCCTGGCCGCCCCGCCCCGGCCGCCCCGGCGCGGTCCGGCCGCACTCGCCGACCGGGTCGTCCGCCGGGTCGTCCGCCGGCTGCTCGGCGCCTGCCGGGGCCACTCCGCCGAGCTGGAGCGCTCGGTCGCGGGCTGGGCCTCCGAGCAGGCCAGGGCGGTCGACTACGGCCTGCGGATCGCCGCCCAGGAGCAGGTCGGCCTGGCCTACGCGGGCTGGGACCGGCTGCTCACCCGGGTCGCGCTGCCCGCCTGGCGGCTCGGCCGCCACCCGGCCCACCTCAACGCCGGCGTGGTCTCCGCGCTCACCGAGCTGTCCCGGCGCGACCGGCTGGCCGACGGCTACGGCAGCCGGCTCGGCGACCGCCCCGCCTGCGACCTGCTGGAGGAGCCCGGCACCGTCGACCGGGCGGTCTCCCGGCTCGCCGCCGACCTGTTCTTCGGCCGCCCGGCGGCCGGCGGCTGGCACGAGCTGGAGTGGGCCGACTACCCGGCCGAGGTGGTGGACGCCGGCTGGCGGGCGGGCGCCGCCGCCCTGCAGACCGCCCTGGACCGGCTCGCCCCGCAGTCCCGCCCGGGCGCTCCGACCCTCACCCGGCTGCTGGGCCGGCTCGCCGAGGGCGACGGCGAGCTGCTGGCCGCCGCGCTCGCCGCCCAGCTGGCCCGCACCACCGCCCCGGCCCCGCTGCTCGAACCCGACCGCAGCGGCCGCGACCTGCTGGTCGACCACGTCACCGCGATGGTCTGCTGCGCCGCCGTGGACACCGCCGGCGGCGCCCCCGGCCTGGACTGGCTGGACGGCCCGGTGCTGCTGCTCGGCGGGGTGCGCCGCACCGACCTGGCCGGCCCGGTCGCCCAGGCCGTCGAACAGGGCCAGGACGGCCCGTTGCGCGCCTGGCTGGACGCGGCCGACGTCCGTCTCGAGAAACCCGTCCGCCTCTGACGTCCCAGGCGTTCCAGGAGGGCGCTCGGTGCCCCGGTGCGCGCCCCCAAATCGGTTGGCCGCCCGGCGTCTTCGCAGGCCGGAGGCCCTGCCCGGGAGGCGCGCGAGATTCCCTGCACCAATTGCTACCGGAGGGTGACGTTACGGCAGCACTCTGTGGTGTATTAGACCGCACGCACATCCGGGGGGCACGTGCCACCGGGCGGAAGTGCACCTGGGAGGGGCGCGTGGGGACCGAACTCAACCGCCGCTGGGAGTCGGGGACGCACGCCTACAGCGTCTCCGACCCCTTCGGTCAGGGGCCGCTGCCCTGGCTGCGCAGCCCGGACCAGTACCTGGCGGGGGCGGAGGGCGCCGTCCCCTGGTACGTCTCGGTGGACGCGCCCGGCCAGCAGCCGCTGGCCGCGGGCACCCGACCCAAGCCGTCGGTCGGCAGCCCGCAGGGCGCCAACGACGTGGACCAGCAGATCAAGGGCTTCGCCTCGGCCGGGGTGATCCGCCCCGGCGGCTCGGTGGACTTCCGGGTCACCGTCAACCCGCCCCGCGAGTTCACCGTGGACGTCTTCCGGATCGGCCACTACGGCGGCGACGGCGCCCGCCACATGACCTCCAGCCCGCTGATCTCCGGCCTCGCCCAGCCCGCCCCGCTGGTGGTCGACCGGACGGTCTCCTGCCACCACTGGTGGCACTCCTGGCGGCTCCAGATCCCGGCGCACTGGAAGCCCGGCTCGTACGTCGCCGTGCTGACCACCGCGGACATGCTGCACCGCAGCCACATCCCCTTCACCGTCCGGGACTTCGACGAGCGGGCGCGCACCGCCGAGCTGCTCCTGGTGCTCCCCGACGTGACCTGGCAGGCGTACAACCTGTTCCCCGAGGACGGCCGCACCGGCGCCAGCCTCTACCACGCCTGGGACGGCCTGGGCGGTCTGGTCGGCGAGCCGGAGGCGGCCGTCACCGTCTCCTTCGACCGCCCGCACGCCACCGCCGGACTGCCGCTGCACGTCGGCCACGCGTACGACTTCATCCGCTGGGCCGAGCGCTTCGGCTACGACCTCTCCTACGCCACCGCCACCGACCTGCACGCCGGCCTGGTGGACCCGTCCCGGCACCGGGCGCTGGTCTTCCCCGGCCACGACGAGTACTGGTCCGAGCCGATGCGCCGGGCCGCCGAGCGGGCCCGGGACGGCGGCACCTCGCTGGTGTTCCTCTCCGCCAACACCATGTACTGGCGGGTCGAGCTGAGCGCCGCCGCCTCCGGCGAGCCCAACCGGCTGCTCAACTGCCGCAAGCGGCAGAAGGTCCGCCCCGGCAGCCCGGCCGCCGGGGCGCCCGGCGCGGCCAGCGCGCTGTGGCGGGACGCCGGGGAGCCCGAGCAGCAGCTGCTCGGGGTGCAGTACTCGGGGCGGGTCGCCGCGCCCGTCCCGCTGGTCGCCCGGCACACCGCGCACTGGCTCTGGGACGGCACCGGCCTCCAGGAGGGCGACGAGCTGCCCGGGCTGGTCGCCGGCGAGGCCGACCGCTACTACCCCAAGGTGGCGCTGCCCGAGCACATCGAGCGGGTGCTGCTGGCGCACTCGCCGTACCAGGACCTGGGCGGCCGCACCCGCTACCAGGAGACCTCGCTGTACCGGGCGCCCAGCGGCGCGTACGTCTTCGCGGCGGGCACCTTCGCCTGGTCGCCCGCGCTGGGCCGCCCGGGCCTGACCGACGAGCGGATCCAGCGGGCCACCGCCAACCTGCTGGACCGACTGTGCAAGAACTAGGCGCTCCGTCCCCCGAGGCCGGGGACGGGTCGGGGCGGGCGAACCCGGTCGTGAAAGACTGCGGGGGCAGTGACCTCCCCTTTCGCGGTGCCCCACCCGCGAACGACCCCTGAGGACTGAACACCTTGAGCGGATTTGTCACCAAGCCCGAGCCGGTCCAGGTACCCGGCCTGGTCCACCTGCACACCGGCAAGGTGCGCGACCTCTACCGCACCGGATCGGGCGAGCTGGTCATGGTGGCCAGCGACCGGACGTCCGCCCACGACTGGGTGCTGCCGAACGAGATCCCGGACAAGGGCCGCATCCTCACCCAGCTGTCGCTGTGGTGGTTCGAGCGGATCGCCGACATCGTCCCCAACCACGTGATCTCCACCGAGGTCCCGGCCGGCGCCCCGGCCGACTGGAAGGGCCGCACGCTGGTCTGCCGCAGCCTGGAGATGGTCCCGGTCGAGGCGGTCGCCCGCGGCTACCTGGCCGGCTCCGGCCTGGCCGAGTACCAGGAGAGCCGTACGGTCTGCGGCATCGCGCTGCCCGAGGGCCTGGAGAACAGCTCCGAGCTGCCCGCCCCGATCTACACCCCGGCGCTCAAGGCCGAGGTCGGCGAGCACGACGAGAACGTCTCCTACGAGGAGACCGCCCGCCGGATCGGCGCCGAGCTCGCCGCCCAGCTGCGCCGCACCACCCTGGACGTCTACGCCCGGGCCCGGGACATCGCCCGCGAGCGCGGCATCATCCTGGCCGACACCAAGTTCGAGTTCGGCCTGCTGGACGGCGAGCTGCTGATCGGCGACGAGGTGCTCACCCCGGACTCCTCCCGCTACTGGCCCGCCGACCAGTGGCAGCCGGGCCGCTCGCAGCCGTCCTTCGACAAGCAGCTGATCCGCGACTGGCTGGTCTCCCCGGCCTCCGGCTGGGACCGCCACGGCGAGCAGCCGCCGCCGGCGCTGCCGACCGAGATCGTCGAGCAGACCCGGGCCCGGTACATCGAGGTGTACGAGCGGCTGACCGGCACCACTTGGGCCTGAGCCCGGGACGATCGCCCGCGGGCGCCGGATCCCTCAGATCCAGCCGTGCTCGCGGGCGATCCGCACCGCCGCGTGCCGGTTCTCCGCGCCCAGCTTGGTGGCCGCCGAGGACAGGTAGTTGCGCACGGTGCCCTGGGAGAGCGAGGCGCGCTCGGCGATCTCGGCGATCGGGGTGCCGTCCGCGGCCAGTTCCAGGACGTCCGTCTCGCGCGGGGTCAGCGGGGTCTCGCCGGCGCTGATCGCGTCCGCCGCCAGCTCCGGGTCCACGTACCGGCCGCCGGAGCGCACGGTCCGGATGATGCCCGCCAGGTCGGCCGCCGAGACGGTCTTCGGCAGGAAGCCGCGCACCCCGACCTCCAGCGCCCGCTTCAGGTAGCCCGGGCGGCCGTGGCCGGTGACGATCATGCAGCGGCAGTCCGGCAGCAGCAGCCGCAGCGCGGCGGCCACCTCGATGCCGTCCTTGCCGGGCATCTGGAGGTCCAGCACCGCGACGTCCGGGCGGTGCGCCTGGGCCATCGCCAGCGCCTCCGTCCCGGAGCCGGCCTGGGCGACCACCTCGATGTCGTCCTCCAGCGAGAGCAGCGCGGCCAGCGCGCCCCGGATCAGGTGCTCGTCGTCGGCGAGCAGGACGCGGACGGGCGCGGCGTTCTCGGTCATCGGGCGGTCTTTCTTCCTCAGCTCGGCAGCGGGACGGTGGCGAGCATCCGGAAGACGCCCGCCCCGGCGGTCGGCACGGCCAGCTCGCCGCCGTGGGCGGCGAGCCGTTCGCGCAGTCCGCGCAGCCCGGTGCCGCTGCCCTGGGAGGGGAACGGGACGTCGGGCACCCCGTCATTCTCCAGCTCCAGCACGGCCCGTCCGTCCTCGGTCCGCAGCCGGATCAGGCAGCGGTCGGCCTCGCTGTGCCGCAGCACGTTGGTGGTGGCCTCGCGGATGACCCAGCCGAACACCGACTGGACCGGGGCCGGCAGCTCGTCCGCCTGCTCGCCGAGGTCGATCTCGCAGACGACGTCGGCCGAGCGCAGCACCGCGCGGGCGCCGATCGCCTCGGCGTGCAGGTCGGCGGTGCGGTAGCCGCGGATGACGTCCCGGACCTCGCGCTGCGACTCCTGGGCGATCTTCTGCACCTCGGCCATCTGGTCGGCGGCCTCGGTGCGGCCCCGGCGGGCGAGCTGCACGGCGAGCTCGCTCTTCAGCGCGATGGTGGTGAGGTTGCGGCCCATCACGTCGTGCAGGTCGCGGGAGAAGCGCAGCCGCTCCTCGGCGACGGCCAGCCGGGACTGCGCCTCGCGGGCGGTGTCCAGTTCCCAGACGATCGAGGTCAGCCAGGCGAAGCTGCGGCAGCTGAAGCCGATGAAGGCCATGCCGATGGTCAGTCCGGTCAGGTACCCGGCGACGCCGGCGGGGTCGCCCCCGGACAGCACCCCGGCCGGGAAGACGGCCGCCAGCATGCCCACCCCGGTGACGGCGGCCCAGCGCGGGGTCAGCGCCACGCACACCGGCCCGAAGGAGGCGATCAGCAGGACGCTGGCGACGAACGGGGTGAAGGGCGCGCCTCCCGGGCTCCGCGTCCCGCCGTCGGCGGGCCCGAACAGCAGGACCGTCCAGGAGCCGGCCACCGCGAGGCCGGCCGAGAGGGCGGTCCAGAGCCGGTGGTCGGCGGGGCGGCCCAGGTAGTGGTCGAGCGCGGTGCGGTAGGCCCGCAGCAGCACCAGGGTGACGGCGAGTCCGATCAGCAGGGAGATCCGGATCACCGGGATGTTCTCGGCCTGGTCGGCGACGCTCCCGACGGTGAGCAGGATGCCGGGCAGGATGAACAGCGCCATCAGGTAGAGCGACCAGCGCAGGTACAGCTCGGTGCGCTGGGGATTGCTCAGGCTCGTCCAGCTGCGAAGCGGCGACCGCATTCTCATTTCTTCCGCCCCCAGTTCGACCACGATCATGCTTGCTGCCTTCATATCAGAGGTCGGACCGGGGGCGTTCCTTCGGATTACTGCCGGATGCTCAGCGGCGCGGCTCCCAGCGGAAGTAGCGCACCGCGCCCCAGACCGCGAGGGCGAGCCAGATGCCCCCGGTGACCAGGTGCGAGCCGGCGGCGCCCCAGGAGCCGGCGAAACCGGTCGCGGCGGCCGAGCCGTCGGTGCCGAACCAGCCGACGCGGATCAGCTGGAAGGCCGGGGTGGTCGGCAGCAGGCGGCAGATGTTCGCCAGCTGCTCGGGCATGACGTCCAGCGGGACGAACAGGCCGGAGCCGAACTGCATGACCAGCATGACCGGCAGGGTGGTGATGCCGGCGCTCTCCACGGTCCTGGTGAAGGCGCTGGACAGCGCGGCCAGGGCGATCATGGTGGCCAGCGCCAGCAGCAGGCCGACCAGCATCAGCAGCGGGTTGACCGGCACGGTCAGGTGCAGGGCGACGCTGCCGCCGATCCCGATCAGGGCGGCCATCAGCAGGCCGAGGGTGAGCGAGGGGACGGCGGTGCCGAGCAGGATCTCGATGTCCCGGGCCTCGCCGGTGCGCAGCCGCTTGAGGACCAGCTCGCCGCGCCGTCCGACGTACGCGGCGGTCAGGTTGTAGTACACGACGAAGGCCAGGACCATCCCGACCGAGCCGTAGACCAGCAGCGAGTCGACGTCCAGGCCGGGGTTGGACTCGGCCTGCTGCGCCAGCGTGCTCCGGAGGACGACGACCAGGAACAGCGGCAGCACCAGGGCGGTGAACAGGGCGGTGCGGTTGCGCAGCAGCAGGGTGGCCTCGGCCCGGCCGAGGGCGAGCAGCCGGCGGACGGCGGTGCTCTGCGGACCGGCGGTGGTGGCGGCGGTGGCGGTGGCGGTGGTCATCGGGCGGATCCGATCAGGCGGCGGCGGGCGGGGCGGGTGGCGGCGGGCGCCTGCGGGGGGTGCTGGTGGGCGGCCTCGGAGGCGATCGCGAGGAAGGCCTCCTCCAGCGAGGCGCTGCGGGCGTCCAGCGCGCCGAGCGCGATGCCGTGGTGCCGGGCCCAGCCGAGCAGGTCGGTGAGGGTGTCCTGGAGCCCGACGGTCTGCACGGTGACCTTGCGGCCGTCGACGGACAGCTCGGCGCCGGGCAGCAGGGGCAGCGCGGTCCCGGTGAACTCGGGCAGTTCGAAGGAGATCCGGGAGGGCCGGCCGGCGATCACCTCGGCGACGGTGCCGGAGGTGACGACCTGGCCGCCGTGCATGATGGCCAGCCGGTCGGCCAGCTCCTCGGCCTCCTCCAGGTAGTGCGTGGTGAGCAGCACCGTGGTGCCCTGGGCGCGCAGCTCGCGGACCAGCCGCCAGACGGCGGCGCGGGCCTCCGGGTCGAGGCCGGTGCTGGGCTCGTCCAGGAAGAGCACCTCGGGGCGGCCGAGCAGGGCCATCGCGAGGTCCAGCCGGCGCTTCTCGCCGCCGGACAGCTGCTTGACCCGGACGTTCGCCCGGTGGCCGAGGCCGACCAGCTCCAGCGCCTCCGCGACCGGGCGGGCGCCGCTGGTCATCCCGGCCCAGGTGCGGCCGGTCTCGGCGGCGGTGAGCTCGCCGGAGAAGCCGCCCTCCTGGAGCATGATGCCGATCCGCGGGCGGACGGCGCCGCGCTCCGTGAAGGGGTCCCGGCCGAGCACCCGGACGGTGCCGCCGGTGGGCGCGGCCAGGCCCTCGATGACCTCCATGGTGGAGGTCTTGCCGGCCCCGTTGGTGCCGAGCAGGGCGAACAGCTCGCCGCGGCGGACGGTCAGGTCGACGCCGCGCACGGCGTGGTACCCGGTGTTGCCGCCGCCGTAGTGGCGGTGCAGGTCGGTGACCTCGATCACGTCGTCGCTGGGGCGGGAGGGCCGGCTCGTTTCCATGCCCCAAGCCTCCCGTCGGCCGGGCCGTGCGGGCAGTGCGAGCCGTCATGACATCGCGGTGGGGACGCACGGGTCGGCGATGACAAATGTCATGGCCGATATCGCCGGCCGCCGGGTGCGGGGGTGCCGGGACGCCCCGGGAGGGAATGCCGAAGGGCCCCCTCGATTGAGGGGGCCCTTCGTATCTGAGCGGACGACGAGATTCGAACTCGCGACCCTCACCTTGGCAAGGTGATGCTCTACCAACTGAGCCACGTCCGCAGGTCAAACTATTGAGTTGTGCTGTGCTCGCGCACTGCGAGCGGACGACGAGATTCGAACTCGCGACCCTCACCTTGGCAAGGTGATGCTCTACCAACTGAGCCACGTCCGCATGGTGCCTGGTGGGGCACCCGCCGCCTCTTCGGATCTCTCCGTTGCGGCGACGAGGAATACTCTACAGCATCGTTCGGGGTGGTCGCCCCACCCTTTCGGACCGGGCGGGCGGGGCGACCGGGGAGCGGGCTCCCCGCGGGGTCAGTTCGCCTCGGCGAACGCCTCGTACACGTGCTTGGGGATGCGGCCGCGGGCCGGCAGTTCCATCCCGCGGGACAGGGCCCAGGCGCGGACGGCGGCCGGGTCCGGGGTGAGGGCGGTGCGCCGGAAGGACTTTCCGGTGCGGCTCTGCCGGCGGCCGGCGGCGACGAACGGAGCGAGGGCCTCCCGCAGCTTTTCCGCGTTGTCCACGGACAGGTCGATCTCGTACGACTTTCCGTCGACGCCGAAGTGGACGGTTTCGGCGGCGGCGCCGCCGTCCAGGTCGTCGGAGAGCGTGACAACTACACGCTGAGCCATGGGTGTCAATCCTCTCGGGCAATTCGGCCGCCGGTCCGAGGGGGTACCGGGGCCTGATGTGCACCAACTCGCGCAAGCGCGTACGGGCGGGCCGGGCGGCTCGCCTGATACGCAGCACTTGCCGCGACAGGTGGCCCTATTCTGCACCCGAAGGGGGCCGAAATCGAAGAGTCCGGCATTCTTTTCCGGATATTCACGTCTCTTCGGCGGGTTCCTTGATACCGATGTGCGGGTCGGGCGGTTCTGTCCCCAAGTGCCGTATTCGGGTGTTCTCCGGAGGGCGTCGTTCCGAGTGCCGAATCCGGGGAAACCGGCCGGCCCGGGCAGGTGATCGGGGCGCTGGATCCCTTGCTGCGTAAGGGTCTGGGGTCTACGCGCGTCGCTATGCCCGGCCAGCAATCCTGCCCGAAACCACCGGTAGTCTGGAGTTCCCCCGCCTCACCGAAGACACCACCGGGAGTGCCAGTGGCACGCGTCGTAGTCGACGTCATGCTCAAGCCGGAGATCCTCGACCCCCAGGGACAGGCGGTGCAGCGTGCACTGCCCCGTCTCGGATTCACCGGGATCGCCGACGTCCGCCAGGGCAAGCGTTTCGAGCTGGATGTGGAGGGCCCGGTCGACGACGCGGCGCTCGCCCGTATCCGCGAAGCCGCCGAGACCTTTCTCGCCAACACCGTGATCGAGGACTTCACCGTCCGGGTCGAGGAGGAGGGCAAGTGACCACCCGCGTCGGCGTCGTCACTTTCCCCGGCTCCCTCGACGACCGCGACGCCCGGCGGGCGGTCCGTCTCGCCGGCGCCGAGCCGGTCGCCCTCTGGCACCGTGACAAGGATCTCCACCAGGTCGACGCCGTCGTCCTGCCGGGCGGATTCAGCTACGGCGACTATCTGCGCTGCGGTGCCATCTCCCGGTTCTCGCCGGTGATGGAGACCGTCATCGAGCAGGCGAAGCTCGGAATGCCGGTGCTCGGTATCTGCAACGGCTTCCAGGTGCTCTGCGAATCGCACCTGCTGCCCGGTGCGCTCACCCGGAACGACTCGCTGCACTTCATCTGCCGCGACCAGAAGCTGCGCATCGAGAACGCCGGCACCGCCTGGACCGGGGATTACTCCGCCGGCCAGGAAATCGTCGTCCCGCTGAAGAACGGCGAGGGCCGCTTCGTCGCCGAGGAGCGGGTGCTCGACGAGCTGGAGGCGGAGGGCCGGGTCGTCGCCCGTTACCTGGACGTCAACCCGAACGGTTCGTACCGCGACATCGCCGGCATCACCAACGCCGCCGGCAATGTCGTCGGCCTGATGCCGCACCCGGAGCACGCCGTGGAGCCGCTCACCGGTCCGACCACCGAGGGCCTGGGCTTCTTCACTTCCGTCCTGAAGCAGCTGGTGAACGCCTGATGAGCCTCGACACCGTCAAGAACGCCGAGCAGACCCCGGACGCCGCCCAGCCCTGGGCCGACCTCGGCCTCAAGGAGGACGAGTACGCGCGCATCCGCGAGATCCTCGGCCGCCGTCCCACCGGCGCCGAGCTCGCCATGTACTCGGTCATGTGGTCGGAGCACTGTTCGTACAAGAGCAGCAAGGTCCACCTGAAGCAGTTCGGCGAGAAGAAGCCGGATTCGGACGCGATGCTCGTCGGCATCGGCGAGAACGCCGGTGTCGTCGACGTCGGCCAGGGCTACGCGGTCACCTTCAAGGTCGAGTCGCACAACCACCCGTCGTACATCGAGCCCTACCAGGGCGCGGCCACCGGCATCGGCGGCATCGTGCGCGACATCCTGGCGATGGGCGCCCGCCCGGTCGCCGTGATGGACCCGCTGCGCTTCGGTGCGGCCGACCACCCGGACACCCGGCGCGTGCTGCCCGGGATCGTCGCGGGCATCGGCGGCTACGGCAACTGCCTGGGCCTGCCGAACATCGGCGGCGAGGTCGTCTTCGACTCCTGCTACCAGGGCAACCCGCTGGTCAACGCGCTGTGCGTGGGCGTCATGAAGCACGAGGACATCCACCTCGCGCAGGCCTCCGGCGCCGGCAACAAGGTCGTGCTGTACGGCGCCCGCACCGGTGGCGACGGCATCGGCGGCGTCTCGGTGCTCGCCTCCGAGACCTTCGACGACACCAAGCCGGCCAAGCGCCCGGCGGTCCAGGTCGGCGACCCGTTCCAGGAGAAGCTTCTGATCGAGTGCACCCTGGAGATCTTCCGGGAGAAGCTCGTCAAGGGCATCCAGGACCTCGGCGGCGCCGGCCTGTCCTGCGCCACCAGCGAGCTGGCCTCGGCCGGCTCCGGCGGCATGCGGATCGAGCTCGACACCGTGCACCTGCGCGACCACACGCTCTCGCCGGAGGAGATCCTCATGAGCGAGTCGCAGGAGCGCATGTGCGCGATCGTCGAGCCCGACAAGATCGACCGCTTCCTGGAGATCTGCGAGAAGTGGGACGTCATCGCCAACGTCATCGGTGAGGTGACCGACGGCGAGCGCCTGGAGATCTACTGGCACGGCGAGCTCGTGGTGGACGTCCCGCCGCGCACCGTCGCCCACGAGGGCCCGACCTACCAGCGCCCGTACGCCCGCCCCAGCTGGCAGGACGCGCTGCAGGCCGACGCCCCGACCGCCGAGCGGCTGGCCCGCCCGACCACCGGCGAGGGCCTCAAGGCCGACCTGCTGAAGGTCGCGAGCCACCCGAACCAGGCCTCCAAGTCCTGGATCACCGACCAGTACGACCGCTACGTGCTCGGCAACACCGTGCTCTCGGTCGGCGAGGACTCGGGCATGATCCGGATCGACGAGGAGACCAACCTCGGCGTCTCGGTCGCCACCGACGGCAACGGCCGCTTCGCCAAGCTGGACCCGTACACCGGCGCCCAGCTGGCCCTGGCCGAGGCGTACCGCAACGTCGCGGCCGGCGGTGCCAAGCCGCTCGCCGTCTCCGACTGCCTCAACTTCGGCTCCCCCGAGGACCCGGACGTGATGTGGCAGTTCGCCGAGGCCACCCGCGGCCTGGCCGACGCCTGCCTGGTGCTCGGCACCCCGGTCACCGGTGGCAACGTCTCGCTGTACAACCAGACCGGCGAGGTCGCCATCCACCCGACCCCGGTGGTCGCGGTGCTCGGCGTCATCGACGACGTCACCCGGCGCACCCCGCTGGCCTTCGCCGAGGAGGGGCAGCTGCTCTACCTGCTCGGCGACACGGCGGACGAGCTCGGCGGCTCGGCCTGGTCGCAGGCCGTCCACGACCACCTCGGCGGCCTGCCGCCCGCGGTGGACCTGGAGCGCGAGCGGCTGCTCGGCGACATCCTGATCGCCGCCTCGCGCGACGGCATGATCGACGCCGCGCACGACCTGTCCGACGGCGGCCTCGGCCAGGCGCTCGTGGAGAGCTGCCTCAAGGGCGGCCACGGTGCGCGGATCGTCCTGCCCGAGGGCCAGGACCCGTTCGTCCTGCTGTTCTCGGAGTCGGCCGGCCGCGCCGTCGTGGCGGTGCCGCGCAGCGAGGAGCTCCGCTTCAACGACATGTGCACCGCGCGCGGCCTGCCGGCCACCCGGATCGGTGTCGTGGACGGCGACAGCCTGGACGTCCAGGGCCAGTTCAGCGTCTCGCTGGCGGAGCTGAAGGACGCCCACACCGGCGTCATCGAGGCCCTGCTGGCCTGATCGGCCTGTTCGAGGGGCGGGCGGTTCCTGGTGAACCGTCCGCCCCTCGTCATATGTTGAGCCCCATGCCTGCCAAGCCCCGTACGTACCAGCCGCAGAAGGTCCGCGCCGCGCTGGCCGCCCAGACCAGGGCGCTGCGTGCCGCCGTGGACGCGCTCGGCACGGAGCAGCTGGACCTGCCGACCCGGCTGGGGCGGTGGCGGGTCCGCGAACTGCTCGCCCACCTGGCCGTCCAACTCGACTACGTCCCGGCGCACCTGGACGACCGGCCGCAGGGGCGGGCACCGCTGGACCTGTCGGGCTGGGCGGCCGGGGTCGCCACCGTCGCGCCGCTGCTGGACGAGCAGGCCCGGGAGCGGGGCGCGGCGGAGTTCGCCGGGGACGCGGCCTCGGTGGCGGCCGCCTTCGGCCGGGCCGCGGACGCGCTGCTCGCCCTGCTGGAGCGGCCCGAAGCCGCCGACCCGGCGCGGCGGTTCGAGATCCGGCTGGGTTCGATGACGCTCTCCGACATGCTGGTGACCAGGCTGGTGGAGACGGTCGTGCACGCCGACGACCTGGCCGCCGCGCTCGGGCCCGACGCCTTCCCCGGCTCCCCGGTCTCCCTGACCTCCTCGGCCTCCCGGGCCCTCCCAGCGTTCCCGCACGACCGGCAGGCCGTCGCGGCCGTCACCCGGCTGCTGGCCGACGCCTTCGCCGACCGTGCCCCGGGCGGCGCGGTCGAGCTGCGGATCCCGCCGTACGCGGTGGTGCAGGCCGTCGAGGGCCCCCGGCACACCCGGGGCACCCCGCCCAACGTGGTGGAGACCGACCCGCTGACCTGGATCCGGCTGGCCACCGGCCGGACGGACTGGGCGGCGGCGGTGGACGCGGCCGAGGTGTCCGCCTCGGGGGAGCGCAGCGACCTGCGGGCGTACCTGCCGGTGCTCGGCTGACCGGCTCCCCGGTGCGGCTCCGGTCCCGCGGGCTACGGGACGGACGGCCCGCTGAGGTAGGTGCCCTCCGCCGAGTACGGCCAGGCGTTGGGCGCGCAGCCCTTGAGACCGTAGATCTGCTGCATCATCGCGGGCGCGGGCTTGCCCTCGCCCGGGCAGCCCTCGTGCCCGTGGCCGATCCGGTGGCCCACCTCGTGGTTGACGATCAGTGCCCGGTACTCCTCCAGCGGGCCGCTGAACTGCGGTGAACCGGTGTTCCAGCGCTTGGAGTTGACGAGCACCTGGTTGCCGACGTTGCAGTTGACCTCGCCGTGGGTGTCCAGTCCGGAGGCGCCGCAGATCCGGTCCACGGTGGCCGGTGAGGCGATCTTCACGGTGAAGTCGTACGGGCCGTCGGCGACCAGCTGGAAGCCGTTCTTGCGGTCGTTGGTCCAGCCGCGCTTGTCACCGAGGATGCCGTGGACCTGCGCGGCGGCGGACGGGGCGTCGATGCCGATGCCGTCCTCGACCTCGACCCGGTAGCGGCGCACGGTGCCGCGCCCGACCGGTTTGGCGGTGGCGGGGGCGACGGTGAAGGTGCCCGCGCCCTTGGCGGGGCCGGGGTCCGGCGCGGCGGGGGCGGGCGGCGGGGTCGGTGTCGGGGCCGGCGGGGGCGGCGGGGTGTCGGCCGGTGCGGGAGCCGGCGCCGGTGCCGCCGTGGCGGCCTGCTCGGCCGGCGGGGCGACCCTCGCCTGGGTGGTCGGGGTGGTGACCGGGGTGGCCGAGGGGCGGTTCAGCATGACCGCCGCGGCGCCCAGCACCAGAACGGAGAGCACCAGTGCCGTGAGCATGCCAGGACCGGGTCTGCGCCGCTGCCGGCGGCGTCGGCGACCGCCCTTCCGGGGCGGTGCGGTGCGCCTGCCGACGGATCGGGCTGCAGACATGATCTTCACACTGGCATGGCGAACGGGTGAATGTCCACCTTCCCGTGGGCGGCGCCGGTGCCCGTGGCGGCCGCCCGTCCGGGACGGCGGTTGACCCCTGCGTCTCGGGTGGCAGACTTCAGGGCATGGCGATTCACAGGAATCTTCTCGACGGTCCCGAACCGACCCTGCTCCCGGAGGAGGAGCGGCCCTACCGGATGCTGGCGGAGGAATCGGCCTCCCCGACCCAGGTGGCGGCCGAGTTCCCGGTCTTCTGCCTCGCCTGGGCGATGCTGGCCGACGACGCCTACGCGGCGGGCCGGTACGTCGAGTCGTACGCCTACGCCCGTACCGGCTACCACCGTGGTCTGGACGCGCTGCGGCGCAACGGCTGGAAGGGCCACGGCCCGGTGCCGTGGGAGCACCGCGGCAACCGCGGCTTCCTGCGCTGCCTGGCGGCGCTCGCCCGGGCGGCCGGCGCGATCAAGGAGACCGAGGAGGAGGCCCGCTGCTGGCAGTTCCTGAAGGACAGCAGCGCGGAGGCGTACGCGGAGCTCAAGCAGTAGAGCGGTCGAGCGGCAGCGCCGTAGAGATCGGTAGAGCCGTAGAGAGCGGCAGAGCCGTAGAGCGGTAGACACCCCCGACGTACGGGTGCCCCCGGCGGAGTCCGCCGGGGGCACCCGTTTCTCACGCTCGGGGCGCGGGTCCTACGCGGGGCGCGGGCCTCACTTCAGGCGCTTGCCCGCCGAACGCAGCTGCTCGGCGGCCTCGCGCACGCGGGCGGCCATGCCGGCCTCGGCCAGCTTGCCCCAGGTGCGCGGGTCGTAGGTGTTCTTCTTGCCGACCTCGCCGTCGACCTTCAGCACGCCGTCGTAGTTGGCGAACATGTGGCCGGCCACCGGGCGGGTGAAGGCGTACTGGGTGTCGGTGTCCAGGTTCATCTTCACGACGCCGTTCTCCAGCGCGGTGGCGATCTCCTCGGCGGTCGAGCCCGAGCCGCCGTGGAAGACGAAGTCGAACGGGTCGGTCTTGCCGTACTGCTTGCCGATCGCGTCCTGCAGCTCGCGCAGCAGCTCCGGCTTCAGCACGACGTTGCCCGGCTTGTACACGCCGTGCACGTTGCCGAAGGAGGCGGCCAGCAGGTAGCGGCCCTGCTCGCCCAGGCCCAGCGCCTCGGCGGTGCGCACGGCGTCGTTGACGGTGGTGTACAGCTCGTCGTTGATCTCGTGGGTGACGCCGTCCTCCTCGCCGCCGGTCGGGGTGATCTCGACCTCGAGGATGATCTTGGCGGCGGCGGCCTGGGCCAGCAGCTCCTGGGCGATGGCCAGGTTGTCGGCGAGGGTCTCGGCCGAGCCGTCCCACATGTGCGACTGGAACAGCGGGTTCTCGCCCTTGGCCACGCGCTCGGCGGAGACCGCCAGCAGCGGGCGGACGTAGCCGTCCAGCTTGTCCTTCGGGCAGTGGTCGGTGTGCAGCGCGACGGTGACGTCGTACTTGGCGGCGACGATGTGGGCGAACTCGGCGAGCGCGACCGCGCCGGTCACCATGTCCTTGCTGTGCTGGCCGCCCAGGAACTCCGCGCCACCGGTCGAGATCTGGATGATGCCGTCGCTCTCGGCCTCGGCGAAACCACGCAGCGCGGCGTGCAGGGTCTGCGACGACGTGACGTTGATGGCCGGGTAGGCGAACTTGCCCGCCTTGGCCCGGTCGAGCATCTCGTTGTAGACCTCGGGAGTTGCGATGGGCATGCGATCCGCTCCTGTCGGGTTGCGGCGTACGGACGGTGCTGTCCGACGCTGTGTACGCCTTCGTGACGACTCCGTGCCGGCCCGCCGACGCGCGGCGTTGCGGTGGTGGCTCTCCGGCACGTTCGCGGCGACCTGCGCGGTACGGCCATGAGGGTGGTGTGCCACCGCGGACCGGACGCCTGTGCCATCTTCCCAGACTCGTGCCCGCGGGTCAGCAGGAGCCCGCCATGCGGAACGTCGCACGGTACGGGCGCACGGCGGCACCCGGGCGGCCCCGGCGGGGGCCGGAACCGGTCCCGGCCGGGCGCCGTCGGCACGGTACGCCCGCGTCGCCGGCAAGGTGCGCCCGCTATCCTGCGCCCGTGGACTACAACCAGCTGGCCGTCAACCTGCTCGACGCCAAATCCCTGATCTCGTCCCTCGGCGCCATCGGGCTGATCGCGATCATCTTCGCGGAGACCGGCCTGCTGGTCGGCTTCTTCTTCCCGGGTGACTCGCTGCTGATCCTCGCGGGCGTCGCCGCCTCGAACGCAGCCTCCTCGGTGCTCGGCGACGGCGCCAAGCTGCCGATCGCCGTCCTGCTGATCGGCTGCCCGATCGCGGCGATCGCCGGCGCCCAGCTCGGGCACCTGATCGGTGCCAAGGTCGGGCCGAAGATGTTCGACAAGCCCGATTCGAAGATCTTCCGCCGCGACTACGTGGTGAAGGCGGAGGAGTACTTCAACAAGTTCGGCTCCGGCAAGGCCGTCGTGCTGGCCCGCTTCATGCCGATCATCCGCACCTTCCTGAACCCGGTCGCCGGCACCCTGGAGATGCCCGCCCGGACCTTCTTCGTCTGGAACGTGATCGGTGGCGTGCTGTGGACCGAGTCCATGCTGCTGATCGGCTACTTCTTCGGTGACGCGCTCGCCCCGGTGATCGACAAGTACCTGATCCCGGCGGTGCTGCTGATCGTCCTGCTGTCCATCTCGCCGATCCTGATCGAGGTCATGCGCGAGCGGAAGAAGAAGCGGGCCGGCGTCGGTGCCGAGGTCGACGAGGAGAGCCAGGTCCAGGCCGGCGGCGGCCGGCACCGGCGGGGCTGAGCGCCCGCCGCTCCGGACACGGCGAGGGCCGGTGCTGTTTCACGTGAAACAGCACCGGCCCTCGGTCGTTCGTCGTCCCGGCCTTGTCGTCCCGGCGGGTCGGGGTCAGAGACCCAGGTCGTCCAGGGTGTACGCGGTCACGTACTCCAGGCCCTGGGCCTCGACGGCGGCCGCGCCGCCGCGCTCCACGATCACCGCGACGCCGACCACCTCGGCACCCGCCTCGCGCAGCGCCTCCACGGCGGTCAGCACCGAGCCGCCGGTGGTGGAGGTGTCCTCGACGGCCAGCACCCGGCGGCCCTTGACCTCCGGGCCCTCGATCCGGCGCTGCAGGCCGTGCGCCTTGCCGGTCTTGCGGACCACGAAGGCGTCCAGCTGCTGCCCGCGCGCGGCGGCGGCGTGCAGCATCGAGGCGGCCACCGGGTCGGCGCCCAGGGTCAGACCGCCGACGGCGTCGTACTCCAGGTGCGAGGTCGCGTCCAGCATCACCCGGCCGACCAGCGGGGCGGCCACGCCGTCCAGCGTGATCCGGCGCAGGTCGACGTAGTAGTCGGCCTCCTTGCCGGAGGAGAGGGTGACCTTGCCGTGCACGACGGCCTTGTCCTTGATCTGTGCCAGCAGGGCGTCGCGGTCGTTGCTCATGAGCGTTCAGTCTAGGCCCTGGCAGTCCCCGCGGCTCTCCGGGCTCGCGCCCGGCCGACGCCAGGTCAGCGGCGGCGCAGCGCCCTGACCAGCACCACGGCACCGCCCAGCAGGGCCACCGAGCCGCCGATCACCCACGGCACCGCGTTGCGGCCGCCGGCGCCCGGCACCACGATCCCGCCGGCCTCCCCGCCCCAGCGGGACGCCGCCCGGGCCCGCGCGCTGCGGGCGGGCAGCGCCGGGGCGTACGGGCCGCGCGGCGGGGCGTGGTCCACCTCCTCGGCGGACCGGCCGACGATGCTGCGGCGCACCGGGCCGGAGAGCACCGGCTCGTCCTCGTACGCGAAGAGCGGCTCGGCGGGCAGCTCCTCGGCGACGCCGTCCTGCTCGGCGGAGCCGTCCGCGTCCTCGCCCTCGCCCTCGCCATCGACGTCGTCCTCGTCGTCGTCGGCGGAGCCGGTGGGCAGACCGAAGCGCTCGGCGTCGGCGTCCGAGAAGGCGATCAGGTCGGAGAGGTCGTCGTCCAGGTCGTCGCCGGGCTGGTCCTGGCGCTCCTCGATGAAGACCACACCCGCGCCGGTCGAGGTCTCCGCGGCCTGGTCCTCCTGCTCGTCCAGGTCCTCCGAGCCCTCCTGGTCCTGCGGCTGCTCGCCCTCCGGGGCGACCAGCGCGGCGGCGAACCTGTCCAGCAGACGGCGGCCGGTGGCGTCGAGGGTCTCCTCGTCGAACTCGGTCAGCCGGCCGGTGGCGCTCAGGTCGCCGGTGAAGCGGATCGCCGCGGTGCCCTCCTCGGCGCCGTCCACGACGCTGACCCGGACGGTCGCGGTCGCCTCACCGCTGCCCCGGGCCTCCTCGCCCTCGGCGAGCACGGTCAGCACGCCCTCCCGGCCCTCGATCAGCGACAGCACGCCCTTGTACGTGATCGTGGAGCCGCCGATCCGCAGCTTCAGCCGGCCGCCGATCTCCTCGGCCGCACCGGACCCGGCCGCGGCCGGCTCGGTGCTCAGCCCCGGCACGCTCCGCGCCAGCAGCGCCGGATCCTGCAAGGCCTGCCGCACCAGCTCGGCGGACATCGGGACGACAACCTCATGCTCCATGCCACGGAGCCTACCGACTGGTCCCCGCCCGGTCCCTACCCACCACCACCAGATTTTCCCCATCCCACCCGTTCCCTTGGCCGTCGCACCATCGTCCCGGCCCCGAGCCTGGGCCGCCCCGCCCCCAGGCCCGGCACCCTCCGGCCCCGCAGGCCCGAGGCTGCGTACGCCCACCGACCCCGCGCCCTCCGGTGCTGCCCCACCCACCCGGCCCCAGGCCCGGGGCCGCCCACAGCCCTGCGCACCGGGCCCGCGCCCATCCACCGGCCCCAGGCCCGGGGCCGCCCCGCTCACGGGCCCCGCATCCTCCGGCCCCGCCTCGCCCACTTGGCCCTGCAGGGCCCGGGGCCGCCCACGGTCCTGCCCATTGGGCCCGCGCCTATCCAGCGGCCCCCGGGCCCGGGGCTGCCCTCCCCATCGGCCCCGCACCGCGACGGGACCCGCTCCGTCGCCCGTCGTCCGGCGGCCGTCCGCCCCCGCAAGGTGGGCCGGGGCCATGGGCCTTCTCCTGCCTGGGCCCGCTCCCCGGCTGCCGAGCGGCCCCGCCCGTGCGGGGGCTTGCCGGTCGAGGAGCCCGTTCTTCTGGGCCTCCCCGCGTGGGAAGTCGGCTGGATCGACTTCTCGCGCAGCGGCGATGGGGGCGGCGAGTCGATCACCGTTCCGCCTGCGCGCGGACCCCGGGTAGCGGAGGGGGCTTCTGCCCGCCTCGGCCCGCTTCGCGGATGCCGGGCGGCCCCCGCCGTGTCCGGCGGGGGCCGCCGTCCCCCGGCCGCTCTTCCCGGGGCGTCGGGTGCAGCCGGCGGCGGCTCCGCAGGGCCGTGGGAGCGGCGGCGTGGGTGCGGGTGCGGGGGTTCCCGGCTGTCGGCCTCAACGATGGCCGGGCCGCGGCTCAGCGGCGACCTCAGCGGGGGCCGAGGAGGGTGAGGGCGGCCGGGGGGTGGGCGGGGCGGAGGGCGGTGAGGCGGGTGGTGGTGGCGTGGAGGGTGTCGGGCGTGAGGGCGCGGGGGGCCGGGGCGTCGGGGGCGAGGGTGAGCGGGGGGCGGGTGGCGGCGGCGAGGAGGAAGTTCTGGGCGCCGTCGGGCGGGCCGGGGCGGCAGGCGGCGGTGGCGCTGCCCGGGACGGCGTACGGGGCGGTCTGCAGGCCCGTCGTCCGCAGGCCGGACTCGATCTGCCAGAGGCCGTCCAGGTCGCTCCCGGCGCGGACGGCGATCCGGCCGCCGGGGGAGAGCAGCCGGGTGGCGAGGCCGTAGAACTCCTGGGAGTGGAACTTGACCGGTCCGCCGTCGGCCGGTGCCGGGAGGTCGGCGAGCACCACGTCGTACGGTCCGTCCCCGCCGGGGGCGCCCGCGCCGCGCAGCCAGGCCATCGGGTCGGCGGCGGTGGTGCGGACCCGGGGGTCGTCCAGGGAGCGCCCGCCGAGGGCGGCGAGCCCGGGGTCGGTGCGGGCGAGCCGGGGGAGGGCGGGGTCGGCGTCGACCAGCCGGACGGTGCGGACGCCCCGGTGCCGCAGCACTTCCCGCAGGGCGAGTCCGTCGCCGCCGCCGAGCAGCAGGACCCGGGCGTCCGGGCCGGCCGCCATGGCGGGGTGGACGAGGCCCTCGCTGCCCCGGTACTCGTCGGGTCCGCAGACCGCGAGCCGGCCGTCGAGGTAGAGCCGGAGCGGGCCTTCGGCGGGGCCGGTGAGCACGATCTCCTGGTACCGGCTGCGGGTCGCGTAGCGGACCTGGTCGCCGTAGAGGGCGTGCCGGGCGGCGCGTTCGACGGCGTCGGAGCCGGCCGCGGCCGCCGCGAGCACGGCGAGCACCAGCAGGCAGCCGCCCCAGAGCAGCCGTCGTATCCGGGGGGCGGGTTCCTCGCGGAACAGCCAGAGCACCACGGCGGCCCCGGCGACGGCGTTGACGGCGCCGGTGAGCAGTGCTCCGTCGCCGGGCCCGAGGCCGGGCAGGATCAGGAACGGGAAGGCGAGGCCGCCGATCAGGGCGCCCACGTAGTCGGCGGCGAACAGGTCGGCGACGGCCCGTCCGGCGTCCTCGCGCCGGATCCGTTGGATGAGGGTCATCAGCAGGGGGATCTCGGCGCCGATGAGGATGCCGATCAGGCAGGTGAGGCCGACCATGGCGGCCTGGTAGCGGCCGATCCAGGCCCAGCAGGAGTAGAGGGCGAGGACGGAGAGTCCGCCGGTGAGCGCGAGCGCGCACTCGACCAGGGCGAAGGCGGTGGCGGGCCGGCTGGTGAGCCGTTTGGCGAGGAGGGAGCCGAGGCCCATCGCGAAGACCATGACGGAGAGCACGACGGAGGTTTGGGTGACCGTGTCCCCGAGCAGGTAGTCGCCGAGCGCCACGAGTTCGAGCTCGTAGACGAGTCCGCAGGCCGCGCAGACGAACGCGGCCAGCAGGACGGTCAGGCGGGCGAACCGTGGTCGGGAGCGCAGCCGGGGCCGACGGCGGGCGGGCAGGAGTGGGGCGTGGGCTCGCCCGGGCCGGGGTGGGGTGCCGTCGTCGAGGTCCACTCGCGGGCGTGCGGGCGGACCGGCCGGATGGTTGATCACGAACAAACGCTAGGGGACGTGCGGGACGGATGGCTGCGCCCATCCGACGGACAGTGAGCGACGTCGAATTGACGAATCGTTCCTGCGTACGATTCGTAGGCCCGGGTTGGGCGGCCTACGGCCGGACCGGTGTTCCGCTCCGGACTTGGGGGCGGTCATGCCCCGGACACCACCAGCGAGGAGCGGGTGCACACCAGCTGCCCCTCCTGCGGGTAGGCGTGCCAGGTGCGCCACAGGAGCCGGTCCGGGCCGCCCTGGGTGACCAGCGCGGTGAAGGCGCTCGGGTCGCCCGGGAAGACCCCGGCGAGGCCCCGGGGGTGCCCCTCGACCAGGGCCAGCAGCTCCTGGGCGCGGGCCGCGAAGTCGTGCGGCGGCAGCGCCTCGATGCGGGCGGCGAACTCGTACTCCCAGCCGCCGATCTGCTTGGCCACCCGGGCCGGCAGCGGGGTGCGGCGGCCGGGCAGGCAGGCGACGGTCTCCAGACATCGGCCGGGGCCCGCGTCGATCACCACCTGGTGGGAGGCGCCCAGCAGGCGCAGCTGGAGGGTGCCGGACGCGCCCGGGCGGCCGCCTCCGTCGAGTCTCAGGTCGCGGACGGCGAGAGCGGGCAGCGGGTCGCCGCCGAGGCACCAGGCGAGGTCACCGGCGCGGGTGTCCGTGTAGGAGGTCTGCAGTGTGGTGAGCATGCTCGGCTCCGCGTTTCAGCTCCGTGCGCGCCCGCCGAGCAGCACCGAGTAGGCCTAGGCGATGGCGAGGCTGTTCGTGGCTGTGCGGCCCTGGGCGCGGCCGACCGTGGAAGGAAGGATTCCGGCTGGAGATTCAGCAGCAGAGAAGCACGAATACGTCGGGCCCGCCGGTGATTTACCCAACTTTGTCAAGCATTCACCGTTTCGAGCACACCTGCTTCCCGGCTCTGATCGAGCCCGTGTACGAGTCTGCACAGCGCGCGCCCCTATCACCGGATTGCGCGCCGTGCGCGCCGGGTGTGCGCTGTTCGGGCGCATCACGCACCGCCGCCCTCCAGGCGCGGGGCGTGGAGGGCGGCGGGAGAGTGCCCGGAGGGTCGGCCAGCGTGCCTCAGTGGCGGCAAACAAGCAAGCCGATCAAGGAAGTTGATGATCCATCAGAACTGGTGTCGGGCTGCGGGCAGTCCTGTTCGAAGGGTGCGGAGAAGGGCGTGAAAGGGGGCGTGCGGCCCCTCACAGGCGCCGCAGGCGGGCGACGGCCTCCTGAAGGACCTCGTCCTTTTTGCAGAAAGTGAAGCGGACCAGGCTACGGCCGGCCTCCACGTCGTCGTAGAACACCGCGTTCGGGATGGCGACGACGCCGCAACGGCCGGGCAGGGCACGGCAGAACTCGATGCCGTCCTTCTCGCCGAGCGGGGTGATGTCGGTGGTGACGAAGTACGTGCCCTCGGGCGTGAAGGCCCGGAAGCCGGCCGCGGCGAGACCGTCGACCAGCAGGTCGCGCTTGCGCAGCAGGTCGGCGCGGAGGGTGTCGAAGTACGTGTCCGGCAGCCGCAGGGCCTCGGCGACGGCGTACTGGAAGGGGCCCGCGCTGACGTAGGTGAGGTACTGCTTCGCGGTGCGCACGGCCGCCACCAGGTCCGGGCTCGCGGTGACCCAGCCGACCTTCCAACCGGTGAAGGAGAAGGTCTTGCCGGCCGAGGAGATGCTGACGGTGCGTCCGCGCATGCCGGGCAGGGCGGCGATCGGGTGGTGGGCGGCGCCGAACACCAGGTGCTCGTAGACCTCGTCGGTGGCGACCAGCAGGTCGTGCTCGACGGCGAGTTCGGCGATGGCGGCGAGCTCCTCGGCGGTGAGGACGGTGCCGGTCGGGTTGTGCGGGGTGTTGATCAGCAGCAGCCGGGTGCGCGGGGTGATCAGCGAGCGCAGCTCGTCCAGGTCGGGGCGGAAGGACGGGGCCCGCAGGGTGAGCGGCACCCGGGTGGCGCCGGCCATCGCGATGCAGGCGGCGTACGAGTCGTAGAACGGCTCGAAGGCGATCACCTCGTCGCCCGGCTCCAGGAGGGCCAGCAGGGTGGCGGCGATGGCCTCGGTGGCGCCGGCGGTGACCAGCACCTCGCTGTCCGGGTCGTACGCGAGGCCGTGGAAGCGCTGCTGGTGCTCGGCGATTGCGGTGCGCAGCTCGGGGACGCCGGGGCCGGGCGGGTACTGGTTGCCGCGGCCCTCGCGCAGGGCCCGTACGGCCGCCTCGCGGACCTCCTCGGGCCCGTCGGTGTCCGGGAAGCCCTGGCCGAGGTTGATCGAGCCGGTGGCCGTGGCCAGGGCGGACATCTCGGCGAAGACCGTCGTGCCCATCCCGGCCAGTCGGCGGTTCAGCAGTGGCCTGGTACCCATCGGTGGCTCCTCACGGCTCGTTGTCAGGCCATCCTGGGTCAGCCGGGAGCCGGGGACAAGAACGGCCCGCCACCGCCGTGGGGGCGGGTGGCGGGCCGAACGGGCGGTGCGGGGGGTACCGGGGAGGGATCAGGCCTCGTCGGTGCCCTCGGCGCCCTCGCCGTCCTCGCCCTCGATCTCGTTCTGGAGGCCGAGGCGCTCGACGATCCACTGCTCGAAGCCGACCGCGGCCTGGGTCCAGTTGGCGGTGGTGGTGACGAAGTAGTCCAGGTTGACGCCGGCGCCGACGATCATCTGGGCCTCGCCGATCAGGCGGACCACGCCGTCCTCGTGGGTGTGGGTGTAGACCTTGGGCCAGAGGGTCTCGCGGTTCCACTCGTCGATCAGGTCGAGGATCTCGCCCTTCTTCTCCAGCGGGTACGCGCGGTCGTAGAAGGCGCGCACCGCGAAGAGCTCCTTCTGCTCGCCGCGGAACATGTAGTAGACGCGGAAGCCCTCCCAGGGGGCGGTGAGGTCGCCCTCCTCGTCCACGACGTGCTTGAGCTGCATCTGGTCCAGCAGCTGGGTGACCAGGCCCTGGTCCGGGACGATGATCGGCGGCGGGCCGGCCGGCCGCCCGCCCTGGCCGCCGGGCTGGCCGCCCTGGGGGACGCCGAAGGACGGGATGGACGACGGGTCGATGCTCATGGGGGTCCTCATTCCTCAGTGCACGTGGTGGCCGGCAATGAGAGGCCGCCCTTTCCACCTCCCATCCTGCCTCATTCGGGGCTCCGCTCACAGGGGCAGCCGAGGGGCGAGTCGATCTTCGTCCGGCGTTCTTCACGGCGTTCTTCGCGGTGTCGTTCCAGGTGTCCTTCCCGGGTTCTTCCCGGGCTTCCCCCGGGTGTTCCCCGGCGGTTCCGGCAGGGGTGGAGCGGGCGGCCGTCACGGAGGGTGCGCGGGGCGGGGCGGAGGCCGTCCGGAGAGCGCGCGTGAGCCACGTCACGCGCCCGGCGCGCCGGTTCGGCTGCCGCGCGGGCCGGATGCGGTTAGCGTGCGACGGAAATCGCTTCGGTCAAATCCCGGCCCAGCCGGGTGAGTTGAGCTGTCCTGAGGCGGACTGTCCGGAATTGAGGGGGGAACAGGAGTGGGTGGAGCGGCGACGGGGGACGGCGCATCGCTCGGGGCGCTGCTGCGGAGCATCCGGCTGGACCGGGGGATGACGCAGGAGCAGCTGGGCGAGGCGACCGGGCTGAGCGTGCGGTCGATCCGGGACCTGGAACGGGAGGTGTCCTGCCCGCGGGTGTCCACGCTGCGGCTGCTGACCCAGACCTGGAACCTGCCGGACGCCCAGGTGGCCGAACTGCACCGGCTGGCGCGCAGCCGGCGGGACCGGACGCGGCGGCTGCTGCGGCAGGCGGCGGAGTGACGGCGTCCGGCCCGGGGCGCGAGACGGGCCGGGGGCGCGAACCGGGCCGGGGACGCGGAACGGGCCGTCCCCCGCCGCCGGAGCGGAGGGAACGGCCCGTGCGCCGGACGCCCGGCGGTGCTACTTCTCCAGCGGCCCCCGGCCGCGGACGGTGAGGCGGTCGCCCTCCTCGTCCCGCTCGACCACGACGGTGTCCCCGTCGTGCACCGCGCCGGACAGGATCGCCCGGGCCAGCTGGTCGCCGATCGCGGACTGCACCAGCCGGCGCAGCGGGCGGGCGCCGTACGCCGGGTCGTAGCCGGTGAGCGCCAGCCAGTCGCGGGCGGCCTCGGAGACGTCCAGGGTGAGCCGCCGCTCCCGCAGCCGCTCGCCCAGGAGGGCGACCTGGAGGTCGACGATCCGGCTCAGCTCGCCGGTGCCCAGCGGCTCGAAGACCACGATGTCGTCCAGCCGGTTGAGGAACTCCGGCTTGAACGCGGACCGGACGGTGCCCAGCACCAGCTCCCGCTTCTCGGCCTCCGGGGTGGCCGGGTCGACGAGGTACTGCGAGCCCAGGTTGGAGGTGAGGATCAGGATGGCGTTGCGGAAGTCCACCGTGCGGCCCTGGCCGTCGGTGAGCCGCCCGTCGTCCAGCACCTGGAGCAGGACGTCGAAGACCTCCGGGTGCGCCTTCTCCACCTCGTCCAGCAGCACCACGCTGTACGGGCGGCGGCGGACCGCCTCGGTGAGCTGGCCGCCCTCCTCGTAGCCGACGTACCCGGGCGGGGCGCCGACCAGGCGGGAGACCGAGTGCTTCTCGCCGTACTCGCTCATGTCGATCCGGACCATGGCCCGGGCGTCGTCGAACAGGAAGTCGGCCAGGGCCTTGGCGAGTTCGGTCTTGCCGACGCCGGTCGGGCCGAGGAAGAGGAAGGAGCCGGTCGGGCGGTCCGGGTCGGCGATGCCGGAGCGGGTGCGCCGCACCGCGTCCGAGACGGCCTGCACGGCCTCCTTCTGGCCGATCAGGCGACGGCCCAACTCCTCCTCCATGCGCAGGAGTTTGGCGCTCTCGCCCTCCAGCAGCCGGCCGGCCGGGATGCCCGTCCAGGAGGCGACCACGTCGGCCACGTCGTCCGGGCCGACCTCCTCCTTGACCATCGACGCGGAGGCGTCCTGGTCGGCGGCCCGCTCCTGGGCGTCGGTGAGCTCCTTCTCGGCGGCCGGGATCTCGGCGTACATCAGCTTGGACGCCCGCTCGAAGTCCCCGTCGCGCTGGGCGCGTTCGAGCGCGCCGTGCAGGTCGTCCAGCCGCCCCTTGAGCTCGCCGACCCGGTTGAGGCTCTTCTTCTCCTGCTCCCAGCGCGCCGTGAGCACGCTCAACTGCTCGTTCCGGTCGGCGAGGTCGCGCCGCAGCCGGGCCAGCCGGTCGACCGAGGCAGGGTCCGACTCCTTCTCCAGGGCCAGCTCCTCCATCCGCAACCGGTCGACCGAGCGCTGGAGTTCGTCGATCTCGACCGGGGAGGAGTCGATCTCCATCCGCAGCCGGGAGGCCGCCTCGTCGACCAGGTCGATCGCCTTGTCGGGCAGGAAGCGGGAGGTGATGTAGCGGTTGGACAGGGTGGCCGCGGCGACCAGGGCGGCGTCCGAGATCTGCACCTTGTGGTGCGCCTCGTACCGGCCCTTGAGGCCGCGCAGGATGGCGATCGAGTCCTCCACGCTGGGCTCGCCGACCAGCACCTGCTGGAAGCGGCGCTCCAGGGCCGGGTCCTTCTCGATCCGCTCGCGGTACTCGTCCAGCGTGGTGGCGCCGACCATCCGCAGCTCGCCGCGGGCCAGCATCGGCTTGAGCATGTTGCCCGCGTCCATCGCGGAGTCCCCGCCGGCGCCCGCGCCGACCATGGTGTGCAGCTCGTCGATGAAGGTGACGACCTGGCCGTCGGAGGCCTTGATGTCGTTCAGGACGGCCTTCAGCCGCTCCTCGAACTCGCCGCGGAACTTGGCGCCCGCGACCATCGCGCTGAGGTCCAGCGCGACCAGCCGCTTGCCGCGCAGCGACTCCGGCACGTCGCCGGCCACGATGCGCTGGGCCAGGCCCTCGACCACGGCGGTCTTGCCGACGCCGGGCTCGCCGATCAGCACCGGGTTGTTCTTGGTCCGGCGGGAGAGCACCTGGACCACCCGGCGGATCTCGTGGTCGCGGCCGATCACCGGGTCGAGCTTGCCGTCCCGGGCGGCCTGGGTGAGGTCGGTGCCGTACTTCTCCAGCGCCTTGTAGGTGCCCTCCGGGTCCGGCGAGGTGACCCGGCCGCTGCCCCGGACGTCCTTGAACGCGGCGAGCAGCGCCTTCGGCGTGGCGCCCTGCTGCACCAGCAGCTCGGCCACCTGCCCGCCCTCGGCGGCCAGGCCGACCATCAGGTGCTCGGTGGAGACGTACTGGTCGTCGAGGTCGCTCGCACGCTTGCCGGCCTCGGTGAGCACCGCGATGGTGTCCCGGGCGAGCTGCGGCGCGGAGACCGTCGAGCCCATCGCGCTGGGCAGCGCGGCCGCCTGGCGGCGGGCCTCGGCGTCGACCCGGGCGACGTCGGCGCCGACCGCCTCCAGCAGGGGCCGGGCGATGCCCTCGGGCTGCTCCAGCAGGGCGATCAGGATGTGCACCGGCCTGACGTCCGGGTTGCCGGCCGTGCCCGCCTGCCGGATCGCGGCGGACAGGGCGTCCTGCGTCTTGGTGGTGAACTTGCTGGCGTCCACTGCTGGGGGGTCCTCCCTGGTCGTCCTTCACTACTGCTACGTACAGCATGCACTAAGTTGAGTCTATTCCGCTCAACCTTTCCCGGACAGGGCTTCTTCAGGCTGGGGGAAGCCGACGTGCCGCCGGACGCCCGACGGGCCGCCGGGTCAGCCCCAGCAGCTCCCGGGCCGGCCCGCTCGGCCGCTGCCCGGCCGGCCAGACCGCGCGCAGCGGCCGCCGCAGGTCCAGTTCCTCCACCAGCGGCACCTCGACCAGCCGCCGGGTGGCCAGCTCCTCCACCACGGCCAGCTCGCTCAGGCAGACCGGCCCTGCCCCGGTCATCGCCGCCGCCTTCAGCGCGGTCGACGAGGCCAGCTCCATCCGGGGCCGCGCCGCGCCCCCGTAGGGCTTCAGGGCCGCCTCCAGCACCTCCCGGGTGCCCGAGCCGGGCTCGCGCAGCACCAGCGGGACGGCCGCCAGCTCGGCCCCGGTCAGCGGGGCGCGGCGGCGCGCCCACGGGTGGCCGGGCGCCACCACGACCACCAGCCGGTCCGCCGCCACCACCGCGCCGGCCAGCCCGGGCGGGGTGGACGGGCCCTCGACGAAGCCGAGGTCGGCGTCCCCGGCCAGGACGTGCCCGGCGACCTCCGCCGAGTTCGCCGTCCGCAGCGTCACCGCGGTGCCCGGGCTGGCCTCGGACAGGCCCAGCAGCCAGCCGGGCATCAGGTACTCGGCGACGGTCAGGCTGGCCACCACCCGCAGCTTGGCGTCCCGCCGCTCGCGCAGCGCGTCGATCCCGGCGTCCAGCGCCTGCGCCGCCTCCACCACCTGCCGGGCCCACTCGACCACCAGCCGGCCCGCCTCGGTCGGCCGGCTGCCCCGGGGCGAGCGGTCCAGCAGCGCGACGCCGATCTGCCGCTCCATGCCCTTGATCCGGGCGCTGGCGGTCGGCTGGCTGACGCCCAGCTCGGCCGCCGCCCGTCCGACGCTGCCCAGCCGGGCCACCGCGAGCAGCAGTTCCAGGGCGCCGAGTTCGGGGACGTGCGAGGAGAGGGGCATAGATCCAGGCTATGCCCCCATAGAAGCCCCGGCGCTACCGGCCGCCGGGCCCTCCGGGCGACGGTGGGAGCATGTCCACTCTGGCCGGTATCCGACCCCTCGCCCGCCCCGCCGCCCGCCGCCGGCCCGACCTCGCCCAGCTCGGCCCCAACTGGTACGCCGCCGTGATGGGCACCGCGATCCTGGCGAACGGCGCCGCCGTCCTGCCGGTGCGGCCGCCCGGGCTGACCGGCTTCGGCGAGGTGCTGTGGGCGCTCGCGCTGGCCGCCCTGCTGGTGCTGGCCGGGGCCCGGCTGGTCCACCTCACCCGGCACCGCGAGGCGGCCCGCGCCCAGCTGCTGGACAACCCGGCGACCGCGGTCTTCTACGGCTGCCCGCCGATGGCGCTGCTCTCGGTCGGACTGGGCACCATGCTGCTCGGCTCCCGGGTCATCGGCACCGGCCCGGCGGTCGCCCTGGACGCGGTGCTGTGGAGCCTCGGCACCGTGTACGCGCTGGCCGTGGCCGGCGGCATCCCGTACCTGATGATCACCCGGCACCGGGTCTCCGCCCTGGAGGCCAACCCGACCTGGCTGCTGCCGGTGGTCGCCCCGCTGGTCGCCTCCGCCTGCGGCCCGGCGCTCGTCCCGCACCTGCCGGCCGGAACGGCCCAGCAGGCCATGCTGTACGGCTGCTGGGCGCTGTTCGGCGTCGGCCTGCTGGCCACCCTGGTGCTGCTGCCGGTGGTGTTCACCGGGCTGTTCCACAGCAGGCTGCCCGCCCTGGCGCTCACCCCCACGCTGTTCCTGGTGCTCGGCCCGCTCGGCCAGTCCGTCACCGCGGTCCACCAGCTCGCCGACGCCGCCCGCCCGGTACTGCCCGCGCTGGCCCCCGCCATGACCGACCTCGCCGAGCTGTACGGCGTGGCGGTGATCGGCGTCGCGATGCTCTGGCTGGCCGTCGCGCTCGCCGCCAACCTGCGGGCCCGGCGGGCCGGGATGCCGTTCGCGATGACCTGGTGGGCGTACACCTTCCCGGTCGGCACCTGCGTCACCGGCGCCTCCGCGCTCGCCCGGCACACCGGCTTCGCGGGCTTCAGCGCGCTGGCCGTCGGCCTGTACCTGCTGCTCGCGTCCGCCTGGGTGCTCGCCGCGGGCGGCACCGCGGCCGGGCTCGCGCGGGGGCGGCTGCTGGCCCGCTGAGGGGCCCGCTGAGGTGCCCGTCGCCCGGGGCGGCCGTCCGCGCGGTGCGGGCGGCCGGGCCCGTTCCCGCGCGCGGACGGTACGGCTCAGGAGCACGCCGCGGATGCAGGAACGTGCACGGCCGGGACGACCGCGCCCGGCGGCCCGGCGGAAGTGCCGGTCGGCGCCGACTCCCCTTCCAGGCCCGGGTTCCCACCGGAATCCGCCCCACCGCCCGAACCGCCCGCGGCCGCCCCCCGGATGCAGATAGCTGCAATTGCGCGAACATGCACTCGGGCGGCACTTGTTCACCGGCCGTCACGCTGTGAGGGTGGAGGCACGCCAAGTCGTCCAGGCAACCGCAGCCTGATGGTGGCGACTCGCTCTTCGAAACTGACCGCAGGTGCGACAACCCGCACCGGTGGAACGGGGGGGAAGGGCGCCGGCCGGGACCATGTGTGGTGATGGCCTCCCGGCCGGACCCGTCGAGGCGTTGCTGCTCCGCCTCGACGGGAGCGCCTTGGCATTGGCGTACCGATGGCGGCCCCCGGACGACCCGGCGTGCGACGGCACCCGGGCCCGGGGGTCCGCCGTCCCACCCGGTACCGTGACCGCCTGATCCATGATCACGCCGTACCGCCCACCGGCACCGTGAGCCCGCCCGGCCCACCGGTGCCGCGGCCCGCGCGGCGAGGAACAGGGGCAGCAGCAGGGGAGAGGCGTCCGGCAGGGAGAGTGCGACGTGACGGCGGAACCGGCGGTCACACCGCAGCAGGGACCGGTGGGCGAGGAGCCCGACGAGGCCGCCCGGCAGCTCTACCTGGCCATCATCGCCGAGGGCGGCCGCGTCCCCACCGGCGAGGTCGCGGACGCCGACCGGGGCGCGCTCCAACAGCTCATCGACATCGGCCTGTTGATGGTCAACCGGATGGACCGCTGCTACACCGCCGTCAGCCCGCGCTCGGTCAGCGACCGCCTCGGCGCCGAACTGCGCAGCGAGGCCACCCGGCTGCTGGTCCGCGCGGAGAACCTCCCGGGCGCCCTCGACGGCCTCACCCGGGCCTACGACGCGATGCCCCGGCCGACCGACCGGGCCGGCGGCGCCGTCCACGTCGAGGGGCACGTCCACATCCGCCAGCGGATCTCCCAACTGGTCTCCGACTGCCGCTCCGAGGTCCTCACCGCGCAACCCGGCCACCGGCCCGCCGACACCCTCCAGGTCGCCCTCCTCCAGGACGTCCAACTGCTCCGGCGCGGCTGCTCGCTGCGCACCATCTACCAGCCGGTCGCCCTCGCCGACCCGCCCGCCCTCGCCTACGCCGAGGAGGTCACCCGGCACGGCTCGCTCATCCGGGTGCTCGACGAGCCCTTCCAGCGGCTGATCGTCTTCGACCGGACCGTCGCCGTGATCTCCGCCAACGACGACAACAGCACCGCCGCCTTCATCACCGACCCGGCCACCATCACCTACCTGGTCGGCACCTTCGAACGCGACTGGGCCCGCGCCGACACCGCCGGCGCCGCCGCCCCCGGCCAGACACCCGCCCGCACCATCCCCGACCGGGTCGGCCGGCTGCTCGCCCGCGGCCTCACCCAGCGCGCCGTCGCCACCCGGCTGGGCCTGAGCGAACGCACCGTCGCCGCCCACATCTCCCGGCTGCGCGACCGCTACGGCGCCCAGACCCTCTTCCAACTCGGCTGGCTGATGCGAGGCTCCCGCGATGACCGATGAGCCGGGCCCGGCCGAGCGGGCGCTCTACCTCACCGCCGTCCGGGGCGGCGGCCGACTGCGCCCCGAGGACCTCGCCCCCGCCGACCGCCCCACCCTGGCCGCCCTCGTCGCCCGCGGCCTGCTCACCCCCACCGCCACCGGCTGGACCGCCGCCAGCCCGCGCGCCCTCGGCGACCGGATCGGCCTCGAACTGCGCACCCGCGCCCTCCGCCTGCTACGGCACGCCGAGCGGCTCCCGGACACCCTCGGGCCACTGGCCCGCGCCTACGACGCCGCCCGCCACCCGGGTGTCGACCTCCCGGCTGTCCACTCCGGTGCCGGCGATCCCGGTGCCGGCGATCCCGCGGCCGGCACCGTCGACGACGCCGCCGAGGTCCGCCGGCGGGTCGGCGAACTCGTCTCGGAATGCCGGGAGGAGGTCCTCGCCGCCCAGCCCGGACCGCGTCCCCTCGAAGCCCTCCGGATGGCCCTCGCCCAGGACCTCTCGCTGCTCCGCCGCGGCTGCTCGCTGCGCACCGTCTACCAGCCGGTCACCCTCGCCGACCCCGCCGCACGGAGCCAGGTCGCGCTGCGCACCGGGCACGGCGCCCAGGTCCGCGTCCTCGCCGAACCGTACGAGCGGGTACTGGTCTTCGACCGCGCGGTGGCCGTCATCCCCGCCGACGAGGACCGCAACCGGGCCGCCTTCCTCACCGACCCCACCACCGTCGCCTACCTGGTCGCCCAGTTCGAACGCGACTGGGCCCGCGCCACCCCCGCCGATCGCCACCTCGACCCGCCGTCCGTCACCACCGTCCGGATCGGCCGGCTGCTCGCCCGCGGCCTCACCCAACGGGCCGTCGCCACCCGGCTCGGCGTGAGCGAACGCACCGTCGCCGCCCACATCTCCCGGCTGCGCGACCGCTACGGCGCCCACAGCCTCTTCCACCTCGGTTGGCAGCTCCGCGGAGAACACCATGACTGACACCCCCGCCACCCCGCTCTCCGCCGCCCTCCCGGACGCCGCCGCCCGCGCCCTCTACCTCGCCGTCCTGCGCGAAGGCGGCCGGGTCCGGTCGGCCGAGGTCGGCGAGGAAGACGGGCCTGCGCTCCGACGGCTGGTGGAACTCGGGCTGCTGGTGCCGCAGTTGCAGGACGCGGCGTACAGCGCGGTCGACCCGCGGGCGGCCACGGAGCGGATCGGCACCGAGATCCGCCGACAGAGCGCCCGCCTGCTCGTGGAGGCCGAGCAACTGCCCGAGCTGATGGGCGAACTGACCCGCGCCTACGACGCGACCCCGAAACGGCGGAGCGGCACGGCCGGGGTCCGCTACCTCACGGCGAAGGAGGACATCCGGCACGAACTGGAACTGCTGGCCCAGGAGTTCCCCGACGAGACGATGACCGCCCAGCCCGGCGGCCCCCGTCCCGCCGAACTGCTACCCGACTCCCTCGACCGCGCCCGCCGCGTCCACGAGCGCGGTGGCACCGTGCGCTCGCTCTACGAGGCCTCGGCCAGACTGGACCCGCCGACCGTCCGCTTCGCCGCCGAGGTCGCCCTGCTCGGCTGCACCACCCGGATCCTCGACGTCCCGTTCACACGCTTCCTGGTCTTCGACCGCACCGTGGCCGTCATCCCGGCCGCTCCCGATCACACCAGCGCCGCCGTGGTCGACGACCCGGCGATGGTGTCCTTCGTGGTGGACACCTTCGAGCAGCTCTGGCAGCGCGCCGAGGGAGTCAACTGGGCTGCCCTGGCCGCCGGTTCCGCCGACTCGCCCAGCCATCAGCAGATCGCCCGACTGCTCGCCCAGGGCCTCACCCAGCGCGCGATCGCCACCCGCCTGGGCCTGGGCGAGCGGACCGTGGCCGGCCACATCGCCCGGCTGCGGGAGCAGTACGACGCCGAGACGCTGTTTCAGCTGGGCTGGCAGATGCGGGGGGAGCGGCTGTGACCGATACCGGATTCGCCCTGCTCGACGACACCGCCCGCGCCCTCTACCTGGCCATCCTGCGCGAGGGCGGCCGGATCCGGATCGCGGACGTGGCGGAGGAGGACGCGCAGACCGTCCAGACCCTGATGGACCTGGGGCTGCTGAAGCCGTACGTCCTGGACGGCTCGCTCAGCGCGGTGGACCCGCGCTCGGTCACGGCCCGGATCGGCGCCGACCTGCGGGCGGCCGGCACGCGTCTGCTGACGCGGGCCGAGGAACTCCCGGACGTGTTCGGCGACCTCACCGTCGCCTATGACGCGGCGTCCCGCCGCCGCGACCGCTCCGGGAGCACCCGGGTCGTCGAGGGCATGGAGAACATCCGGCACCAGGTCTCCCAACTCTCCGAGGAGCTTCGCCACGAGGCACTCTGCGCCCACCCCGGCGGCGCCCGGCCGGTGGACGCCGCCGACGACACCGTGAACCACGCCCGCCGCTTCCTGGAGACAGGTGGTTCGATCCGCACCCTCTACCAGTCCGCGGCCCGTCTCGACGCCTCTACCGTCCGACTGGCTGCCCGGCTGACCGGGATCGGCTGCCACATCAGGGTCGCGGCGTTCTCGTTCCCCAAGATGCTGATCTTCGACCGCACCGTGGCGGTGGTCGCCGCCGCACCGGGGGTAACCAGCGCGGCCGTCATCGACGACCCGGCCGTGGTCGACTTCCTGGTGCGGACCTTCGAACTGCACTGGCAGGACGCCGAGGGCGTCAACTGGGCCTCCCTGGCATCCGGTTCCAGCGAGCCGTCCGTGCCCGAGCAGGTCGGCCGGCTGCTCGCCCGCGGCCTCACCCAGCGGGCGATCGCCACCCGCCTGGGCCTGGGCGAGCGGACGGTCGCGGCCCACATCGCCCGGCTGCGGGATCAGTACGACGCCGAGACGCTGTTCCAACTGGGCTGGCAGATGCGGGGGGCTCGCGATGTCTGACGCCGACCTGCCAGACGCCGCCGCCCGGGAGCTCTACCGGGAGATCCTCCGGGACGGCGGCCGCCTCCACGTCGCCGACATCCGTCCCGAGGACGAGCCGACGGTCAGACAACTCGCCGACCTGGGACTCCTGCTCCTCCATGCCACGGACGGCTTCTACACCTCGATCAACCCCCGGGCCGTGGGCGAACGCCTGGGTACCGAACTGCGGGAGGAGAGTTCCCGCCTGCTCGCCAAGGCCGCTCTCATTCCGGATCTGCTGGAGGACCTCACCCAGGCCTACGACGCGGCACCACGTCGGACGGAACCGGCGGGCGGGGTGCGGAGGGTGGCGGGCATGGTGGAGATCCGGCACCTGGTCGCCCGGCTCATCAAGGACTATCCGCACGAGTGCCTGACCGCCCAGCCGGGCCGGTTCCAGCCGCCCGCGCAGCGGGGGGACGGTCTGGCCCATACGCTCCGCTACATCGAGCGCGGTGGCTCGGTGCGTACGATCTACCAGCCGCAGGCCCGACTGGACGGGGACCAGGTCGAGTTCGCGGCGGAGTCCACGAGGATCGGCTCGCGGATCCGCGTCCTCGACGCCGCCTTCAGCCGGACGCTCATCTTCGACCGAACCGTCGCCGTGATCCCGGCGACCCCTGACAACAAGGTCGCCGCCGTGGTGGAGGATCCCGCGGTGGTCGCGTACGTGGTCGACGTCTTCGAGCAGCGTTGGCAGCAGGCCCACGTCGTGGACTGGGCCGCACTGGCCGCCGGTTCGGTGGCGCCCGCCGCCCACGAGCAGGTCGGGCGGCTGCTCGCCCGCGGCCTCACGCAGCGGGCGATCGCCAGCCGGTTGGGGCTGAGCGAACGCACCGTCGCCGGTCACATCGCCCGGCTGCGTGAGCTGTACGACGCGGAGACGCTGTTCCAGTTGGGCTGGCAGATGCGGGGAGCCCGGGCGGGGGAGCCCGGTGGGTAGCCGCTGCTCAGCCGGTGGCGGCGCCGGTCGGCCAGTAGCCGGGGACGGCGGGCTGCTGCCGGGGGACGTTGAACTGCTCGCCGGGGGCGGTCCAGAAGCCCTCGCGCAGGGAGAGCGCCATGCCGGCCCAGTCGAGCGCGGTCTCGACCGTGTGGTTGAGGGCCTCCTGCGACCAGGTGTCGTCGAAGACCAGCGGGAGGACGGGGGCGACCTGCTCGATAGTGGCGATCAGCGGGTTGTGGGTGATGGCCTCGTCGACCAGGAGGACGATCGGCTTGCGCAGCGCGGACGCCCAGCCGAGCTCCAGGCTCACACCGGCCGAGAGCGGGGCGCCGACGTAGGCGAACACGAGGTCCGCGGACTGGAGGGCGCGGAAGTCGGAGGGGACGCGGGGCTCCGGCGCGCGGCCGGAGATGGTCCAGGCGTCGCTGTGGTGCGCGCTGTACACGGCGGCACCGCTGCGGAGGAGGGTGGTGCGGAGCGTCGTCAGCCGCGTCCGGCTGGCGAGGGTCACCACGCTGTCGGCCGGCCCGGTCAGTCGCATCAGCGGGGCGGCCAGGAACACACGTGCACGCCGACCCTCAGGGGCCTGGCTGTCGTGGTGACGCAGGTAGGGCTCGGTCATGTCGACTCCGGGGAAGTGGCCTTCCGGCGCGATCGGGGCACTGCTTGAGCGGATGCGTGTGATCAGGCTGGACGGCTTACAACGGATGGGCGGTGATGGCGTATTTGATTGAACATTGCCAGGATTGGGGGCTCTGTCGGACCATCGAGAGCGAACTGATCGTCCATCGCTAACAGCCGTCGCGTCCAGGGTTCACCGGTGTCATGTGGATGCCTGGCAGGGAGATGACGCGGAGGTAGGGCTTGGCATGTCTGTACGACTTGAGGCAGCATGTGGACGATAGTGCTTCTCTTGTCGGTTGATGCCGTACGCATGAGGAAGGGGTAGGTGCATGTCTCGTCTGCGCCGATTTGTCCGCAAGACCGCATTGATGTCGGTTGCCGGCGTGGCCTTGTTGGCTCTTGCGTATTCCGCGGCTTCGGACGTGGGCACTCCGGCGGGCGCGGTCACGGTCTCCATGCAGCGTGGTGTGGTCAGCGACTTGGATGTCGGCTGGTCCTAATCCCGATACGGACTGCGGAGCTTCCCGGGATTGTCGGTGCACTGAGTCCTGTTGGCCCGGCGAGGCCGACATCCCTCGTGTGTTCCTGCTGTCAGGAGTGCTCTGATGCGCGGGCGAGGGCATATCCGAGCTGGAACAGTGACTCCACGTTGTAGTCTTCGCGCATTTCGGCTATGTGCCGGGCGAGAGTTCGTTCACTGATGCCCAGGCGGCGTGCGATGACCCGGTGGTTGATCCCGGCGAGCAGCAGGTCGATGATGGTCTGGCGGAGCCGCGACACTACTTGCTGGGGAACAGCGCGGTTGCCGTCGAATTCGAGAGCCCTGTTCCAGCTTGGTTCGAATACTTCCTCTGCCAGATAATTGGCGATCACCGGTTCGAAGATGAATGCTGCCAGCGTCATGTCGTCGGCCACCGGTATGACAGCTGCCCGCCGGTTGATGACGATGAGTCGCGTGTACGGCTCGTCCAGCGTGCGGAACTGCCCACCGGCCTTCGCAAGTCTGGCCACGTAGTCCCTGGTGGGTTGGTGGTAGCGCGTGCTGGCGTGGTAGATGGTGCGCATGGCCGTGCCACTGTTCAGTGCATCGAGGTCGCGTTCGATCATCGAGGCCAGCAGTTCGGGCGGGCGTGGTCCGCCCGGTTGCAGGGCAAGAGCTTCTTCGACCCCCGCCGCCATGAGTTGGTCGATTCTCTGGTTTATCAGAACCTTGCCCTGGACGTATTCGATCGCGCCACTGCTCTTTTCCGGCGCATGGAATTCCTGGGAAAGCTCCTGGAGTTCAACCGGAAGGGAAACCGCCCGGGACAGGAGGTCGAGGGCCTGGCGCTGCCAAGTACCGCTCAGTCGTGCCGAGAGTTGTGCTGGATCGACGGCGACCAAGTCGCTGCGTTCGTCGGCATCGGGCATCAGCAGCCCGATCTCCAGGAGTTCGGTGAGCGTGTTGGGCTGGTGGCACCTGGATTCCGAGGAAACCCGCCCGCCGGCCCTGACGATCTCCAGGTAGAGGGCCCGGGCCTCGGGTGACAGAGCGGGAGTCCCACCCGCGGTGGGACCGAGTTGAGCCCGTCCACTCATCTTCGGCTCCTTGCCGTCCATCCGGGGCTGTTCAGGATCTGTCGGCCCTGAAGTCTAGGCTGCGAATCCTGCGGCACGTCGACCGTGCGACCGTTCGGTCAGTTTGTCAGGGTGTCACTCTCTCACCACACGGCAGCCGCCGGCACCCCCCGAGAGGAGGGGCCGGCGGCAGGTGGGTGCCCGGTCAGCGCTTGGGGCGCCAGACGACGAGGGCGCTGGACTGCGGGGTGGGGGGCTGGTACGGGACGAGGTCGCGGCGGTAGGAGGCGTGGACGGCGGCCTCGCGCTGCTGGAGGGCGGTGGCGGCGCCTTCCAGGGAGTCGACCAGTTCCGTGACGCGGGACTGGAGGGCGGTGACCTGGTTCTCCAGCTCGATGATCCGCTTGATGCCCGCCAGGTTGATGCCCTCGTCCTGGGAGAGCCGCTGGACCTCGCGCAGCTGCTGGATGTCGCGTGCGGAGTAGCGGCGGCCGCGGCCGGCGGTGCGGTCGGGGCAGACCAGGCCGAGGCGGTCGTACTGGCGCAGGGTCTGCGGGTGCAGGCCGGACAGTTCGGCGGCCACGGAGATGACGTACACCGGGGTGTCCTCGGTGAGGACGTACGCCGGCGGGGCGGTGGCGGCGCGGCGGGTGCGGCGGGGGCCGGCGCCGGGCAGGCCTTCGCCGAGGCCGGGGCCGATCGGGGTGTCGGGGTCGATCGGGTTCATCGGGGACATCTGGTCGTCACGCTCCCTTCGCCGCCCGGAAGAGGGCGGCGCGCGGATCGTCGGAGGCGGTGGCCTCGCGGTACTGCTCGAGGGCGTTCAGCGCGTCGCCGGTGACGTGCTGCGGCACCACGACCTCGACGGTGACGAGGAGGTCGCCGCGGGTGCCGTCCTTGCGGGTGGCGCCCTTGCCGCGGGCGCGCATGGTGAGGCCGTTGGCGCTGCCCGGGGGCAGCTTGAGCTTCACGGCGGGGCCGTTCAGCGTGGGCACCTCGATGGTGGCGCCGAGCGTGGCCTCGGGGAAGGTGACCGGCACGGTGACGGTGAGGTTGTCGCCCTTGCGGCCGAAGACGGGGTGGGGGTCGACGTGCACGGTGACGTAGAGGTCGCCGGGCTGTCCGCCGCGCTCGCCCTGTGCGCCCTTGCCCTTGAGCCGGATGCGCTGGTCGGCCTGGACGCCGGCCGGGATGCGGACCTGCATGGTGCGGGCCGAGCTGGCCCGGCCGCTGCCGTGGCAGTCGGTGCACGGGTCGTCGACGATCATGCCCCGGCCGCGGCAGTCCTTGCACGGCTCGGAGAGCGCGAAGGCGCCCTGGCCGCGGCTGACGGTGCCCGCGCCGACGCAGGTCGGGCAGACCCGCGGGGTGGTGCCGGTCTTGGCGCCGGTGCCGTTGCAGCTGCGGCAGGGGGCCTGGCTGGTCATCCGCAGCGGGACGGTCGCGCCGTCCACCGCCTCCTCGAAGGAGAGCGTCACCTCGGTCTCGACGTCGGCGCCGCGCCGGGGCTGGGCCTGCCGGGTGCCGCCGCGGTTGAAGAGGCCGCCGAAGACGTCGCCGATGCCGCCCCCGCTGCCGGCGCCGCCCTGGCTGCCGCTGAAGAGGTCGCCGAAGTCGAAGCTGTAGCTGCCGGTGCCGCCGGGGCCGCCGCCGGCCCGGAAGCCGCCGTTGGCGAAGAGGCTGCGGGCCTCGTCGTACTCCTTGCGGCGCTTCTCGTCGGAGAGGACGTCGTACGCCTCGGAGATGTCCTTGAACCGCTCCTCGGCCTTGGCGTCACCCTTGTTGGCGTCGGGGTGGAACTCGCGCGCGAGCTTGCGGTAGGTCTTCTTGATCTCGGTGGCGGTGGCGTCCTTGGGCACGCCGAGGACCTTGTAGTAGTCCTTCTCGACAAAGTCCTTGCCACTCATGGCGTACGCCACCTCCCGATGTCCATCGTCACTGAGCTGTCAACAGCGGCTGCGAGCACGACTGCTGACAGCGCGCTGCGGAGCCGGCCGCCGTACTGGCCGGCGTACGACTCCGCAGCGCACTGGTTGTCACCCGTCACAGGTTGTCAGCTGTCCGAGCCACCGTCGGACTTGTCCGCGTCGGCGGACTTGGCCTCGGCGTCCGTGGACGCCTGGCTGCCGGGCTGGGGCTCGGCGACGGCCACCATCGCCGGGCGGATGATCCGCTCGCCGATGCGGTAGCCGGGCTGGAGGACCTGGACACAGGTGTCCTCGGTGACGTCCGAGGAGTAGCTGTGCATCAGCGCCTCGTGCATGGTCGGGTCGAAGGGCTCGCCCTCCTTGCCGAACTGCTGCAGGCCCAGCTTGGCGACGACCGTCTCCAGCGACTCGGCGACGGACTTGAAGCCGCCGGTGACCTCGCCGTGCTCGCGGGCGCGGCCGATGTCGTCCAGGACCGGGATCAGCGACTCCAGGATGTTGGAGACGGCGATCTCGCGGACGGTCAGCCGGTCGCGCTCGACCCGCTTGCGGTAGTTCTGGTACTCGGCCTGGAGGCGCTGCAGGTCACCGGTGCGCTCGGCGAGCTCGCGCTTGGCGGCGGCGAGACCCTCCGAACCGGACTCCCCGCTGCCGGCCGCGGCGGCCTCCTCGGCAGCCTTGATCACGGCCTCTTCGGCGGCGGAGTCGTCGCCGGGCTTGCCGCCCTGCGGCTTGTCCGTCATGCCGCACCGCCCTTGGGCTTCTCGTCGTCCACGATCTCGGCGTCGACGACGTCGTCGTCCTTGGCCTGGGCGGAGTCACCGGAGGGGGCGGCACCGGCGGTGGCGTCGGCGTTGGCGTACAGCGCCTGGCCGAGCTTCTGCGCGGTGGTGGAGACCTTCTCCGAGGCCTCGCGGATCTTCGCGATGTCCTCGCCCTTCAGGGCCTCCTTGAGCTCGCCGATGGCGGTCTCGACCTCGGTCTTGACGTCGCCCGGCAGCTTGTCGGCGTTGTCGGCGATGAACTTCTCGGTCGAGTAGACGAGCTGCTCGGCGGAGTTGCGCGTCTCGACGGCCTCGCGGCGCTTGTGGTCGTCCTCGGCGTACTGCTCGGCCTCGCGGCGCATGCGGTCGACCTCGTCCTTCGGCAGCGAGGAGCCGCCGGTGACGGTCATCTTCTGCTCCTTGCCGGTGCCGAGGTCCTTGGCGCCGACGTGCATGATGCCGTTGGCGTCGATGTCGAAGGTGACCTCGATCTGCGGCAGGCCGCGCGGCGCCGGCGGCAGGCCGGTCAGCTCGAACATGCCGAGCTTCTTGTTGTACGCCGCGATCTCGCGCTCGCCCTGGTAGACCTGGATCTGCACGGACGGCTGGTTGTCCTCGGCCGTGGTGAAGATCTCGGAGCGCTTGGTCGGGATCGTGGTGTTGCGCTCGATCAGCTTGGTCATGATGCCGCCCTTGGTCTCGATGCCGAGGGACAGCGGGGTGACGTCGAGCAGCAGGACGTCCTTGACCTCGCCCTTCAGGACACCGGCCTGGAGCGCGGCGCCGATGGCGACGACCTCGTCCGGGTTGACGCCCTTGTTGGCGTCCTGGCCGCCGGTCAGCTCCTTGACGAGTTCGGCGACGGCCGGCATGCGGGTCGAGCCGCCGACGAGGACGACGTGGTCGATCTCGGACAGCGAGATGCCGGCGTCCTTGATGACGTTGTGGAACGGGACCTTGCAGCGCTCCAGCAGGTCCGCGGTCAGCTGCTGGAACTGGGCGCGGGTGAGCTTCTCGTCCAGGTGCAGCGGGCCCTCGGCGGAGGCCGTGATGTACGGCAGGTTGATCGAGGTCTCGGAGGACGAGGACAGCTCGATCTTGGCCTTCTCGGCGGCCTCGCGCAGACGCTGGAGGGCCATCTTGTCCTTGGACAGGTCGACGCCGTGGCCGCCCTGGAAGACCTTGACCAGGTGGTCGACGACGCGCTGGTCCCAGTCGTCGCCACCGAGGTGGTTGTCACCGTTGGTGGCCTTCACCTCGACGACCCCGTCGCCGATCTCCAGCAGGGAGACGTCGAAGGTGCCGCCGCCGAGGTCGAAGACCAGGATGGTCTGGTCGTCCTTGTCCAGGCCGTACGCCAGGGCGGCCGCGGTCGGCTCGTTGACGATGCGCAGGACGTTCAGGCCCGCGATCTCGCCGGCCTCCTTGGTGGCCTGGCGCTCCGAGTCGTTGAAGTACGCCGGGACGGTGATGACGGCGTCGGTGACCGTCTCGCCCAGGTACGCCTCGGCGTCCCGCTTCAGCTTCTGCAGCACGAAGGCCGAGATCTGCTGGGGGTTGAAGTCCTTGCCATCGATGTTGATCTTCCACCCGGTGCCCATGTGGCGCTTGACCGAGCGGATGGTGCGGTCGACGTTGGTGACCGCCTGGCGCTTGGCCACCTCGCCGACGAGGACCTCGCCGTTCTTGGCGAAGGCGACGACGGACGGCGTGGTCCGAGCGCCCTCGGCGTTCGTGATGACGGTGGGCTCGCCACCCTCCAGAACGCTGACGACCGAGTTCGTCGTACCGAGGTCGATGCCGACCGCGCGTGCCATCGTAGATACCTCCACGGAAGAGTTGAGCTTTACAGGCTCAAGGATGCACGACCCGGTGGACGGAGTCAACAGCTATGAGCGCCGCTCGCTCAACTTTGCTGAGCGGCGGGGCGGAGTGGGCGCGCCACGCCGGGGCGGGGGTGCGGCCACGTGACTGCCGCCATAGCTTGGGAATCTTCTGGACGACGGTCGGTCACCGGTAATGTCCGGGCCGTCGGCCCGGCAAGTTACCGACCAGTACACTCAGTTCCCAAGACCGTGTAACGCAGAGCCTGCTCAACCGCAAAGCCGCAGGAGACGGAGAGCCGATGCAGCTAGCAGCGATCGTCATCTCGCTGGTCACATTCGTGATCGGCACCGCGCTCGCCGCCCGTGCGGCGCTGTACATCTACAAGGTGGTCCGCACCGGTGCGCCGGACTCCACCCGCTTCGGGCAGCCCGCCCAGCGGGTGAAGACCGTCGCGACCGAGTTCGTCGGCCACACCAGGATGAACCGCTGGGGGATCGTCGGCATCGCCCACTGGTTCGTGGCGGTCGGCTTCTTCAGCCTGGTGCTGACCATCGTCAACGCCTTCGGCCAGCTCTTCGACGCCGACTTCGCGCTGCCGATCATCGGCCACTGGATGATCTGGCAGCTCTTCGTCGAGCTGGTCGGCACCCTGACCACGCTGGGCATCGCCGTCCTGATCGTGATCCGGCTGATGAGCCTGCCGTCCCGGTCCGGCCGCAAGTCCCGGTTCGCCGGCTCGATCGCCTGGCAGGCCTTCTACGTCGAGTACACGATCCTCGGCATCGGCCTGTGCATCCTGATGCTGCGCGGCCTGGAGGGCGCCCTCAACGGCGTCGACTCGTACGGGCCGGAGCACCTGGTCTCGTACCCGCTGGTCTCCGCGCTGGGCGGCCTGTCGCACGGCACGCTGGAGAACCTGATCTACCTGTTCGCGATGCTGAAGATCTGCATCTCGTTCGCGTGGGCGACCACCATCGGCCTCAACCCCTCGATGGGCGTGGCCTGGCACCGCTTCCTCGGCTTCTTCAACATCTACTTCAAGCGCGAGGAGGACGGCGGCACCGCGCTCGGCGCCCTCCGTCCGATGACCTCGGGCGGCCAGCCGATCGACTTCGAGGACCCGGCCGAGGACGCCGTCTTCGGCGTCTCCCAGGTCGAGCACTTCTCCTGGAAGGGCATCCTCGACTTCTCCACCTGCACCGAGTGCGGCCGCTGCCAGTCGCAGTGCCCGGCCTGGAACACCGGCAAGCCGCTCTCGCCGAAGCTGCTGATCATGAGCCTGCGCGAGCACGCCTACGGCAAGGCGCCGTACCTGCTGGCCGGCGGCGGCAAGGACATGGAGGGCGAGGAGCGGGCCACCTCCGAGCAGCTCAAGGACGTCCCGGCGGCCGCCCTGGCCGAGGCCGAGCGCCCGCTGATCGGCACCGCCGAGGAGAACGGCGTCATCGACCCGGACGTGCTGTGGTCCTGCACCACCTGCGGCGCCTGCGTCGAGCAGTGCCCGGTGGACATCGAGCACATCGACCACATCGTCGACATGCGCCGCTACCAGGTGATGATCGAGTCCTCGTTCCCGACCGAGGCCGGGACGATGCTCAAGAACCTGGAGAACAAGGGCAACCCGTGGGGCATGGCCACCAAGGCCCGCCTGGACTGGGTCAAGGAGCTCAAGAAGGAGACCGGCATCGAGGTGCCGGTGATCGGTGAGGACATCGACCCCGCCGAGGTCGAGTACCTCTACTGGGTCGGCTGCGCCGGCGCCCTGGAGGACCGCGCCAAGAAGACCACCAAGGCCTTCGCCGAGCTGCTGCACACCGCGGGCGTGAAGTTCGCGATCCTCGGCAAGGAGGAGTCCTGCACCGGTGACTCCGCCCGCCGCCTGGGCAACGAGTTCCTGTTCCAGATGCTCGGCGCGCAGAACGTGGAGACCCTGAACGCGGCCCTGGAGGACGCCCCGGTCAAGCGGATCGTGGCCACCTGCCCGCACTGCTTCAACACCATCGCCAACGAGTACCCGCAGCTGGGCGGCCACTTCGAGGTCATCCACCACACCCAGCTGCTGCAGCACCTCATCGACGAGGGCAAGCTGATCCCGGTCAACCCGGTCGAGGGCCTGATCACCTACCACGACCCCTGCTACCTGGGTCGCCACAACAAGGTCTACAGCCCGCCGCGCGAGATCATGGACAAGGTCCCCGGTCTGCGCCAGCAGGAGATGCACCGGCACAAGGAGCGCGGCTTCTGCTGCGGCGCCGGCGGTGCCCGGATGTGGATGGAGGAGCGCATCGGCAAGCGGATCAACACCGAGCGCGTGGACGAGGCGCTGTCGCTCGACCCGGACATCGTCTCCACCGCCTGCCCGTTCTGCCTGGTGATGCTCTCCGACTCGGTCAACGGCAAGAAGAACGAGGGCGCGGCCAAGGAGCACCTGAAGGTGGTCGACGTGGCCCAGCTGCTGCTCGACTCGGTGAAGGCCCTCCCGCCGACCGGGGACGAGGAGCAGCCCGCGACGGTGGACGCCTGACCGGCGCCGACGAGCCCGCTGTTCGACAGTTCTGCTACAACTGCCCGGCCCGGTGGACGCCGCGAACGCGCCCGCCGGGCCGGGCTTTCGGTCGCTCCGGACGGCCCGCCCCGGTACGGCGGGCGTACGGGGGGTGACGGCAATCGCACAGGCGCCGGACGGGCATTCGGTCGGAAGCAAATACAGTAGGCCCGGACCGGCTTCGTGCCGGTCGACCCGTTCCGGACGGAAGCCCCGGGCGGGTGGCGACCCGCGCCGGCCGGACGGCCGGGTCCAGACCGACGACGAGGTGTCGGCCCGCCGGGCCGGGCCGCAGAGACCACAAGGGGAACAGCGCAGACCATGACCGAGGCGATCATGCTGGTCGGTGGTAAGGGCACGCGACTGCGTCCGCTGACCACCCACACCCCCAAGCCGATGCTGCCGGTGGCAGGCGTCCCGTTCATCGCGCACCAGTTGGCCCGCGCGGCCGCCGCCGGCGTCACCCGCGTCGTGCTGGCCACCTCGTACCTGGCCGAGGTGTTCGAGGACCACTTCCAGGACGGCACCCCGTACGGCATCGAGCTCGTCTACCTGACCGAGCGCGAGCCGCTGGGCACCGGCGGGGCGATCCGCAACGCCGCCTCCGGCCTGACCTGCGGCCCGGACGAACCGGTCCTGGTCTTCAACGGCGACATCCTCTCCGGCGTCGACATCGCCGCCCTGCGCGACGGCCACGTGGCCGCCGGGGCCGACGTCACCCTGCACCTGACCCGGGTCGAGGACCCGCGGGCCTTCGGCCTCGTCCCGACCGACGAGGACGGGCGGGTGCTGGAGTTCCTGGAGAAGCCGGAGACCCCGGAGCAGATCGTCACCGACCAGATCAACGCCGGCTGCTACGTCTTCACCCGGTCCGTGATCGACCGCATCCCGACCGGCCGCGAGGTGTCCGTCGAGCGCGAGACCTTCCCCGAACTGCTGGCCACCGGCGCGCTGCTGCGCGGCGTCGTCGACACCTCGTACTGGCTGGACCTGGGCACCCCGGCGGCCTTCGTCCGCGGCTCGGCCGACCTGGTGCTCGGCAAGGTCGACTCCCCGGCCGTCCCCGGCCCGACCGGCGACGCCCTGCTGCTGCCCGGCGCCACCGTCCACCCGGGCGCGGTGCTCAGCGGCGGCACCGTGGTCGCCGAGGACGCGGTGGTCGAGGCCGGCGCGATCGTCGAGGGCAGCGTGATCCTGCCCGGCGCGGTGATCGGCCCGGACACCCTGGTCAAGGACTCGATCGTGGGCGCCTTCGCCACCGTCGGCGACCGCTCGGCGCTGGACGGCGCGGTGATCGGCGACGGCGCGATCGTGGAGTCGGACAACGAGCTGCCGAACGGCATCCGGATCGCCTGCGGCACCCTGCTGCCGGTCGGCGCCGTCCGCACCTCGGCCGGCCCGGGCGGCTGCCCGGCCGGCACCAGCGCGGCCGCGGCGGTGCACGGGCCGTCGGTCGGCGCACAGCGGTAGCCACCCCGCGCCCCGCGGGTTTTCGGCCCCGTTCGTCTCAGCCTCGCTGCAAACCGGCCCCGGCTTCGTCCGGGGCCGCCGCGGGCCGGGCCGGACGGGTACCTTCGGACCGTGGCTGGTAATCGATACGACAACGGTCAGGGCGCGGACCGTCCGCGCGGCGGGTGGTCGGCCCCTCCGCCGCCGTCCGCGCCCGGGGGGCACGGGGGGACGGACGGGCCGGAGTACTTCACGGCCCCGCACGCGGCGACGCCCGGCGGGCCCGGCGGCGCGCCCGGCGGTCCGGGCACGCCCGGTGGTCCCGGCACGCCCGGCGGTCCCGGGCAGACGGCGGGGGACGGGTACGACCCGTACGCGGCGGACCGGCCCGGCAGCACCCGGGCCTTCCCCGTCGGCGACCCGTACGCGGCCGGCGGTCCGTACCAGGGACAGCCGCCGTACCAGGGGCACCCCGGCCAGGAGCACGGCTACTACGACGACGGCCACGGGCAGCAGCCGCCCTACGGCCCCGAGCAGGGCTACGGCCCCGACCAGGGCTACGGCGCCGAGCAGGGCTACGACCAGCAGCCGTACGGCCAGGACAACGTCGCCGTCTACCGGGCCGGCGGCCAGTCCGCCCCGCACGTCGCCGGGCCCCGACCGCACTGGCGCGAACTGTTCACCGGCCTGTTCCGCAGCCCGACCGCGGTCTTCGACCGCACCCGCGACCACCAGGTCTGGCTGCCCGCCCTCACCGTCTCGCTGCTGTACGGCGCGCTCGCGGTGCTCGGCATCGGGCTCACCCACGACGACATCGTCAACTCGACCTTCACCGTGGCGCTGACCGGCATCCTCGCCGCCGCCATCGGCTTCACCGTGGCCGGCGCGCTCTTCGGCGGGGTCACCTACGCGATGGCCCGCCAGCTGGGCGGCGACGGCCCGTGGAAGGCGACCGTCGGCCTGGCCGCGCTGATCGGCTGGCTCACCGACGCGCCCCGGTTGCTGCTCGACCTGGTGCTGCCCTCCGGCAGCGCCGTCGTCCAGGTCGTCGGCTGGGCCACCTGGATGCTCTGCGCGTACCTGCTGACCAGCATGGTCCGGCGGCTGCACGACCTGCCCTGGGGCAAGGCCGCGGCCGCCTCGGCGATACAGCTGGTGGCGCTGCTGGTGCTGATCAAGCTGCCGACGCTGGGCTGAGCCGCACCGGGCGGAGCGACGCCGGGCCGAGGGCTCCGACGGGCGAAGGGCAGAATGGGGGCGGGCCGCGGCCGAGCGCCGGGCCCGCCCCACCCTCGTCGTCCCACCTTCACCGGAGCCAGGAATGACCCTCCCCACCACCCACGTCAGCTTCCCGGCCGGGGCGGTGACCGGCGAGTCCCCGGTGCTCGCGGTGCACCCGCTGGCCGACGGCCGGTACGCCGTCGTCACCGCGGCGACCCCGTTCCACCCGCTCGACCACACCTGGCCCGACCAGCCGGCCGACCTCGGCACCCTGACCGTCGACGGCACCGAGCTGGCCGTGGTCGACTGCCTGACCGGCGCCGTCGGCCCGGAGGGCGGGGAGCCGCTGGTCGGCGCCGACATCCCGGTCCGGCGCGGTGACGAGGAGTGGTCCTGGCTGGTCCTGCACGTCGTCGACGGCGACCCGGGGGACCTCGTCGGCCGCACCGCCACGCTCGCCGTCGACGCCGACCGCCGGGGCGCCCTCAGCGCCTCGCACAGCGGCTGCCACCTGCTCGCCCTCGCCCTGAACGCCGCGCTCGCCCCGCGCTGGCGCAAGGACCCGGGCCGCTCGGACGCCTTCGGCCACCCGGACTTCGACAGCCTCGCCATGGCGAGCTCGGTGATGGACACCGCGGCCAGCACCGACACCTACCGGCTCGGCAAGTCGCTGAAGAAGAAGGGCTTCACGGTGGACGCCACCGAGGAGTTCCCGGCCCTCGCCGACGCCCTGCCGGCCCTCACCGAGGCCGTCAACGCCCGGCTGGCCGCCTGGGTCGCCGCCGACGCCCCGGTCCGCATCGAGGTGCCCGGCCCCGAGCTCACCGCCCGCCGCCAGTGGCACTGCGAGCTGCCCGAGGGCGGCGCGCAGATCTTCTGCGGCGGCACCCACCTGCACCACCTCGGCGAGCTGGCCGAGCTGCGCACCGAGCTGCGGCTGTCCGAGGACGGCACCGAGCTGGTCGCCGTCACCAGCCCGAAGCGGGCCTGAGAAACGCCGCGGGCGGCCTGATCCCTCGGGTGAGGGGTCAGGCCGCCCGTCGTGCGTGCGCTCCGTGGGGCCCGCGGGTCCTGCGGGTCCTGTGCTCAGACGTCGCTGCGGTGGAAGTTCAGGTACGAGCGGGACGGCGTCGGGCCGCGCTGGCCCTGGTAGCGCGAGCCGTAGCGCTCCGAGCCGTACGGGTGCTCCGAGGGCGAGGAGAGCCGGAACAGGCACAGCTGCCCGATCTTCATGCCCGGGTAGAGCTTGATCGGCAGCGTCGCGACGTTCGACAGCTCCAGGGTCACGTGGCCGCTGAAACCGGGGTCGATGAAGCCGGCCGTGGAGTGGGTGAGCAGGCCCAGCCGGCCCAGGCTCGACTTGCCCTCCAGCCGGGACGCGACGTCGTCGGGCAGCGTGATGACCTCGTACGTCGAGGCCAGCACGAACTCGCCGGGGTGCAGGATGAACGCCTCGTCGCCCTCCGGCTCGACCAGCCGGGTCAGGTCCGGCTGCTCCTCGGAGGGGTCGATGTGCGGGTACTTGTGGTTCTCGAACACGCGGAAGAAGCGGTCGAGGCGCACGTCGATACTCGACGGCTGGATCATCGCCGGGTCGAACGGGTCGACGACGACCCGACCCAGGTCGATTTCGGTCCGGATGTCCTTGTCAGAGAGCAGCACGCTTCGAGGTTACGTGCACGACAGGGCCCCGGACGAATCCGCCCGGGGCCCGTTCCGTCCCTCCGCGACCGTCAGGCCAGGAACTCCGCGGCCTCCAACCGCATCGCCCGCGCCAGTTGCGGCTCCGACAGCTCCCGCACGTCGGCCAGCACCGAACTCCGCATCCGTCCGCACTGCGGGCAGCGGATCAACCGTCCGGGCCCGAGCCGGCCAGGACCGAGGTTCTGCATCGGGAACGTGGTGGTGCTGAACAGGTGCCCCTCGGCACAACGAACGACGGCGCGCTGCTCCATCGATCCCCTTCCCATCCCTAACCCAGTACTCACCCGTACGCACTCGCCCCGACGGCCGAGCCCCGGGACAGCGTCACATTAGGGGATGTTCCGGACATTCCTCACCATGGCTCGCCGCCTCGGCCCCCACCCACCGGAGCACTCGCGCGCGGCCCACACAGTACGCCTCCGCACCCGCCCCACCCGGCTCCGCCACGTCCACCGACCCCCTGTGCAACCACCGGTGCGAATGGGGTACAGTGACACTGGATCGAGCGGTCTCTGACGGCTCATCAGGCGGGCGTAGTTTAATGGTAGAACATGAGCTTCCCAAGCTTAGAGCGCGAGTTCGATTCTCGTCGCCCGCTCCAGCAGTAAAAGCCCAGCTCAGGGACATGATCCCCGAGCTGGGCCTTTTGCGTTTCTGGGCTTCCGTGCCCCCCGCGTGCCTCTACGAGTTGCCGGGCGGTGTCGTGCCCCGACCGAGAGCATCGTTGATCGCGGTGTCCATGCCGTCCGCGATCTTCTTGTCCCGCTCGCTGGTCGCGTGTTGGTAGATCAGTGCGGCCCGGACGGAGGCGTGCCCCATGCGGGCCATCAGCTCCTTGAGGCTGGCCCCGGTGGCGGCGGCGAGGTTGTTGCCGGTGTGCCGGAGGTCGTAGAAGCGGAAGCCCGGCATGCCCGCCTTGGCGCGTGCCTTTCGCCAGATTCGCCCGAAGGTGGTCCGGCGGAACGGGGCGCCCTTCTCGCCGACGAACAGCAGCCCTTCATCCCCCTTCTCGGCGAACAGCTCCAGGTGCAGCCGGACATCTGGCAGGACGGCGGCCGGGATGGTCACGATCCGCTTGCCCGCTTCGGACTTCGTATCGCCGAGCGCCCGTCGGCCGGTGTTGAGTTCAGGGGCGGCCAGCCGGACGCGGACCGTCCCGGCCACGAGGTCGATGTCCTTGCGTCGCAGTTCGGCCAGCTCCTCTGGGCGGAGCGTCGTGAAGGCGGCGAGCAGGACCATGGCGCGCCAGCGCAGCCCCACGAACTCGGCCAGCTCATAGACCTTCTCGATGCTGGCGACCCCGCGTTCCTCGGCCGACTCCTTGCCCGCGCCCTTGATCCGGCACGGGTTCCGGCGGATCAGCTCGTCATCGGTCGCGGTGGCCATCACGGACTTGAGCAGGCGGTATGCCTTCGCGGCCGTGGTGTGCTTGCCGGTGGCCCGGAGTTCGGCCCGCCAGGCGCGGACGAGCGGCGGCGTGATCTCGTCCAGGTCAAGGTCGCCGAAGGTCGGCTGGAGGTGCAGCCGCAGTAGCCGGCGGTACAGCTCAAGGGTGGTCTCCATCAGGCCCCGCTCGGTGATCCACGCGTCGGCGTACTTGCCGAAGTTGACCGCTCCGGCGTCGGGGTCGCGCCAGTCCTTCTTGCGGATGCTGGTCTGCATCTCGGCCAGCCAGTCATCCGCGTCGGTCTTGGTCTCGAAGGTCTCGGGCGCCGGCCGAAGCATGCCGGTCGGGTCGAGGTACCGGGCCTGGAAGCGGCCGGAAGGGAGCTTGCGGATCCGGCCGAACTGCCGTCGCTTGCTTGCCACTTAGGCCACCGCCCGCAGTCGACGGGACCGGGGCTGCACGGTGTTGGCGGTCACGTACTCGGACAGGGCCGCTTCCGTGATGCGCACGTGACGGCCGACCTTGACGAAGGCGATCCGGCGCTCGGCGACCAGGCGCCGGGGGAACCGCTCCCCGCTGGTCTCCCAGGTGCCGAGAAGTTCGGCGACCTCCTTGATCGTCAGCAAGTGGCCCATGCTGATTCCCCCTCTTCTCGCGCGAGTTGTGCGCGCATCTCCTGTCGGTCGGTGGTGTGGCGTTCGTGCAGGTCCCGGGCGATGGTGGCGGCGAGCATGGACTCGCCCGGGGAGTTCCCGGCGCCGGCGAAGGCCCAGTGGGTGACGACCACGGTCTCGGCGTCGGGCAGGTCGTCCAGGTCGGGGAGGCCGGCGGCGAGGAGCCGTTCCCTCAGCTCGGCGCGGGCCTGGTCGGCGCGGTAGTCGGCGCGAACCTGGCGGAGGGCGCCGAGCGTGGTCGAGTAGGTCGGGGACTTGCTGGAGAAGTGGCCCCGGAAGCCGAGCATGTGCGACCAGTGCGCCAGCAGGCGGCCGGGGTAGTGCTGATCGAGGTCCCAGCAGGCTTCGATCAGGCGGCGGGTGTGGGTGGGCAGATCATGCCGGTCGAGTTCGTGGCGCTCCAGGATGCGGCGGTCCACGGTCTCGGTGGTCTCGGCGGACTTGGTGGCGTACTTGGCGATGTAGGAGGCGACGGCCCGCTCCGTGATCTCCCCGCCGGCGAAGGCGCCGATCGGCCGCACGTCCACCTGCGTGCCCCACTCCAGGACGCGGGCGGGCTGGTCGCCCCCGGCGGCGACAGGGAGACCGGCGCGGCGGGCGGCGGCGCGGATCGCGGCGTCCAGCAGGGCGACCGTGGCCCACGCTGGTGGGGGCGTGTCGGGTCCGCCGGGGCCGTCGATGCGGATGACGGCGTGGAAGTGGACGGCGCCCCGGCGCTGGTACTCGGCGACCTTGCCGAACGAGATCTTCGCCTGCTCCTTGAACTCGTACTGGTACAGCCCGGTCATCTTCGCCATGGCCCGGAACAGGTAGATCGTGAAGCGGCGCCACAGGTCGGGGGCGTGATTGTTCCAAAGCACCGCGTGCCCGTACTCGTAGTGCTCCGGGTCGAGCGGCGTGCCGAGCAGCGGCGAGCCGGCAGGGTGAATGTGGCCGCAGCGGCAGGTGCCCTTGTCGGGCCGGTTGTGGACCGGGCCGAAGCTGGGGGCGGTGAGCGTGGCGAAGACGCGGGGGTGGGAGCGGACCGTGGTCGGGACGTTCTTGGTGGTGTCTCCGGCGAGTCCGGCGCGGATCAGGTGGAAGGTGTCCGCCGAGTAGGTCCGGGCGCAGGAGGGGCAGCGGGAGGCCCGGCGGTTGCCGCAGGCGACCTTGAGGCGCCCACCGGGTTCGTGGTCGGTGGAGTAGCGGTGCCAGACGGCGCCTGTCGGGGCGTGGGTGAGGGTGCGGAAGCCCTTGAGGTGCATCGGGTTGGAACAGCCACCGGTACGGCGGAGCTGGTCGTGGAGGCGGGGAAGGTCCCCCCGGGTGGCGAGTCGGGCGAGGTCGGCGAGGGCCAGCCGGTCCGGGAGTTGGTGAAGCACGGGGTATCTCCTGCGGGAGAGAGCCCCGGAGCCGGGCGGTCGAGCGGCTCCGGGGCGGAGCGGCTCAGGACTGGTCGGCGGGCTTCTGGTGGCGGTCGGTCCACTCCTCGGCGCAGACCTTGTGGACGGGCTTGCCACGGTCGGAGCGCAGGTTGGTGGGCTTGTCGCAGATGCCGCAGGGGGCGGGCTTCGGGGCCCAGTGTTTGGAGTCGCGCCAGTCGAGGAGGGCCATTGGTCAGGCCGCCTTGGCGGTGGTGGCCAGCGGGCGGGCGACGGCGCCGGTGCCCTCGCAGGTGGGGCAGTTCACCGGGACGGTGGCGCGGGAGCCGTCGCGCAGGCGGACGCCGGTGGCGATGGTGACGGCGGCGAAGCCGGAGCAGTTCGGGCAGATCCGGTTCGGGGCGTGGTTGTGCTGCGGCATGATGGAGCTCTCCTTCGTGGGCTTCGGTTCGGGAAGGGGTTGCGGCCTCGGGGCGGCGGGATGCTTGGCGGCGTGTTGCCGCCCCGGGGCCGGTCTTCGAATCAGCGGCGGCGGGAGGTACGGCCGTCGCGCTTGTGCGCGTACATGTCCCGGTCGGCGGAGGCGAGCGCGTCCGTGAGCGAGACGACCGGCAGCTCGGCGACGGGGCAGATGCCCACCGATGCGGAAGCCGGGAGCGTGAGGCCGGCGTACGGGACCGGCTGGTTGAGGGCCGCGCGCAGTTCGGGCAGGCGCGCAGGGGCGTCGACGGCGACGACGGCGAACTCGTCCCCGCCGAGGCGGGCAGCGATACCGGGACGGCCGCACCAGGCGGACAGACGGGCGGCGGTCGCGGCGAGCACAGCGTCGCCGGCGGCGTGGCCGTAGGTGTCGTTGGTGGCCTTGAAGTCGTCCAGGTCGACCAGCAGCACCGAGACGCGGTCCGGACCGCGCTGGGTCAGCCGATGGGCCCGGGCGGTGAAGCCGTCGCGGGTGTGGAGCCCGGTGAGCGGGTCACGGCGGGCGGTGGCGAGGCGCCGGTTCAGCCAGGTGCCGTGGGTGGTCCATCCGATCAGCGGTACACCGGCGGCAAGGATCGTGGGCACGTCCATGTGCGGTCCTTCGTGATGGGGGTGGTTGGGGTTGCGATCTCCGGGGCGGCGGGATGCTGGCGGCGTGTTGGCCGTCCCGGGAAGGTCAGAGGCCGAGGCGCTGGGCGCGGCCGGCGGCCTGGTCGAGCAGGTGGTGAATGTCGGCCCGGCGGGTGGTGGGGCGGTCGTTGTACTCGTCCGGGGAGCTCACGGGGCGGCCGGTGGCGTGCAGGATCTCCATGAGCTGGACCCGGGCGGTGGTGACGGTGGCCGGGGTGCCGTAGCCGTGGGCGAGGACGGCGGCCTGGGCGCCGAGGAGGCAGACGCGGCCGGCGGAGTCCCACATGGCGCCCTGGACCCAGCCGAAGGCGTCGATGTAGCGGGAGGTGAGCTGGAGGTGGCCGGCGGCGCTCACCGGCACCGGGCGGGCCGGGCGGTGGGTGAGCCGGTCGAGGAGCGTGAGCCGGGGCACCGGGTAGCCGGCGTTCCAGGGCTGGATCGTGGAGCCGAGCGGCGAGACGTACGGGACGGCGATGCGGGCCGGGGCGGGCAGCGAGGCCAAGTACGCCTCGATCTCGGCGACGAGACCGGAGCCGTCCACGGTGACCAGGGGCGGCAGGCGAACGATGGTCTTCATCATCAATTCTCCTTTCCTGCTTGCTACTTGTTGGTCTTGTTGACGACGGACACGCCGTCGCGGGTGGTGTTGTCGATCAGCGGGGCGGCGGAGGTGCCAGCGAGGTAGAAGCCGAGGAGGACGAAGGCGGCGACCACCCACCAGCGCAGCCGGAGGTGCCGGACGATGAGCCACGCGACGATCGCGAGGACGACGATGAACGGCAGCTGGATGTGCACCAGGCGGGCCTTTCAGACAAGTTCGGCGACGAGGGCCGAGGCGAGCGGGTCCTTGACGCCGAGGACGGCGCGGAGCGCGGCGGCGTCGATCGGGTTGCCGGTGCGGGCGCGGTGGTCGTCGGCGACCTTGCGGGCGTGGTCGAGGAGGAAGGCCGGGACGGCCGGCGCCGGAGCCGGTTCGGGAACTGTGGTCGGCGCCGATGTGGGAGCCGGCTCGATCGCCGGGACAGTCACGGGCGGTTCGACGGGTGTCGGCTCAGCGACCGGGACGTAGAGCGGCTGAGCATCCTCGGTCTCGGTGTCGTCCGATTCGAGTTCCGCGACCGGGGTTTCCTCGGCGGTCGCGGTCGCGGTCGCGGTGGTCGAGTGGGCGAGCAGGGTTCCGCCGAGGAAGGCGGCGGCGGGCCAGCCGGCGACCAGGACGCGGAGCCAGGCCGGGGCATCACCGAGGTCGAGGAGCCCGGCGGTGCCGACGTTGGCGCCGAGCGAAGCCGCCAGAGCGATGACGAACCAGCACCAGGCGAGCCGGCGGGCGGTGCCGGAGCGCATCCGGCGCCAGGCGGCGACGAGCAGGAGGTCGACGGAGACCGGGTAGGCCCAGGACTTCCATCCGGCCTGTCCGGCGGCTTCGGCGAGGTCGTGGAGGTGGGCGAAGGAGAGCGCGGCGGCGATCACCGCCTGTGCGAGTACGGCGTCCAGCTTGGGGAGTCGGCGCATTGCGTGCCCCGTCAGAGCTGGTTCTTGTCGATGGAGAAGAAGAGGACGACGCCGCCCGCCAACTCCGGCTGCTGCCGCGTCAGCACGCTGATCGCCTTCTCGTAGATGTCCGCGCGGGTCATCTGCGGTGTCGGCTTGATCGTGTTTGCGAAGGTCCCGATGGCGGACATGCCGCGCACGGTCTGCTGCATCGTAAGGATGCAGAAGTAGGTGTCCTGCTGCATTGGTGACTCCAGGGGATCGCGGGCCGGGCGGTGAGCGGTCGGCCGCCCGGTCCGGTTAGCTGTCGCTACTTGGTGGTCTTCTGTCGACGCGTCACGGTGAGGTCGAGGTGGCGCTGGCCGGGGTTCTCGGCGTGGCTCTCCTTGACGTCGTGCACGTGCCACATCCGGCAGAGGTCGGCGACGATGAACGGGACGTCGTTGGTGTCGCAGGTCATGCGGATTGCGATCACGGCGATGCCTCCGGAGCGGTGCCGGTACCGAGGCAGTCGAGGCACGTGGCTTCCTGCTCGGCGATCCGGCGGCGGCGGGTACCCCGGCCGGCGTAGACGGTCTCGGTGATCTGGCCGGTGCCCTTGCAGGGCTGGCAGGCCACGGGCTTCGGCGGCGCGGTGCGCTTGCGGGTGGCCACCGGGGTCACCGGCGGTTGCGCTGGGCGCGGTCGGCAGCGGCACGGGCCTCGCGGGCGAGCTGGGCGGCGTCGCGGTCGTCCGGGTTGGCCTCGGCGATGCGCTCCAGCAGGTCCGCCTTCTCGGCGAGCAGCGGGCCGTTGTCGTCGTTGTCGCGGGTGGCCTTGAGGTGGCCGAGGAAGGCGCCGATCTCGGCGATGGACGGCTTGCGGGACACGGGCGGATCTCCTCCTGAGCAAGGCATGGCGGGGTAGGGACTTGGCGCGAAGAGGCCGCGCCGGCCGTTGGGGGAGGGGCCGCTACTTGCCCAGCGAGATCGGCGCCAGGTTCGGCGGCGTCGAGGGCATCGGCGGGATCACCGGGCTGGCAGCCGGCGGGCGGAAGGCCGCCAAACGGGCCACGTCGGGCGTGAGGTGCGCGAACTCGGCACAGCGCTTGGCGACTTCGGCGAGTGAGCGGTGCGGAGTGCGGATCTCGGACCACTGGCCGGAGGTGTCGCCGGCGACGGCCATACCGGGCATGTCCGGGCTGATCTTGGTGGATGCGGCGACGGCGGCGTCGGAGACGTCCCCGAGGCCCATCTTCGCGGTCTCCAGGTCGTTGACCCGGTGAACGGTGCGGCTGGTGAGCTGGGAACGGAGCAGAGTCGCGCCCTTGCCCAGCTCCGAGCCGAACCGTTGACCGGCGATCTCCAGGAAGATGCCGGCGGCGCGGGCGAGTTGGGCGAGCCGGATGAGCGCGGTGACGATCTGGTTCCGGCGCTCCTCATCGGCCTTGCTGGCCGCCAGGAACAGCTCCGCGATCTCGTCCACCAGGACGACGATGGGCACCGGACGGATCTTCTCCGTCAGGCCCCAGATGTCGGCGGTCAGATCCTCGGCCGCCACCGACCCGGGAACGCCCTGGTGGTCGCGGATGAGGTCGTACCGGTCGTCCATCTCGACCAGCAGCGCGAGCAGCAACCCGAGCGCTTCGCCCTGGTCAGTGGCCAGAGCGGACAGCCTGGGCGCGAACGGGCGCTGTTCCACGCCGCGCTTGCAGTCGATTCCGACCAGGGCGACCGGTTGCGGAGCGAGGCCGTGGATCAGGTTGCGGGTGAACATCGACTTGCCGGACTGGTTGGCACCGAGGTTCAGCCCGTTCGGTGCCTGCCGGAAGTCCCGGTGGTGAACGGTGCCGTCGGCCCGCAGAGCGACCGGAATCCGCAGCAGCTCACGAGACTTGGTGCCGGCCCGGTGCGGCATGCGCACGTTCCGCAGCACGTTGAAGCCGACGATTTGGAGATCCACCACCCCGGGCTTGACCTCCGAGACGTGCACCGCGTGGACCTCCCAGGCGTGCCGTAGCCGCTCAGCCGCGTCGACCAGGTCCGTCGTCTGCTGGCCCCGGGCGAGACGGAGTCGAATCCGCAGGCCGGTCGAACTCGGCTGCACGCCACGGATTACCGGCATCGCGGGCTTGGCCGGCTGGTCGGTGCCGGATGAGGACATGGCACGCCAGAACGTGGGCTCCACAGTCAGCCCGCAGGCTTCCATGACGTTGTCGAAGTCGTGTCGGATGCGGTGGACGGTCAGCGGCAGGCCGATGGTCGCCCAGTAGGTCCGGGGCATCTTGGCCTTGGCGTAGAACGCGCCGATACCGACCGTGGCCGCCGGGACGCTCAGCTCCAGGAGCGTCGTGGTCAGGGTGTCCACGGCGATCAGGCGTTCGCGCCGGCGAGGACCGGGGCGGTGACCGTCACGGCGTCGGCTCGGAAGGCGATCCCGGAGCGCTTCTGGCCGTTGAACTCGTTCTCCCACGGCCGGGCGATCAGCCGGGTGAGGGTGACCAGCACGCCGGGCGCCAGCCCGTCCGGGATACCCGGCTGCGGCACGGTGAGGGACAGGATGTCCGCCTCGCCATTGGCGACGAACGTGACGTCCAGGGTGACCAGCGGCGCGCCGGTCTCGGCGTCCATCGCCATCTCGCCGGTGCGGCGGTCCTTGAGCTTCGGGCGGGGCGCTTGGGCGACCATCACCAGCGCGGCGGTCGTGTCGACGGGGATGAAGCGCATGAGCTGGGCTCCTTCATCTTCAGCGGCCCGTAGGGGCGGCTGGGAAAGGTGGCGGCGTGTTCGGCAGCTCCCCGCTAAGGGGGGGTTACCACCAGGGGTCGCGCCCTCCGCGTGTTAAGGGGGGCTTACCACTAGATTGGACCCGCCTGGCCGCAGTGTCAAGCCCCCCTTACCATTGGTGTCATGAGACTTGCTCCGCACGTCGGTTGGGAGGTGCCGCGCCATGATCGATGAGGTTCGGCGCGTAGCGGCCATCAAGGACCATCGCGTCCGGGTCAAGGCTTCCGTGGAGCTGATGGAAGAGCTGCAAGCCGCCGTGATCGAGACCTCCCGGATGCGGAAGGAGAGCATCGCCTGGCTCCGGCAGAGCGGCCTGTCCATGGCGGAGGTCGCGAAGCTCATGGGGGTCAGTCGCGCGCGCGTGGCCCAACTGAAGGACGCGGGGCCGCCGGCCGAGCGTGCGTTCCTCGGCACGGACCGGGTGAGCGTCGCAGTGCCGCAGCGGCCGGGAGAGCGCGAGTACGTAGCAGTCGAAGACAGCGCCACCGGGCAGCAGTTGATCAACCTTGCGCACCGGCTCCAGCTCGACGGCGAGCTTGAGTACATCCCCACCACGGGAGCCATCGACCTGAACCGAGATGGCTTGGTCGTTGTGTGCGGGCCGAAGACGTCTCCCGTCACCGCGGCTGCTCTGGCTGCCGACCCCCGGCTGTCGTTCGAGACACTCGAAGACGGCAGGTGGGCACTGATCGACCGGGAGAGCGGACAGGCGATCACTTCGCCGACCGATGACCCGGAGGGCCCCCGGCTTTCAGACGCGGCCTACCTCGGGCGGTTGCCGCGGCCGGACGGCGCCGGCTTCTTCCTGTTGGTCGCCGGTGTGCATGCAGTGGGATCGCTCGGGGTCGCGCACTACCTGTCGACCCACGTTGCCGAGCTGTACGGCGAGATCGGAGACCAACCGTTCTCCATGGTCATCGGCTGCGACTACGAAGCCGGCACCAAGCGCGTGCTCGCTAGCCGGGCGCTGACCGGTGTGCTTCGCCACGAGGCAGCCTGACGTGCTGGTCTCGGTCGCGACAGCCCCGAACCCGGGCCGGATCAACGAGGACTTCGTGGTCGCCAGCCCCGAGACCGTTGTTCTCCTCGACGGAGCTGGGCTGCCCAGCAGCATGAACACCGGCTGTACTCACGGCGTGCCGTGGTTCGTGCAAACCCTTGGTGTGAGCATCTTCAAGCACGCGACCGAACGGCCGGCGGCGCTGACCGAGTGCCTCGCGGACGCGATCGACTCCACGGCTCGACTGCACGCGAAGACGTGCGACTTGGGCAACCCGATGACGCCGACGTCCACGGTGGCCATCGCGAGAGCCCGCGGTGGTGCCTTCGAGTGGTTGGTATTGGCGGACTCGACCGTCGTGCTCAGCCTGCCCAAGGGGATCGACGCGATTTCGGATCACCGGGTATCGGCGGTCACTGACCGGCAGCGAGCCGACATGGCAGCAGAGTTGGAGCACCTAACCGAAGCCGAGAGGCGGATGGCTCTGGCTCACGCCCAGAGGCAGCTGATGAACACCGCGGCTGGCTACTGGGTTGCTGCCACTGAAGCCGGTGCTGCCGAACAGAGCCTGACCGGGGAGGTCCCGTTGCCCAGCGTCCGAGCCGCGGCAGTTCTGACAGATGGTGCAGCCCGGGCCGTTGACGACTTCGGGGTCATGGGCTGGCCCGACCTCATGAGCCGACTGGAGGTGAGTGGCCCGCACGGGGTCATCCACCACACGCGGGAGCTCGAACGCTCAGACCCGCAAAGGCGACGCTGGCCCCGCTCGAAGTGCCATGACGATGCGACGGTGGTGCTCATGCAGCGCGAGCCGGAAGGCTTGCTGGGCAAGCGGTGAGTGATCCTCAGGGCGTGAGCGCCAGTGCTGTGCAGGCCCAGGCGAGCGGCGTGGGGGATGGGGGTAGGTAGCTGGAGGGAGGGTGTGAGGGAGTGGGGTCAGAAGATGACTGTTACGAGTTTCGCTACTGGTTCAAGGGTGCGCACAGCGCGCCAGCGCGCGGCCTGCCGCACGCCGCCGCTCCTGTCTGCGCCCCACGTCGGCGGCGGCCAGCCGCGCACGTCGAGCGTGCGGCTGGGAGGGATACCGAGGTTAGAGCCTGCCGTGGCTGAGGGCGGGCGGCTCCACGGTTTTACCCACCTCCCAGGCTCGGGACCCGAGTCGAGCAAGAACGGGGGGCCACTCGGCCAAA
>NZ_JBLRWA010000037.1:0-71780 GCF_048159585.1 Kitasatospora sp. SC0581 | reverse complement strand
CGCGCTCCGGGCCGGGCCCGGAGCGCGCCGGAACGTTTCTGCTGGCTTTGCGCTGCTCCTCCTCCCACCACCCCCTTCTACTTTCCATGCCCCCACGTTGATTGGTGGAAGGAGGAGAGCGCGGGGGTCAGGTGGGCGGGGCCCGCGGGGCGCCCGGGGTCCGCTCGGGGTGGGCGTGGGGTGCGGGGCCGTGCCCGTCGGCCCCACCGGTTCCGCCGGCGCCGCCGGGCCCGCCGTGGGCGCGGGGGTGGCGGGCCGCGTGGGCGGGCTGGGGGTGGACGGCCGCGCCGAGGGTGGCCGGGGAGTCGCCCGTCACCGCGATGTCCCCCTCCCGGTCGGTGCGCAGAACGGTGGCGCCGAGTGCGCGCAGGTGGTCGACCGTCTTCGGGGACGGGTGACCGTACGGGTTGCCCTCACCGCAGGAGACGAGGGCCAGCCGGGGCCGCAGCGCACCGGCCAAGTCCCAGTCCTGGTGGGCCGATCCATGGTGCGCCACCTTCACGACGTCGACCTTCCCCAGTCGGCCCAGCAGGGCCGACTGGGCCTGCGGTTCGAGATCTCCGAGCAGTGCCATCCGTAGTCCTCCTGTCAGTGACACCATCAATGCGACGCTTGCGTTGTTCGGTCCGGGCGCCTCGGCAGCCGCACCGGGGACGGGCCACACCACGTCCCAGGCCAACTCCGCTCCGACGGAGCGCCGTTCACCCCGACCCGCTCTCAGCAACGGCAGGCCGGCCCCTGCGGCCCAGCCCGTCACCCGGGCCGCCTCACCCGGCGGATCGTCCAGCGTGGTGCCCTCGACGGCGCCGACCCGGCGGCCCCGCAACACCCCCGGCACGCCCTCGACGTGGTCGGCATGGAAATGCGTCAGCAGCAGTAAGGGGACGGTCGTCACGCCGAGGTCGCGCAGGCATCTGTCGGCGGCGTTCGGGTCCGGCCCGGCGTCGATCACCACCGCGCTGTCCGGCTCCCCCGTCGCCAGGGCCAGCATGTCCCCCTGCCCGATGTCGCACATCACCAGTCGCCACCCCGGCGGCGGCCAGCCGGTGGCGATCCGGATGAGCTGTGGCGGGCGGAGCAGCACGGCCAGCAGGACCATCATCAGCACTGCCGTCACCAGCGCCCGCGCCCAGCTCCGCCGGGCGGGCACCGGCACCGGACTGCCCGGCTCCCGCCGTCGGGGCAGCAGGAGCGGCGCCGCCCAGCAGGCCGCCAGGACGGCCAGCGCGACCGTCGCCGTCCCGAACCACCCTCCGGGCCAGGTCAGTTGGCCACCCGGCACCTCGGCGCCGCGCCGTGCGACCAGGGCCAGCCAGCCGGCCGGCAGCCCGGCCGGTTCCGCGAGCAGGCGGGCCAGGGCCGGAAGGAGCGGCTGAAGGGCGAGCACCCCGAAGCCGAGCAGCGTCGCCGGGGCCACTGCCAGCTCGGCCAGCAGGTTGCAGGGGATGCCGACCAGGCTGATGTGCCCGGACAGCACCACCGTCACCGGCGCGCACAGCGCCTGGGCGGCCGCCGTCGCGGCGAACGCGCCTGCCAGGTGGTGCGGCCAGCGGCGGGCCCGCAGGGCTTCGGCCCAGTGCGGCCCCAGGACGAGCAGCCCGGCGGTGGCGAGCACGGAGAGCAGGAAGCCGAACGAGCGTGCCAGGAACGGGTCCAGCAGGACCAGCACCAGGACGGCCCCGGCGAGCGCGGGCACGGCCTTGCGGGGACGGCCGGTGGCCAGGGCCAGCATGCCGATCAGTCCCGTCCCGGCCGCCCGAAGCACGCTGGGCTCGGGCCGGCAGACGGTGACGAAGGCCAGCGTCAGAGCCGTGCCGAGCAGCGCGCCGGTGCGCAGTGACAGCCCCAGCACCGCGGCCAGCCCGCGCCGTTCCGGGGTGCCGGCCTGCCCGGGCGCTCCCAGCAGCGCACCGAGGACGATCGCCAGGTTGGCCCCGCTGACCGCCACCAGGTGGACCAGGTCGGTGGCCCGGAAGGCGTCGTCGAGGTCGTCGGGCAGTCGCGAGGTGTCGCCGACGACCAGCCCCGGGAGCAGCCCGCGCGCGTCCGCGGGCAGTCCGTCGGTGGCCGTGCGGAGGCCCTCACGGAGGCGCCCGGCGATCCGCTGCGGCAGGCTCGGCGGCGCCAGCTGCCGGGGCGCCCCGTGGACGACCAGCAGCGCGGCGGACTCGGTGTCGTGCCCCTCCCCCGCCGGCCGTACCTCGGCCTCCACGGCCAGCCGCTGGGACGGGAGCAGCCGCTGCCAGGGCTCGCCCTCCGCCCCTCGGGCCATGACGGTCACCGGCGTACGCGTGCGGGTGCTCCGCCTGTCCGGGAGCGGGGTGACACGGTCGGCCACCGCGTCCACGGTGAGGAGTGCCTGCCCGCCGACGGTGCCGCCCCGGGAGGTGTGGACCTTCGGGTCCCCCGCGACGGTCAGCTCCACCTCCACCACTGGGGAGGGCTCGCCCGGCGCTCGCGGACCGGCGGCTGCGGACGCACGGGCGAGCTCCGGCAGCGGCCCCCGGTGGAGGGCGGCGGTGTGCAGCGGGGTGGCGATCGCGGCCGCCGCACCGGTGAGCAGGACGGCGGCCAGCGTCGCCGAGGCCCCGCGCCGGCGCAGGCCCCCCGGCCGGGTGAGCAGCAGGACGGCCGCGAGCGCGGCGACGCCCGCCGCGGTGAGGACGAGGGCCGCGTACCCCGGCTCCAGACGCAGGAGTGCCGCCGTGACCGCCCAGGCCGAGACGGCGGGCAGCAGCAGCCGGAAGTCGGCGCCCGGAGAACGGGACGCAACGGCCGGACCGAACGGCGTGGTGGCGACGGACATGGTGGTACCTCCCTTCGAAGGCCGGGCATGCGGGCGGGGCGAGTGGACAAGGGGGACGGGCAGGGACAGCGGCAGGACAGGGCGTCAGAGGGTGAGCAGCGGACGGAGCTCCGCGTATGTACGGGCGCCGATGCCGCTGACCTGCCGGAGTTGGTCGAGGGAGCGGAAGGAGCCGTGCGACGTGCGGTAGGCGAGGATGCGCTGGGCGAGGGTGGGGCCGACGCCGGGAAGGCTGTCGAGCTGTTCGAGCGTCGCGCGGTTGAGGCTGACGGGCGGCCGGGGCACGGTGAGGCCCGGAGGGCCGCTCCCGCTTCCGACCACCGGGCCGGGGGCGGGCGCCTGCTCGCCGACCAGGATCTGCTCACCGTCCGTCAGGATGCGGGCCAGGTTGAGGTTCCTGGTGTCCGTCTCCGGCAGCGGACCGCCCGCCGCCCGCAGGGCGTCGGCTACCCGGGAGCCGCCGGGCAGGGTGTGCAGGCCCGGGAGGTGGACCCGGCCGCCGATGTCCACCACGACAGCCGGCCCGGTGCCGGACACGGCCTCGGCACCGGCGCCGGGCCCGGCCCTGGAAGGAGCGGAGTCGACGGGGACGGACGGCTCCGCCCCCGACGGTGCCGCGACCGCCGCGAGCGCGGGTACGGCGACCGCCTCCGGCCGGGCCAGCCAGAAGTGCTGCACGGCGTAACCGACCGCGAACAGCAGCAGGATGGCCAATCCGGCCACCGCGCGCCGATCGAGTGCCAGCACCGAGGCGAACGAGGGGATTGAGGAGGATGCGGAGAACCGCGAACGCGCCCCGGCCTCCGGCGGCCCCATGTCGGCGTCGCCCGGATCCGACGCAACACCCGCATCCGGCGGGACCGGCGTCGCATCCGACAGCACCGGCACCGGCATCGCAATCGGCGACGGCGTCGGGGCCGGCCCCAAAGAGCCGCCTTCCGCACCGCCCTCCGGCTCGTCGTCCATCGGCAGCAGCGCGGCCATCCGCAGCCGCACCGTCTCGTTGATCGCATGGCGCTTCGCCGCGCCCAGGCCCATGGTCGTCATGCCGAGGACGGTAGGAGTCCTCCGGCGACCGTGCGGAAATTAGCGAAACCCTGTGGATAACCCGGGGGTTGTGGATAAAAAGCGTCACTCACAAGAGTGGATATGGCCACCTGAGGTTGACCGAGCGACCAGCGAACCACCCACCGAACCACCCACCGGACCGCCACCCCCTCAGCGCGGCGCGACCACCACCGCCAGCAGCCCCGGCCCGACGTGCGCCCCGATCACCGCCCCCACCTCGCCCACGTACAGCTCCCGCAGCCCCGGCACCCGGGCCCGCAGCCGCTCCGCGAGCGGTTCGGCCCGCTCCTCGGCCGCCAGGTGGTGCACGGTGATGTCGACGTCCTGCTCCCCCGACCGCTCGACCGCGATCTCCTCCAGCCGCGCGATCGCCCGCGACGCCGTCCGCACCTTCTCCAGCGGCTCGATCCGCCCGCCGTCCAGGTGCAGCAGCGGCTTGACCGCCAGGGCCGAACCGAGCAGCGCCCGCGCCGCCCCGATCCGTCCGCCCCGGCGCAGGTGTTCCAGGGTGTCGACGTAGAAGAACCCGCTGGTCCCGGCCGCCCGCCGGCCGGCCGCCTCGGCCGCCTCGGCCAGGCCCTGCCCGGCCACGATCGCCTCGGCCGCCGCCAGCACCCCGTACCCGAGCGCCATCCCGACCAGTCGGCTGTCCACCACCCGCACCGGTACGGGCGCCTCGGCGGCGGCCAGCCGGGCGGCCTCGACGGTGCCGGACAGTTCGCCGGAGATGTGCACCGAGACGATGCCCTTCGCCCCGGACTCGGCAGCCGCCCGGTAGGCGGCGGCGAAGGTCTCCGGGTTCGGCCGGGAGGTGGTCACCCGCTGCTTGCCGCGCAGCGCCTCGGCGACGTCCTTAGGGGAGATCTCGACGCCCTCGCTCAGCACCGAGTCGCCGACCGCGACGCTCAGCGGGACCACCGTGATCCCGTACCGGTCGAGGGCATCCTGCGGCAGATAGGCCGTGGAATCGGTGACAAGTGCGAGGTCGGAGGGCATGAGCCGGAGGTTACCCCCCGTCGCTCCGGGAGGACAGCGCCCGGTCCGGGCCCCCTCAGGAGGTCCCGTGACGCGCGACCGGCTCAGCCCGTCGGAGCCCCCGTGACGCCCGACCGGCTCAGCCCGCCGAGGGCCCCGTCGAGGGCTTGCGCAGCCGCTGCGCCAGCTTGGCCAGCGGATCGGCGAGCCCGAGCAGCTCCTCCGCGCTCGGCCGTCCCTTCCCGTCGGTCAGCCCGGCCCGAGCCGCACCCCCGGACCGCGCCGCACCCCTGGTCGCCCCCGCGGAACCACCAGACCCCGCAGCAGCACCACCGACCCCCGCGGAACCACCGGACCCCGGGGCTCCACCCGCCCCCGCGGAACCGGCAGCCCCCGAAGCACCCTCCGCGACATCCCAGTGCCGCAGCGCCCCCGCCTCGCTCTCGCACTCCTGGCTCAGCCGGCTCAGCTCGTCGTCCGCGAACCGGTGCATCCGGTCCTGCGCCGCCCAGCGCATGGTCTCCGCCGAGTGCGTGATCCGCTCCGCCCGCTCGCGCAGCTCCGGCAGCTTGGCGGCGATCCGCGCGGTGTCCGGCTCGCGCTCCAGCATCCGCAGCTCGCCGTCGAGTTCGGCGGCGTGCGTGTCGAGCCGGTCGAGCAGGGCGAGCGACTCGCCGAGCTGGGAGTCCTGCGCGAGGCCGCCCTCCAGTACCTGCCGGGTGCCGTCGAGCGAGGTCCGCAGGCCCAGCCGGACGGTGGCGATCTGCGCGGGCGGGCCGACCCTGGTGTACGTCTTCGCCTTGAGGGTGGCGGTCTCCACGGCGCGCCGGGCGTTGGCCTCGTGCTTCTCGATCTTCGCGCCGACGGCCTTGGCGGCCTTGACCGTGCCGATCACGGCCAGGACCATCGCCGCGACCCCGAAGAGCAGGACCAGCCCGATCATCACGCCGAACACGTCCATCGCGCGCCACCTTCCGCCGTCGTTCCGGCCCCCACCGGGCCCAACGCGGGCCGCATTGCCGAGGGTTCCACGGTAGCCGCCGGAACCCGCCCGGGGGCAGCCGAGAGGGCCCTGGCGGACGGAGATCAGGGTCAGATCCGGGATCTCCCCGAGGGCCCCCGACCACCCTGGAAGCCCCCCGCAAGCGCCCCGCAAGGCGCCCAGCCGGCACCGAACCCGAAAACGCCGACTCCCGAAAGCACCGGATCCCGAGAACGCCGACCCCCCGAAAGCACCGGACCCCGAGAACGCCGACTCCCCGAAGCGCCGACCCCCCGAAACACCCCGAAAACGCCGGACGGGCGCCCCGAAGGACGCCCGCCCGACCGCTCACGCGACCGCTCCCGCGATCACCCCGCGGTCACTTCCGCACCAAGAACACTCAGCCGGTGACGATGTTCACCAGCTTCGGCGCCCGCGCGATCACCTTCCGCACCTCGGCCCCGCCGATCGCCGCGATGACCGCCGGCTCCGCCAGCGCCAGCGCCTCCAGCTCGGCGTCCGAGATGCCCGGCGCGACCTCCAGCCGCGCCTTGACCTTGCCCTTGATCTGGACCACGCAGGTCACCGTCTCGTCCACCACGTACGCCGGGTCGGCGACCGGGTAGTCGGTGTGCGCCAGCGACTCGCCGTGGCCCAGTCGGCGCCACAGCTCCTCGGCGACGTGCGGGGCCAGCGGCGCGACCATCAGCACCAGCTGCTCGGCCACCGCCCGCGGCGTGGAGCCGCGCTTGACCAGGTAGTTGTTCAGCTCGATGGCCTTGGCGACGGCCGTGTTGAAGCGCAGCCCGGCCATGTCCCCGCGGATGCCGTCGATGGCCTTGTGCAGGGCGCGCAGCGTCGCCTCGTCCGGCTCCTCCTCGGTGACGACCAGTTCGCCGGTGGTCTCCGAGACGACGTTGCGCCACAGGCGCTGCAGGAAGCGGTACGAGCCGACGACGGCGCGGGTGTCCCACGGGCGGGAGACGTCCAGCGGGCCCATCGACATCTCGTACAGGCGCAGCGTGTCGGCGCCGTACTCGTCGGCGATGTCGTCCGGCGCGACGGCGTTCTTCAGGGACTTGCCCATCTTGCCGGCCTCGCGCTTGACCGGCTCGCCGTCCCAGAAGTACTGGCCGTCGCGCTCCTCGACCTCGGCGGCGGGCACCGGGAAGCCGCGCTCGTCGCGGTAGACGTCGGCGGTGATCATGCCCTGGTTGAACAGCTTGTGGAACGGCTCGACGGACGAGACGTGGCCCAGGTCGTGCAGCACCTTGTGCCAGAAGCGCGCGTACAGCAGGTGCAGCACGGCGTGCTCGGCGCCGCCGACGTACAGGTCGGCGCCGCCGGCGGGCTTGGTCTCCGTCGGGCCCAGCCAGTACTTCTCGTTGGCCGGGTCGACGACGGCCTCGGAGTTGGACGGGTCGACGTAGCGCAGCTCGTACCAGCAGGAGCCGGCCCAGTTGGGCATGGTGTTGGTCTCGCGGCGGTACTTCCTGACGCCGTCGCCCAGGTCCAGTTCGACGTTGACCCAGGCCTCGTTGCGCGACAGCGGGGTCTCCGGCGAGGAGGCGGCGTCGTACGCGTCGTAGGTGCGCGGCGAGTAGTCGTCGACCTCGGGGACCTCGACCGGCAGCATCGACTCGGGCAGCGCGTGCATCACGCCGTCCTCGTCGTAGACGATCGGGAAGGGCTCGCCCCAGTACCGCTGGCGGCTGAACAGCCAGTCGCGCAGGCGGTAGTTGACGGTGCCCTCGCCGATGCCGCGCTCGGCCAGCCAGGCGGTGACGGCGGCCTTGGCCTCGACGACGCTCAGCCCGTCCAGGGACAGCGACACGTCGCCCTCGGTGCGGGCGGAGTTGACGATGACGGAGTCGTAGGTGTCGAACGCGTCGTCCCACTCGGCCGGGTCCTGGCCCCGCCCGTCGGTGGGCTCGACGACGCAGCGCATCGGCAGCGCGAAGGCGCGGGCGAAGGCGAAGTCGCGGTGGTCGTGGGCGGGGACGGCCATGATGGCGCCGGTGCCGTAGCCCATCAGCACGTAGTCGGCGATGAACACCGGGACGGACTCGCCGCTGACCGGGTTGACGGCGTGGGCGCCGGTGAAGACACCGGTCTTGACCTTGGCCTCGACCTGCCGCTCGACGTCCGACTTGGCGGCGGCCGTGGCGCGGTAGGCGGCGACGGCCTCGGCGGGGGTGGCGGCGCCGCCGGTCCACTCGGCGGGCACGCCCTCGGGCCAGGCGGCGGGGACGATCGAGTCGACCAGGGCGTGTTCGGGGGCCAGCACCATGTAGGTGGCGCCGAACAGGGTGTCGGGCCGGGTGGTGAAGACGGTGATCTTCTGGTCGCCGGGGGCCGCGAAGTCGACCCGGGCGCCCTCGGAGCGCCCGATCCAGTTGCGCTGCTGCAGCTTGATGGCCTCGGGCCAGTCCAGCAGGTCCAGGTCCTCGATCAGCCGGTCCGAGTACGCGGTGATGCGCATCATCCACTGGCGCAGGTTGGACTTGAACACCGGGAAGTTGCCGCGCTCGGAGCGGCCGTCCGCGGTGACCTCCTCGTTGGCCAGGACGGTGCCCAGGCCCGGGCACCAGTTGACCGGCACCTCCTTGGCGTAGGCCAGGCGGTACTCGCCCAGCACCTCGTCGCGCTCGGCGACGGTCAGCCCGGCCCAGGCGCGCCCGTCCGGCAGCTCACGCGCGCCGGACTCGAAGTCGGCGACCAGCTCGGCGATCGGGCGGGCCTTGCGGGCGTCCGCGTCGTACCAGGAGTTGAAGATCTGCAGGAAGATCCACTGGGTCCAGCGGTAGTAGTCCGGGTCGATCGTGGAGATCGAGCGGCGCGGGTCGTGGCCCAGGCCCAGCCGGCGCAGCTGCTGGCGCATGTTGGCGATGTTGGCCTCGGTGGAGACCCGCGGGTGGGTGCCGGTCTGCACCGCGTACTGCTCGGCGGGCAGGCCGAAGGCGTCGTAGCCCAGCGTGTGCAGCACGTTGTGGCCGGTCATCCGCTGGTAGCGGGCGAAGACGTCGGTGGCGATGTAGCCCAGCGGGTGGCCGACGTGCAGGCCCGCGCCCGAGGGGTACGGGAACATGTCCATGATGAAGCTGTGCGGCTTCGCGGCGACGTCGCCGGCCGCCGGGTCGGCCAGCGCACCGGTGGGGTTGGGGGCGTGGAAGGTGCCCTCCTTCTCCCAGATGTCCTGCCAGCGGGACTCGATCTCGGCCGCCAGCGCAGCGCTGTACCGGAACGGCTCGGTCGCGGTCTCGGCCGCGCCGGACGCAGGGGTCGTCTCGCTCATGGTCCTTCAAGCTCCATCGGTGTCGGTTGGCGAACCGCGCGGGCGGCCGGCCCGTGGACCCGGCCCGGGACGGGATCGGGGGGCGGAAAACAAAAAATCCCCTCGCAGGAGGGGACGCCACGCCGACTCCGGCACCGCCCGAAGGCTCAGCCGGTCCTGGTCAGCGCGGCCGGCTAAGGAGCAGGCGCACGGTTCGCATGGGCTCAGGGTACCGCAAGCGGGTCGACGGGCTGCGGGGTATACCGCCGGGACGGCGGCACGGAGCCGCCCAGGGCCGCACGGAACCGCATGAGGCCCCGCGGAGCCACCCGGAGCCGCAGCGCGCCACGCAGGACCGCACGAGGCCGCACGGAGCCGCGCGGGGCCGAGCCGCAACCCGCCCTACCGAGCCGCCACCCGCCCCGCCGCGTCGAACTCCCGCAGCGCCTTCGCCACCCGCTCGGACTGCATCCCCGCCGCGAGCGAGCGCGCCAGCGAGGCGGTGCGGGCCGCCTCCCGCTGGTCGCCGAGCCGGCGGTGGGCCTCGGCGAGGCGCACCATCAGCAGCGTCTTGGTGCGGGCCCGTCCCGGTCCGAGACCGGCCACCGCCTCGGCGAGCAGCACCTTGGCCAGCCGGTGCTGGCCAAGTGCCAGCCGCCCTTCCCCCACCATCCCGGAGAGGGCGGCCCGGACCTCCTCGGTGCCGGGCAGGCCGTCCAGTTCGGCGAAGGCCCGGGCGGCGGCGGCCTCGGCCCGTTCGGCCTCGCCCCGGCGGCCGTACGCGCCGGCGAGCCGGCCGTACTGGCGGGCCCGGGCGACGGGGCTGAGCGCGGCGCCGTGGGTGTCCAGGGCGGTCACCAGCGCGGAGACGGCGTCCAGCCCGCGCCCGCCGGTGCCCTGGGTGGCGAGCACGACCAGCGCGCCGAGCACCGCGACGCCGAGCCGGGGGTCGCCGCTGACGTGGGCGGCGCGCAGCGCGGCGACGAAGGCGCGCTGGGCGGCGGCGTCGTGGCCGAGGTCGTACGCGGCCCAGCCGGCCAGCCGGGCGAGTCTGCTGGCCGTGCCGTAGAGCTCGCGGCCGAGCCGTTCGTCGTACGCGCCGAGTTCCAGCAGCTTGGCCAGCATGGCGAGTTCGGCCCGGACGGGGCCGAGGACGAGGCCGCCGCCGCAGGCCCGTTCGAGCTTCTGCTTGCTGCGGTAGGACAGGCCGAGTTCGCCGGCCAGTCCGGGTTCGACGCGCAGCGCGCCCTCGCCGCCGCCGACGGGCGGCGGCGGGGAGTCCAGGCGGGCGGCGGCCTGGTCGAGGTCGGCGCCGCGGAACAGGTCGGTGAGGCGCACCGGGCCGGCGTCGGTGGCCGCCTCGCGCAGCGCGGTCTGGGCGGTGTCGGCGGTCCACGGGTCGGTGAGCAGCCGGGGCGAGAGGATCTTGGCGCCGCGGTGGCCGCCCATCCGGCCCCAGAGCTGTTCGTAGGTGACGGCGATGCCGAGGGTGCGGCTGAGCACCTCGCAGACCGCCTGGTCGTGCGGGCTGCGCGGGACCATGCCGCGGTCGCGCCACTTGTACGGGGCGGTGGAGCTGATGGCGAGGCCCGGCGGCAGGGCGAGGCTCACCTCGCGGGCGAGCCGTTCCGGACTCCATCCGAGCTGGTGGAGTATCCGGGCCAGTTCCTCGTTCCGCCTTCGCTCCAGATCGGCCATGGCACGACGGTAGCGGGATTCCGGCCGCCGGGACCGGCGGCGCGGGCAGAACGGCGAAGAGCCGCCCCCCGTTTCCGGGAGGCGGCTCTCGACTGCTGTGGAGCTATGGGGAATTGAACCCCAGACCTCTTGCATGCCATGCAAGCGCTCTACCAACTGAGCTATAGCCCCTTGACCTGCGTTGTCACCGTGGTTCCCGGTTGTTTCCGGCCGTTTCCCTCGGCGACATCGACTACTTTACACGCTCCGGGGCGTGCTCCTGAAATCCGTTTCCCGAGGTCCGCACCACGCGCCCCGGGAGCCCGTCTCCCGCACTCCGGGCGTACGGCGCCCGCCCCCGGCGCCCGCCCTGACGCACGCTCCCAGCGCGCACTCCCGACGCACGCGCCCCGCCAACGCACCGCCACCGCACCACCCGCCGACCGCGCGCCCGCCAGGAGAACTGCGAGGCCGGGCCCGAAACGCCGGAAGGCCGCCACCCCTTGGGTGACGGCCTTCCGAACTACTGTGGAGCTATGGGGAATTGAACCCCAGACCTCTTGCATGCCATGCAAGCGCTCTACCAACTGAGCTATAGCCCCGCGACACGGGCGACCCTGGCTGACCACGACCGCCGATGCGGAGTGGAGCTATGGGGAATTGAACCCCAGACCTCTTGCATGCCATGCAAGCGCTCTACCAACTGAGCTATAGCCCCGCACTCACCGGATCTCCCGCTTCCCTTCCGGGCCGCGTTCCTTCCCTGCGAACGAGGAAGACTCTAGCTGGTCAGGGCCGGAACTGCGAAATCCGCTCCCTCCGGACCCCCGCCGAGGGCCCCGTGAGGGCCCCCGGCACCCGGTGCCGCCCGAGCCGGTACGGCTCGGCTCAGGTGTCGTCGCCGATGACCGGCTGCGGGAGGGTGCCCGCGTTGTGCTCCAGCAGGCGCCAGCCGCGCGTGCCCTGGCCGAGCACCGACCAGCAGCAGTTGGACAGTCCGCCGAAGCGTTCCCACTGGTCCGGCTCCATGTCGAGCAGCCGCCCGAGCATGGTGCGGATCGTCCCGCCGTGGCTGACCACCACCAGCGTGCCGTCCTCGGGGAGCTTGCCGACGGCGTCCAGGACCACCGGCACCGAGCGGTCGGCGACCTCGGTGGCCAGCTCGCCGTCACCGCCCCGCCGCACCGGCTCACCGGCCGCCCAGGCCTCGTACTCCTCCGGGAAGCGCTCGCGGATCTCGGCGTTGGTCAGGCCCTGCCAGGAGCCCGCGAAGGTCTCCCGCAGGCCCTCGTGGTGCCGCACGTCGAGCCCGGTGACCTCGGCCAGCTCCGCGGCGGTGCGCCGGGCCCGCTGGAGGTCCGAGGAGATCAGCAGGTCGGGACGGAGCCCGGAGAGCAGCCGGGCCGCCCGCTGGGCCTGCTGGACGCCCTGGCCGGTCAGCTCGATGTCCGTGGTGCCCTGGAAGCGCGATTCGAGGTTCCAGGAGGTCTGGCCGTGCCGCCAGAAGACGATGCGCGGGCCGCGCGGGCCCCGGCTCAGTGCAGGTCCTCGGGCTTGCCGAAGTCGTCGGCGGGGGCGACGACGTTGCCGGCCTCGTCGGTGAACGCGTCCGGACGGTTGCGCGAGGCCAGGGCGTCCTCGGGCAGCGGGAGCTCGGGGCAGTCCTTCCAGAGCCGGTCCAGCGAGTAGAAGGAGCGCTCCTCGGCGTGCTGGACGTGCACGACGATGTCCAGGTAGTCGAGCAGGATCCAGCGGCCGTCGCGCTCGCCCTCGCGGCGCACCGGCTTGATGTCCAGCTGCTCGCGCAGCTGGTCCTCGATCTCCTCGGCGATCGAGCGGACCTGGCGGTCGTTGTTCGCGGAGGCGATCAGGAAGGCGTCGGTGATCGACAGCACCTCGCTGACGTCGAAGGCGATGATGTTGTGCGCGAGCTTGTCGGCCGCCGCCTGCGCGGCGACGGTGATGAGCTGCTGGCTGTGGTCGGTAACGGTCACGGTGTTCTTCCGGCTCGGCGGCTTGGGGGGCGCCCCGGCGCTCGGCCGGGGTCGCCTTCCAGGATCTCACGCCGCCCGGGCGGGCCCGGAACCGTTTTTCCAGGCCCCCGAGCCCCGGGCCCCCAAGCCAATACCGGGCCACCGCCCCCGCCGCCACCACGCCCGGACCCCCGCCGGGCCCGGGCCACCGCCCTACTGGGTCTTCGGCGGCTGGTAGTCCTTGCCGAGCACCACCAGCAGGTCCGCGTTCTGGGTGTCGCCGGTCACCTTCTTCACCGCCGTGTCCGGCAGCCCGAGGCTGGTCGCCAGCGACTTCGCCGCGCCCTGCCGGGCGTCGTCGGTGTAGCGGATCTCACTGGTGGCCTGCGGGGCGCCCTTGGCCCCGCCCGGGATGAAGGTCAGGCCGGAGTTGACGATCTGGACCTGTACGGCGGCCGCCGCCGCGTCGTTGCCGCTGGAGTCCTGGACCGCGACCCGGACCGGGGCGTCGCCGGCGGCCGCGGACTTCACGGTGCCGCCCAGCACGTCCTTGACCTGCTTGCCCGCGGTCGCCTCGTCCAGGCTGCCGTCCGGCTTGACGGTCAGCGCGGTGGTGCCGAAGTGGCCGTCCTTCGCCTGCTGGGAGAGCTGGACGAGCACGCCGGCGAGGGCGTCCTCGGGCAGCGAGGGGTCGAGCACCGCGTTCATCCGGTGCACGTCGTCCTTGGCGTCCTTGAACTCGGTCGGCATGGCGCGCACCAGCGCGTCCATGACCTGCCCGAACCGGGCCAGCTGGGCGTCCCGGTTCTCGCCGGGGTTCTGCAGGGTGGCGTAGGCGACCGCGGCCTTCCCGCTGAGCATGGTGTTCTTGCCCGCCGCGGACAGCAGCTTGCCGTCCGGCTTGCCGCCCTCGTGGGTCTCGGCGTTGGTGTCCACCCGGACGCCGCCGAGCTGGGAGACCAGCAGTTCCAGGTACGGGGTGTCCAGCCGCCAGGTGCCGGCCACCGGGGCGCCTAGCACGGTGGACAGGCCGTCGCGGGTCGCCGAGGCGCCGATGCCGTCCATGGACTGGCCGACCGTGGTGACCGGCGGGTCCCCCGGGCCGGGCAGCCGCAGGGTGTCGGGCAGCAGCAGCACCGTGCCCTTCTTCCCGGAGGCGTCGTTGACCAGCAGCGCGCTGGACACCTTGCCCTGGAGGTCGCGCAGGTGGACGACGTTGACCTGGCGCCCGCCGGCGGCGGCCGCCGCGGTCGGCTTGCCGCCGGTGAGGAAGAGGTACCCGCCGACGCCGGCGGCGGCCAGCGCCACCACCGCACCGAGGCCGATCAGCCGGTTGCGCAGCTTGCGGCGGCGCTCGGCGCGCACCTCGCTGCGGGACTCGGCGAACTTCAGCCAGTCGATGACGTCCTCGGTCTCCTCCGCCTCCTCGTCGACGAAGGTGAACTCCCCCGTGGTGTAGCTGTCGTCGGGCGCCTTGCCGCCGCCCTTCCCGCCCTTCCCGGCCTTCCCCGCCTTCCCGGCCCGCGCCCCGGCGACCTGCTCGGACGGCGGCTCGGCCTTGGCAGGCACCGGCTCGGCGGCCGGCCGGGGCACCCGCGGACGCGCCGGTGCGACCGCCGCGGCCGCGGCCGGCTCGGCCTGCACCGGTTCCTGCGCCTGCGACGGCGCCTGCGCTTCGGTCACGACCGGGGCGGCCGCCTGGTACGGCTGCTCCTGGTACCCCTGGTAGCCCTGCTGCTGGTAGACGTACGTGCCCTGCCCGTACACCGGCTGCCCGTACTGGTCGTACTGCTGGTCGTACTGCTGCTGCTCGTACGGCTGTTGCTGCGGGAACTGCCCGCCCTGCTGGTACCCGTCGTACCCCTGGTAGCCCTGCTGCTGGTAGCCGTACGCGCCCTGCCCGTACACCGGCTGCCCGTACTGGTCGTACTGCTGCTCGTACTGCTGCTGCTCGTACGACTGCGCCTGCGGCTGCTGCTGTGGCTGCGGCTGCTGCGGGTCCTGCGGCTGCTGGTAGCCCTGGTACGGCTGCTGGTACTGCCCGGTGGACCAGTCCTCCGGCCGCCGGCCGTCGCTGCGATCAGTCATGCACCGCTCCCGGATCAGTCCCCGCGCGGCGCGTACAGCGCCCGCTTGTCGATGTAGCGGACCACGCCGTCCGGGACGAGGTACCAGACCGGTTCGCCCTTGGCGACCCGGTTGCGGCAGTCCGTGGAGGAGATGGCCAGCGCCGGGACCTCCACCAGGGAGACCCCGCCCACCGGAAGCCCGGCGTCCGACAGAGTGTGCCCCGGGCGGGTGCATCCGATGAAGTGGGCCAGCGAGAAGAGCTCGTCGGAGTCGCGCCAGGACAGGATCTGGGCGAGCGCGTCGGCGCCGGTGATGAAGAAGAGGTCGGCGTCCGGGTGCAGGGCGTGCAGGTCGCGCAGGGTGTCGACGGTGTACGTCGGGCCCTCGCGGTCGATGTCGATCCGGCTGACCGAGAACTGCGGGTTCTCGGCGGTGGCGATGACCGTCATCAGGTAGCGGTCCTCGGCCGGGGTGACGTGCCGGTCGCTCTTCTGCCACGGCTGCCCGGTCGGCACGAAGATCACTTCGTCCAGGTGGAACGCGCTCGCGACCTCACTGGCGGCGACGAGGTGGCCGTGGTGGATCGGGTCGAAGGTGCCGCCCATCACGCCGAGGCGCTTCTTCACCGGTTCCGGTCCGCCGGGATTCCCGGCCTGCTCTCCCATGCCGCCACACCTTACGCGACACGCGTTACGGTGCGGGAACGGCCGGGTGGGGGTTCTCCGCAGACGCGTGAGGGAGCGTCCGGCCGGTGGCCGGACGCTCCCCGAGCGGCCCCAGGCCCCGGCTCAGCGGTCCCGGTTGAAGCGGGTGGTGATGAAGAGCAGGACCAGCAGGATGACCAGTGCGGCGCCACCGGTCAGGGCCGGGTTCAGACTGTCGTGGTTGCCCCCCTCGCCCTCGGCGAGCAGGTTCAGAACGGGGAGTGCGGCAGCAGTGCTCATGGTCGGCGGGACCTTCTCGGCTCGGTGAACGGACCTGGGGGTTGTTCCGGGCCGGGTGAGGGCCCACCCGTCATCGTACGGGGGGTTACACGGCAACCGCTCGGCGGCCCACCGCCGCTGACCGGGCGTGAGCGCGGGCCGAGGGACCGACCGGCGAACGGGCCCGGGCCCCGGCGAACGGACCGGAACGGCCCCGGCGAACGGACCGGGGACGGCCCCCGGGAACGGACCTGGGACGGCCCCGGGGAACGACCGGCCCTAGTTGTTCTTGAAGGCGCGGGCCATGATCCAGATCAGCAGGCCGATGCCCACGAAGGACGCGACCACGATGATCCGCAGGAACAGGCCGGGGCCGGACTCGTCGGAGATGGGCGCGGCCAGGCTGACAAGCGTGTCGGTGGACATCTGCGGGGGCTCCTCGTACTGCTCGGTACCGCGGCCGGGTCCGGTCTCGGTCGTCCAGGCCTCAGGGTAAACCGGCCTCACACCGGCGGAGCCCCCCGGCCCCGCGGACGCGCGCCGCAGACGCGCGCCACCGGCCCCGCGGGCGCGCCCCGGCGGCCCGCCGAGGCGCCCACGGCCCCGGCGCCCACCGCGCGGACCGCGCGTACGCTGACCCCGGGGACGAGTACGCAACCGCGCACGTTGCACAGACAGTCGTTGCAGGCGAAGACCAGCGGGGGGCGGGCCAGCGGGCCGCGGCCGCCGTCGACCAGGAGGTACTCACACCATGACCGACACGACCTCGAAGACGCCGAGCCGCCGCCGCGAGCGCTTCCCCGGAATCTCCACCCGGGCCTGGGAGCACCCGGCGGACCGCTCGGCGCTGGTCGCGCTGCGCAGGCTGACCGGCTTCGACGACATCCTGAAGAAGCTCGCCGGACTGGTCTCCGAGCGGGCGATCCGGCTGATGTTCCTGGCCACCGCGGTGAAGACCTCCGAGCGCCAGTTCCCGGAGCTGCACGACATGGTGCGCGACGCCGCCTACGTGCTCGACCTGGAGCAGGTCCCCGACCTGTACGTTTCCCAGGACCCGACGGTCAACGCGTACTGCATCGGCATCGACACCCCGGTCATCGTGATCACCAGCGGCCTGGTCGAGCTGCTGGACGAGGAGGAGCTGCGCTCCGTCATCGGCCACGAGGTCGGCCACGCGATGTCCGGCCACGCCGTCTACCGGACGATGCTGATGATCCTCACCAACATCGCCACCCGGATCGCCTGGGTGCCGCTCGGCAACCTGGCGATCACCGCGATCATCACCGCGCTCAAGGAGTGGTTCCGCAAGGCGGAGCTGTCCAGCGACCGGGCCGGCCTGCTCGCCGGGCAGGACCTCCAGGCGTCCATGCGGGCCCTGATGAAGCTGGCCGGCGGCCACAACCTGGCCGAGATGAACGTCGACGCCTTCCTGGAGCAGGCCGAGGAGTACGAGAAGGCCGGCGATCTGCGCGACGGCGTGCTCAAGGTGCTCCAGCTGCTGCCGCAGACCCACCCCTTCGCGGTGGTCCGGGTCGCCCAGCTGAAGAAGTGGGCGGAGAGCGACGACTACCGCTCGATCATGGCCGGCGCCTACCCGCGCCGCTCGGACGACCCGGACACCTCGGTCACCGAGCAGTGGAAGGCCGCCGCCGAGCACTACACGACCTCGGTCAAGGAGAGCAAGGACCCGCTGATGGGCCTGCTGCGGGACGTGGCCGGCGGCGCCGCGACGGTCGGCGGCAAGCTCCGCGACACCTTCACCGGAGGCGGCGGCAGCAGCAACGGCAACGGCAGCCGCAACGGCTCCGCGGACCGCGACGGCAGCTGACCCACCGCGACCGACCACGACCGCGAGCCGCGACGGCGGCCGGCGTCCCGCCCGGGGCACCGGCCGCCGTCGCGTTCCACGGCCCGGGCGCCTCAGCCGCCCGCCAGCACCTCGCACACCTGCCAGCCCGGCCGGGCGTGGTTGCCGGGGTCGACCGGCGCCGGCGGCGTGACCGCCGTGCCCTGCGCGGTGGCCAGCACCGGCTGCAGGAAGCCCGCCATCGAGGCGCCGCAGGGCTCCGGCCCGGCCTGCACCACCGAGTCCACCAGCCGCAGCTGCCCCGAGGCCAGGTCCACCCGGTCGAACTCGAAGGTCAGCTGCCGCCGCACGGTCTCCAGGGTGACCGGCGCCCCGGCCGGGGCGCCGGCCGGCTTGAGCGCGTAGACGAAGGTGTGGTCGGTGGTGATCTGCAGCGTCCCGCTGTCCGCCTCGTCGATCCGCATCGCGCCGACCACCTTCACGGTGTTCGAGGCCAGCGCGACCTGTGCCGGGTCGAAGCGGACCATCCAGCCGGTCACCGCGTGGTGGCGGTCGTCCACCGGCTGCGCCACGCTCGCGTCGAACTCCGCCTGCTCACCGGGCGTGACGAAGACCCGTACGTCGGCGGTGGCGCCCTGGACCAGCGTCGCCGGGGAGAGCGAGGAGGCGACCAGGTAGCGCTGGACGGTGTCGAGCGCCTTGGCCACCTCGACCCGGCCGAAGTTCCCGGTGGCGGCGCCGGTCGGGGTGTTCAGCCCGATCGTGCCGTCCCCGTACCCGAGCGGCAGCGCGGCGAACGGGTCCGCCGGGTCGGCGACCGGGTGGACGGCCGACGCCGGGCTCAACGCGACCAGGCTGACGGTCAGTTGGCTGCCCTCGGGCCGCACCGCGGTGCCCTTCGGCGAGCTCACCCCGAAGTACACCGCGGCCCCGAAGGCGAGCAGGATGAGCAGCAGCAGGATGAGCGCCTGGCGCGGGACGGTGCCCAGCGGGCCGAACCGCACCCGCGACCGGGTGGCCTTGCCGAAGGAGCCCGCCAGCCGCTCCCGGGCGGAGAGTTCCTGGATGCGGGCAGCCCGCACGAACGATTCGTCGAACACGACGGACCGGAATTCGTCCTCGTTGCCGGAACCGCCCTCGGGCGTCCCCTCAGGAGGCTCTCGCGGGTCACCCACACCACCAGGGTAGGCGGACACCAGCGCCGCCACGAGGGTCCGGGCGCACATTCCCGGGAACGCTCCGTGACCACCGCCCCGGGGCGTGCGCCCCCGGGCGCTCGGACTAGCCGGCGGGCGCCGTGACCACCAGCGGGGGCTCCGCCGGGGCCTGCCCGGGGGCCACCCCGGTGCTGCTGCTGCCGGACTGGGGGCGCCGGGGCGTACCCGAGGGGCCGCCCACCCCCTGGTAGATCGCCGCGACGGCGACCGCCACCAGGCTCACCCCCATGATCACGGCGAGCACCCAGGCCACCGGCCGGTGCCACCGCTGCTGGGCCACGTACCGCCCGGGGACGCGCACCGGGTCGTCACCGCGCCGCCACCGCCGGACCCGGCGGTCGGCCGCCCGGCCCGGCCCCGACCAGGGGTCGGGGTAGAGGTGGTCCGCGTCGAGTCCGCTCGGGTACGGGCGCAGCTCCAGCGGCAGCCCGTCCCCGGCCGGAACGTCACGGCCCCAGCCCGGCCCCGCGGCGTCCGGCTCGAACCGGGCCTCGGCGGCGGCGAGTTGCCGCTCCTTGGCGGTCGGCTCGTGCACGGCGGCGGACCGGACGAAGGCCTCGTCGAAGACCACGGTGGCGAACTCGTCGTCCGCACCACCGTGGTCGGAGCCGTCGGGGTACGGGAAGCCCCCCACATCCTCAGCCACGGATTCAGCGTATTACCGGCCGGACGATTTGTCTGTGGCTCCCGGCAGTTGGTCCGTCGCACGTGTGACGGACGCCCCGCACGCGCCGCCCGGCGGCCGCCCGCGCCCCCGCCCGCGGCCTGCGCGCCTACTCGGCCCCGCCGCCCACGGTCTGCGCGGCCTCGCCCCGCACGTGCCCGTCACCAGTGACGATGTACTTGGTGCTGGTCAGCTCCGGCAGGCCCATCGGGCCGCGGGCGTGCAGCTTCTGGGTGGAGATGCCGATCTCCGCGCCGAAGCCGAACTCGCCGCCGTCGGTGAAGCGGGTGGAGGCGTTGACGGCCACCGTGGTGGAGTCCACCAACCGGGTGAAGCGGCGGGCGGCGGCCTGCGAGGTGGTGACGATCGCCTCGGTGTGGCCGGAGGACCAGCGGCGGATGTGCTCGACGGCGGCGTCCAGCGAGGGCACCACGGCGGCGGCCAGGTCCAGCGAGAGGTACTCGGTGCCCCAGTCCTCGTCGGTGGCCGGCACCACGGTGGCCGGTCCGCCCTCGGCGGCCTTCAGCACCGCCTCGTCGCCGTGCACGGTGACCCCGGCCTCGGCGAGCGCCGCCAGCGCGAGCGGCAGGAAGGCGTCCGCGACGTCCTGGTGGACCAGCAGCGTCTCGGCGGAGTTGCAGACGCTGACCCGCTGCGCCTTGGAGTTCAGCAGGATGCCGACGGCCATCGCCAGGTCGGTCTCGGCGTCCACGTAGACGTGGCAGTTGCCGGTGCCGGTCTCGATCACCGGGACGGTGGAGCCCTCGACCACGGTGCGGATCAGCGAGGCGCCGCCGCGCGGGATCAGCACGTCCACGTAGCCGCGGGCGCGCATCAGCTCCCGGACCGACTCCCGGCTCTCCCCCGGCACCAGCTGGACCGCGTCGGCGGGCAGCCCGGCCGCGGCGACGGCGTCGCGCACCACGGCGACCAGCGCGCTGTTGGAGCGGTAGGCCGAGGCGGAGCCGCGCAGCAGCACCGCGTTGCCGGACTTGAGGCAGAGCGCGGCGGCGTCCGCGGTGACGTTCGGGCGGGCCTCGTAGATGATGCCGACCACGCCGAGCGGCACCCGGACCTGCCGCACGTCCAGGCCGTTGGGCAGGGTGTAGCCGCGCACCACCTCGCCGACCGGGTCGGGCAGGCCGGCCACGTCGCGCACGTCGGAGGCGATCGCGGCGATCCGCTCGTCGGTCAGGGTCAGCCGGTCGATCACCGACTCGGCCGTGCCGGCCGCCCGGGCCCGCTCCACGTCCTCGGCGTTGGCCGCGACGATCTCCGCACTGCGGGCCACCAGCGCGTCCGCGACCGCCAGCAGCGCGGCGTCCTTCGCGCCGCGCGGCAGCGGGGCGAGCGCGGCGGCGGCCTCCCGGGCTCGGCGCGCTACGGCGAGGACGGGGCTGTCGGCGGTGGCGAGATCGCTGGTCATGCCGCCAAGGGTAGCGACTGCGCCCGCCCCGCCCGGGCGGCATTTCGCCCGGTGAGACAGCTCGGTACGGCGTTCGGTCCGGCGTTCGGTCCGGCGTTCGGTCCGGGCGCTCAGTACGGGTGCACGCCGCCCAGGTGCGGCGGCGGCTCGCCGAAGCCCTCCGCCACCCGCTTGTGGTACGTCGCCCGGTCGACCACCTCCAGCCCGACGATCTCCCAGGGCGGCAGGTTCGAGGTGACCTTGTGCTCGCCCCACAGCCGCAGCGCGATGGCCGCCGCGTCGTGCAGGTCCCGGGCCTGCTCCCAGTAGCGGATCTCGGCGTGGTCGGCCGCGTAGCGGGCGGTCAGGAAGAACGAGTGGTCGTGCGCCAGCTGCTCCAGCGAGGCGCGCAGCGCGGACAGCGGGGTGACCTGCCCGGCCACGCTCAGCACCACGTGCCACAGCCGCGCCTGCTCGGGCACGGTGGGCGGCTGGGCCGCCCGGTCGAGTTCGGGCCGCATCCCGCGCATCCCGCCGGGCCGCTGCGTCGGCGGACCGGCCGGCTCGGCGGGGCCGTCCCCGCGTCCGCCGTCGATGCTGGTCAGCCGCCGGCCCGCGGTCCCTGCGGTCAGCGCTGCCTCGCGCCTGCGTTCCACCGGCGGCCTCCTGTTCGGCGATGTCGTGTCGTCCCCACCGGCCCCGTCGGCCCTCGGCCGACCGGTACGGCTGCGCCCCTCCTCGCCCGCGGCCGGGCCGCTCCCGGTACGGAGCGGCCCGCCGTCCGCGCGGCGCCGATCGGCCGGGCGGCCGGTGCCGGGGCAGGCCCCGGCACGGTCGACCGGGCCGGTCAGCCGCGCAGAACGACCAGGTCGTCGCGGTGGACGACCTCGCGCTCGTACGCGGCGCCGAACTCCTGGGCCAGGTCGCGGGTGGACCGGCCGAGCAGGCGGGGCAACTCCCTCGCATCAAAGTTGACCAGTCCGCGAGCCACGATGTGGCCGTTTTCGGCAAGAAGGTCCACCGGATCACCCGCGGCGAACTCCCCGTCGACCTTGGTGACCCCGGCGGGCAGCAGCGAGGCGCCGCCGGAGACGACCGCCCGGACGGCGCCCTCGTCCAGGTGCAGCGCCCCGCGCGGGCTGCTCGCGTGGGCCAGCCAGAGCATCCGGTCGGAGGTGCGGCTGCCGGTGCGCAGGAAGAGCGTGCCGGTGGGCCGGCCGGCCAGCGCGTCGGCGGCCTGGCTGGCGGCGGTGAGCACCACCGGGATGCCGGCGCCGGTGGCGATCCGGGCCGCCTCGACCTTGGTGACCATGCCGCCGGTGCCGACGCCGGCCTTGCCGGCGCTGCCGATCTCGATGCCGTCGAGGTCCTGCGGGCCGCGCACCTCGGCGATCCGGCTGGTGCCGGGGCGGGACGGGTCGCCGTCGTACAGGCCGTCCACGTCGGAGAGCAGTACGAGCAGGTCGGCCCGGACCAGGTGGGCGACCAGGGCGGCCAGCCGGTCGTTGTCGCCGAACTTGATTTCGGCGGTGGCGACGGTGTCGTTCTCGTTGACGATCGGCATCGCGCCCATCGCCAGCAGCTGGTCCAGGGTGCGGTACGCGTTGCGGTAGTGGGCGCGCCGGCTGGCGTCCTCGGCGGTGAGCAGCACCTGGCCGACCCGGATGCCGTACCGGGCGAAGGAGGCGGTGTAGCGGGCGACCAGCAGGCCCTGGCCGACGCTGGCGGCGGCCTGCTGGCGGGCCAGGTCCTTGGGCCGGCGGTCCAGGCCGAGCGGGGCGAGCCCGGCGGCGATCGCGCCGGAGGAGACCAGCACCACCTCCGGGGCCTCGGGGCGGCCGCGCAGCTTGGCGAGCGCGTCCACCAGGGCGTCGACGCGGTCGGCGTCCAGGCCGCCGGTCGCCGTGGTCAGGGACGAGGAGCCGACCTTGACGACGATCCGTCGCGCGGTCAGCACCTCCTCCCGCAGAGGGTCCTCGCTCATCTCGCTGTACGCCCTTCCGGTGTGGTGCGGGTACGGCGGGGCCCGGGCCCGGCCGTCACCCCCGAAATCTACGCGATCCCCGCAGGTCACCGGCGGGGTGTTTCACCGGATGGACCGGATCCGGTACGGGCCGCCACGGGCCGCCCGCCAAGCCGGATGGCTGGTATGGTCCCTGACCGCAAGCCAGATCGGGGGACGGCTTCTTGCCCGCTGTACCCATGTCGTCATCGACCCTTCCTGTCACGACGGGCGGCGCCGCACTGGGCAAAGGCCGGCAACGGTCGCGGCCGTGCGCCCAGGAGAAATGCGCACCATGCGTTCGTACACCACCAAGCTGACCGTCGCCGCGCTCGCGGCGGCCACCGCCCTCTCGCTCGCGGCCTGCGGGCCGGACAACCCGGACACCCCGGCCGGTACCGGCGGCGCCACCGGCGCGGCCCCGGCCCAGACCGGCGCGCCCCAGACCGGCGCGACCCCGGGTGCCACCGCCGGGGGCGCGGCCGGCGGTTCGGCCGCGGCCCCCTCGGGCGCGGCCCCCTCCGGTGCGGCGGGCGGGGCCGGCACGGCCGGTGCGGCGGGCGGCGGGGCCGGTGCCGGAACCGTCCCGGCGGCCGCCACCAGCGTGAAGGTCGGCCAGAGCGCCACCGTGGACTTCGCCGACAAGACCTCCAAGGTCGCCACCAAGCTGGAGGTCACCGTCACCGGCGTCGAGGCCGGTTCGGCGCAGGACTTCACCGCCGCCAAGATCAGCATCGTCGGCCTGGAAGGCCGCACCCCGATGTACGTCAGCTACACCATCAAGAACCTCGGGGACGCCAGCCTCTCCTTCACCGCCCCGGACTCGAAGCTCGTGCTCTTCGACACCACGGGCAAGAAGGGCGTCAACGTCCTGACCGCCGCGACCCCGCTGCCCAAGTGCACCGGCGCGAAGTTCCAGGGCGTGGCCAAGGGCGCCGAGGTCAAGGGCTGCACCATCATCTCCACCCCCGGCAACACCCCGGCCGCCGTCGGCTACACCGACCTGGCCGACCCGCTGAAGCTCCAGGCCTCCTGGACCAAGTGACGCCCAGTCACCGCCGGACACGCGGACGGCCCCCGCCACCTCGACAGGTGGCGGGGGCCGTCCGGACCGGACCGGTCAGCGGTCCTCAGTCCTCAGTCCTCGTCGTCGTCGCCCTCGATGGCGGCCTGGCGGCCGCTGGAGAGCGCCTCGAAGGCGAGGAACTCGGACTCGGCCGCGTCCCGGCCCTTCTGCTTCTCGCGACGGCGGTCGACCGCCGGGCGCGGGGTCTCGAAGCGGTGGTCCTCACCACGGCGGCCGAGCATCTCGGCACCGGCGGCCATGGTCGGCTCCCAGTCGAAGACGACGGCGTTCTCCTCGGGGCCGATGATGACGGTGTCACCCTCGTGCGCCCCGATCTTCCACAGCTCCTGCTCGATCCCGAGGCGGGCCAGCCGGTCGGCGAGGTAGCCGACGGCCTCGTCGTTGCTGAAGTCGGTCTGGCGGACCCAGCGCTCCGGCTTGATGCCGCGGATGCGGTACGCGCCGTCCTCCTCGGTGATGGTGAAGCCGGCGTCGTCGACGGCCTTGGGCCGCAGCACGATCCGGGTCGATTCCTCGGCCGGCTTGGCGGCGCGCGCCTCGGCGACGATCCCGGCCACGGCGAAGCTCAGCTCGCGCAGGCCCTTGCGGGAGGCGGCGGAGACCTCGAACACCCGGTAGCCGCGCTCCTCCAGGGAGGCGCGGGTCAGGTCGGCGATGTCCTGGCCGTCCGGGACGTCCACCTTGTTGAGCGCGACCAGGCGCGGACGGTCTTCCAGACCGCCGTACTCGGCGAGCTCGGCCTCGATGGTCTCCAGGTCGGTCAGCGGGTCGCGGCCGGGCTCCAGGGTGGCGCAGTCCAGCACGTGCACCAGCACCGAACAGCGCTCGACGTGGCGCAGGAACTCCAGGCCCAGGCCGCGGCCCTGGCTGGCGCCCGGGATCAGGCCGGGCACGTCGGCGATGGTGTAGACGGTGTCGCCCGCGGTGACCACGCCCAGGTTGGGGATCAGGGTGGTGAACGGGTAGTCCGCGATCTTCGGCTTGGCGGCCGAGAGCACCGAGATCAGCGAGGACTTGCCGGCGCTCGGGTAGCCGACCAGGGCCACGTCGGCGACGGACTTGAGCTCCATGACGATGTCACGGGCCTCGCCGGGCTCGCCGAGCAGCGCGAAGCCGGGCGCCTTGCGGCGGGCCGAGGCCAGCGCGGCGTTGCCGAGGCCGCCGCGGCCGCCCTGGGCCGCGACGAAGCTGGTGCCGTGGCCGACCAGGTCGGCCAGCACGTTGCCCTTGCGGTCCAGCACCACGGTGCCGTCCGGCACCAGCAGGACGAGGTCCTCGCCGTCCGCGCCGGTGCGGTGGCCGCCCGCGCCGGGCTTGCCGTTGGTGGCCTTGCGCTTGGGCGAGTGGTGGTACTCCAGCAGGGTGGTGACCTGCGAGTCCACGGTGAGGATGACGCTGCCGCCCTCCCCGCCGTTGCCGCCGTCCGGGCCGCCGAGCGGCTTGAACTTCTCGCGGTGCACGGAGGCGCAGCCGTGGCCCCCGTTACCCGCGGCGACGTGAAGTTCGACGCGGTCCACGAAGGTGGTCATGGGTGTGCCTCCAGTGCGCGAGAGTCTGCTTGCTACCTGCGTAAAGCGTGAAGGGTGGACCGGAGAATTCCGGCCCACCCTTCACTGTGAGTCTTGTCCCGACCCGGTGGGTCTTCTCAGACTCGGGAGTCCGCGGGGACTCAGGCCTCGACGGCCACGATGTTGACGACCTTGCGGCCACGACGGGTGCCGAACTGCACCGCACCGGCGGTCAGCGCGAACAGGGTGTCGTCGCCACCGCGGCCGACACCGGCACCCGGGTGGAAGTGGGTGCCGCGCTGGCGGACGAGGATCTCGCCGGCGGAGACGACCTGGCCACCGAAGCGCTTCACGCCGAGGCGCTGGGCGTTCGAGTCACGGCCGTTACGAGTAGAGCTTGCGCCCTTCTTGTGTGCCATTTTTCGCTATCCCCTTACTTGCTGACCGAGTCGATGCTGGTGATGCGCACCGCGGTGTGCTGCTGACGGTGACCCTGACGGCGGCGGTAGCCGGTCTTGTTCTTGTAACGCAGGATGACGATCTTGTCACCCTTGGTCTGGTCGACCACCTCGGCGTGAGCCTTCACGCCGGCCAGGACCCACGGGTCGGAGGTGACAGCGTCACCGTCGACGACGAGGATGGTCGAGAGCTCGACCGAGTCACCCGGCTTGGCCTCGATACGGTCGATCTCCAGCACGTCGCCGACGGCGACCTTGTGCTGGCGGCCGCCTGCGCGAACGATCGCGTACATGCGGTACCTGCTTTCCTTGCTCGGTCGGAACCCCCGACGCCAGCCACCTGGGTACGGACACAGGAGCCTCTCCCCGGCCCTCCGCGCGAACGCGGTGACCTCGGGAAGGTGATGTGCTCGGGAGCAATGGCGTAGACACGCCGATGGTCAAGAATACGGACCGGCCGCCCGGGGGGCAAACCGGCCCGTACGGCCCGGGGCGGGATCACTCCCGCCCCGGGGCGTGGGCACTACTCGGACGCCGTATCACCCTCGGCGGCCGCGGCCTTCTTGGCCGCCGCGCTCGTCCGCTTGGTGGCGGTCTTGCGGGCGGTGGTCTTCTTGGCCGCCGTGGTGGTCTTCTTGGCGGCGGTCTTCTTCGCGGCGGTCTTGCGGGCGGCCCGCTTCTTCGGCGCCGGCGCCTCCTCGGCCGCAGCCTCGGCGGCGGCCTCGACGGCCTCGGCGGTCTCCGGTGCCTCGACGGCCTCCGGAGCCTCGGCGACGACCGCGGCCTCCGCGGCCACGACCGGCTCACCCGGCGCCTCGGTGACGGCCTCGGCCGCGGCTTCCGCGACCGCCGGGGCGGCGGCCTCCAGGGCCGCCTCCAGCGCCGCCTCGGCCTTGGCCTGGAGCACCACGATCTCGGCGGTGCCCGGGGAGCCCGCCGGAGCGGTCGCCTTGCGCACCGCGCGGCGGCGCGGACGGCCCGCCGGAGCGGCGGCCGGGGCCTCCGCCACGGGAGCCTCGACGACCGGGGCCGGGACGGCGGGAGCCGCCTCGGCCGGGGCCTCGACGCCCGGGACCTCCAGGGCCAGCTGGCCCTCGATCTCCTCGCGCACCGGCTCGGCCGGCTCGGCGAAGGCCTCCACCGCGACCGGCTCGGCCGCCACGGCCACCGCGGCCTCGACGGCCTGCGGCTCCTCGTGGCCCGCGCCGCCCTTGCCCCGGCGACGGCGCTTGCCGCTGCCCGCACCGGCCTCGCCCGCCACCACGGGGGCGTGGACGTGGGCGCTCGGCTGCTCCATGTGGACGATCACGCCGCGGCCGTTGCAGTGCACGCACGGCTCGGAGAAGGACTCCAGCAGGCCCTGGCCGACCCGCTTGCGGGTCATCTGGACCAGGCCCAGCGAGGTGACCTCGGCCACCTGGTGCTTGGTCCGGTCCCGGCCCAGGCACTCCAGCAGGCGGCGCAGCACCAGGTCGCGGTTGGACTCCAGCACCATGTCGATGAAGTCGATCACGATGATGCCGCCGAGGTCGCGCAGCCGCAGCTGGCGCACGATCTCCTCGGCCGCCTCGATGTTGTTCCGGGTGACCGTCTCCTCCAGGTTGCCGCCCTGGCCGACGAACTTCCCGGTGTTGACGTCGATGACGACCATCGCCTCGGTGCGGTCGATCACCAGCGAACCGCCGCTGGGCAGCCAGACCTTGCGGTCCAGCGCCTTCATCAGCTGCTCGTCGATCCGGTAGGTGGCGAACACGTCCACCTCGGAGGTCCACCGCTGGAGCCGCTCGGCGAGGTCCGGGGCCACGTTGGAGACGTACTCGTGGATGGTCTTCCACGCCTCGTCGCCGGAGACGATGACCTTGGTGAAGTCCTCGTTGAAGATGTCGCGGACGACCCGGACGGTCATGTCCGGCTCGCCGTACAGCAGCGCCGGGGCGTTGCCGGTCGCGGCCTTCTTCTGGATGTCCTCCCACTGCTGCTGGAGGCGCTGGACGTCGCGGGTCAGCTCCTCCTCGGAGGCGCCCTCGGCGGCGGTGCGCACGATGACGCCCGCGTCGTCCGGGACGATCTTCTTGAGGATCTGCTTCAGCCGGGCGCGCTCGTTCTCCGGGAGCTTGCGCGAGATGCCGGTCATCGAGCCCTCGGGCACGTACACCAGGTAGCGGCCGGGCAGCGAGATCTGGCTGGTCAGGCGGGCGCCCTTGTGGCCGATCGGGTCCTTGGAGACCTGCACCAGCACGGACTGGCCGGACTTCAGCACCGACTCGATCCGGCGCGGGCCGCCGTGGCCCAGCGCGCCGAAGTTGACCTCGCCGGCGTACAGCACCGCGTTGCGGCCCTTGCCGATGTCGACGAAGGCGGCCTCCATCGACGGCAGCACGTTCTGGACCTTGCCCAGGTAGACGTTGCCGACGTACGAGGTGGCCTGCTCCTTGTTGACGTAGTGCTCGACCAGCACGCCGTCCTCGAGGACGCCGATCTGGGTCCGCTGGCCGCTCTGGCGCACCACCATGACGCGCTCGACCGACTCGCGGCGGGCCAGGAACTCGGCCTCGGTGATGATCGGCACCCGGCGGCGGCCCAGCTCGCGGCCCTCGCGGCGGCGCTGCTTCTTGGCCTCCAGACGGGTCGAGCCCTTGATGGACTGCACCTCGTCCGGGTCGAACGACGGCTCGGTGGAACGGCGGCGCGGCTCGCGCACCTTCACCACCGTACGGACGCCGTCCTCGGTGGTCTCGGCGGTCTCGACGGCGCCGGCCTCACCGCTGCGGCGGCGACGGCGACGGCGACGGCGCGACGAGGACAGGCCGGCGGCCAGGTCGTCGTCCTCCTCGCCCTCCTCCTCGGCGACGGCCTCGGCCGACTCCTCGACGGACTGCTCGGTCTCGACGGCCTCGGCGGCCTCGAACTCCTCGGCCTCACCGCGGCGACGGCGGCGACCGCCCCGGCGGCGACGGCGCGACGGACGGCCGTCCTCCCACTCGTCCTCGGTCTCCGGACCGGCGGCGGGGGCCTCGACGGCGGGCGCCTCGACGACCGGGACCTCGACGACGGGTGCCGCGACCGGCGCCTTCGCCGCGGCCTTGGCGGCCTTCGCGGCGGCCTTCACCGGAGCCTGGGCGCCCGACTTGCGACGGGTCGGCTCGACCCGGGTGCGGACCCGGCGGCGACGGCCGACACCGCTGTACTCGAACTCGTCGTCCTCCTCCTCGCGCCCGGCCTGCACCGGGGCCGCGGCCGGAGCCTCGGCCTTCGCCGGGGCGGCGGCGGGCTGCTGCGGAGCGGCCTGCGCCGCCGGAGCGGACGGCGCGGCCGGTGCCGCCTGAGCGGACGGCGCGGCCGGTGCCGCCTGAGCGGACGGCGCGACGAAGGAGGCGGGCTCCTGGAACACCGGCGCCTGGAAGACGGCGGTGGCCGGGCGGACCGCACGGCGGCGCACCCGGTGGGGCGGCTCGGCCTCGGCGGCCGGGGCAGCAGCGGCGGGCCGGGCGGCCGGCGCGGCGGCGGGGGCCTCGGCGGCCTCCTCCTCGGGCTCGTCCACGACGGCGGGCTCCTCGGCCTGCGGCTCCTCGGCGGCGGGCTCCGCCACCGGGGCCTCGACGACCGGCGCGGCCTCGACCACGCGACGGCGGCGGGGGCGGCGGGCCGGAGCGGCCGGGGCCTCCTCGGCCACCGGCTCGGCGGCGGGGGCCTCCACGGCGGGGGTCTCGACGGCCGGCGCCTCGACGACGGGGGCCGCGGCCTCGGCCACGGGGGCACCGGCGGGCGCCTCGGCGCGCTTGCGGGTACGGCGGGCCCGGACGGGCTTCTCGGCGGCCGGCTCGGCCGTCGGCTCGGCGGTCTCCGCCTTCGCGGCCTTGGCGGCCCTGGTGGTCTTCGAGGCCTTCGCGGCCTTCACGGGGACCTCGGCCACCGGGGCCTCGACGGCCTCCGGCGCGGTCACCACGATCGGGGTGGCCTCCGGCGCCCCGGCCGGGGCCTCGGCGCGCTTGCGGGTACGGCGGGCCCGGACGGGCTTCTCGGCGGCCGGCTCGGCCGTCGGCTCCACGGCCGGAGCCGGGGCGGCCGCGGGGGCCTCGGCTGGCACGACCGTCTCGGCCGCGTCGGCGGCCGCACCCTGCGGGGTACCCGCCGGGCGGGACACCGCGCGGCGGCGACGGCGCGGCGGCGCGGCGGACGCGCCCTCACCATCGGTCGCGGCGGTTTCGTTCTGTTCCGTGGCCGCAGTCTGCTGCGGATCGGTGTTATCGAGCATGCGGGTGGATCTCCCGTCAGGCCCCCGGGCTCCGCATCCGGGCACGGCACGGCACCGCTGGGCGGTCGGCATCACGACGATGCCTGGACCGGACCCTTGGAACGGTGCCGCCGCGCGGACGCGAGGCCGCACAGGGGCTCGTAGTCTCGCTCGGCGCCCCGCACACGGCGGGGTGTCGAAAGTCTTCTGGTCTGACCAGTCTTCTGAGGTTTTCCCAAGCTGCGCCGTCCCCCAACCCCGGGTGGCTCCCGGACGGGGTCCCGGACCGGCCGACCTTCCTGGTCGGCAGGCCCCGGTTGGCAGGCCTGCGCTGCGACGACGCTCGCTCCCCTGGGGAGCCGCGGGAACCCTGGAGGACCGTCGGGCCCAGTGAGGCACTGGGCCCGGCCTCCCCCCGCTAGGCGGACGCGGTAGCGTGCGGCCCTGCTGCCGGCTCCGAGCCGACCGGGGCCGCTGCGCGGTCGAGCGCCAGCGGGTCGGTCACCGTGCCGGACTCCTCGTCGAGCGGCCCCTGCGCCAGCCTGGTCACCTCTGCGGGGACCGGCGGCGCCAGGTCGGCCGTCACACGGAGACCGGACAATACGTCGTCGGGTCGTACGGCTGGTGTGGCGTGTCGTACTACCAGGCGCAGTATCGCACAGGGACGGCCGGTCCGAACATCGCGGTCGGTTCCGGCCCCGGCGTCCGCACCGGCCTCGACCTGGGCCGGGACGGCTTCCAGCGCCGCCACCGCGCCCCGCGCGTCGAAGACCCGCAGGCCGTTCTTGGTGCGGCGCTCGACCTCGACCCGCTCGGCGGCGAGGAAGCGCGCGACCGCGTCGGCGGCCGCGTCGGGCTCGACACCGTCCAGCCGGAGCAGCCACTCGGAGGCCTCCAGGCGCTCCACGAAGTTCGGCGTCCGCACCTCGACCGCGTCGATCACGTCCAGGCCGGTCGGCAGCGACTCGTCCAGCTGCGCCCGCAGCTGCTCGGGGTCGCGGACAGCGGCCAGGCCGATCTCCAGGTACTCCGCCTCGCTCGCCACCCCGGTCGGGGCCGCGTTCGCGTAGGAGACCTTCGGGTGCGGGGTGAAGCCGGCCGAATAGGCCATCGGAACGGCGGACCGGCGCAGGGCGCGCTCGAAGGCGCGCTGGAAGTCGCGGTGGCTGGTGAAGCGGAGCCGGCCGCGCTTGGTGTAGCGGAGACGAATCCGCTGCACCGTCGGCGCGGGCGGCGGACCGTCGGGCGTACGGCGTGCCAGGGTCGCTCAGTCCTTAGTCAGTTGTCCCCGTCCGGCGTGGCGTCTTCCCGCCACTGTCCGGACTCTGTCACCTCAAAGGGTACGCGCCCCGCCACCCCCCTCGCTCCGCCCCTGGTCAGAGCCGCTCCTCAGTCCAGCGATCCGGGCTCGGCCAGCCACCTGGCCTTGAGGTCGGCGTGCTTGGCGATGGTCTCGAAGTCCCGGTCGTAGTGCAGCACGGTCAGTCCGTGGTGCATCGCCGTGACGGCGACCACAAGGTCGACCACACCCGCGGACCGATGGCTGCCCGATTCGGCGAGCCGAAGCTGGAGCGCCGGAATCCGCTGCCAGACGTCATCAGGCACGACCCACCAGGTGTACAACCGCTCGAACTGCGCCCGCATGGCCCGCATTTCGGCGGCCGACCGAGCCGAGTACAGCAGCTCGCCCTCAGTCGGAGCGCACATGCCGATCTTCCCGGAGGCCAGGGCCTCGCCCCAGAGTGACAGCGTCGCCGGTTTCGCGATCAGCCGCGCCGCTGCCGAGGTGTCGATCAGGAAGCCTTCCCGAGCTCCCATTCAGCCCCACCCTGCTTTCCGCGCCGGACCTCGTCCTTGAACCCGGGCTCCAGCACCTTGTCGAACGCACCGTCCTCAGCGAGCCGCGCGAGTTCCTGCAGCGCGAGCTCCCTGCGGCGCCGCGCCCCTATCTCCGCCAGCGCAGCGTTGACGGTGTCCTTCTTCGTCGTGGTTCCGAGCACCTCGGCAGCCAGGGCCAGCGCTTCTTCATCGATGTCGATCATCGTCTTGGCCATACTCTACACCTCCCCTTATCTACACTGGACCATGTTTAAATTCTATACTCAATCAGGGTACCCAGATAGACAGTAGCGCCCCGTGCTGGATACATCCAGCACGGGGCGCCGAGGCTGTACGACTACTTGTTGACGACCGTCAGGGGGAGCATCTTCTCGCCGGTGGGGCCGATCTGGATCTGGGTGTCCATCTGGGGCTAGATAGAGGCAGTCCCAAAACCGTCGAGGGGGTCACCGACATGGCGAAGCGCACCCGTACGACACGCGCCGCGCAGCAGAAGGCGTACACGGTAGAGGCCGAGTGGACCGCTGCGGATCTGGCGCTGCTGGCGGACCTGATGAGAGCCGAGGCCGCCCTTCCGGCGGACGCGCCCCGGGCACTCCTCTCGGTCCGGCTGTCCGTGCTGACGGAAGACACCACCTCCCCCGTCCGCCAGGAGCTCGACCTCCGCCGCGAAGCCCTGAACCGGGGGTGCCGGGTGGTCGGCGTCGCCAGCGACCTGAACGTGTCCGCGACCAAGGTGCCCCCGTGGAAGCGGAAGCAGCTGGGCGACTGGCTGAACAACCGGTCGCCCGAGTTCGACGTGCTGCTGTTCTGGAAGCTCGACCGGTTCATCCGCCGGCTCTCCGACCTGAACACGATGATCGACTGGGCGTTGAAGTACGGGAAGAACCTGGTCTCCAAGCACGACTCGATCGACCTGACCACGGTCGTCGGCAAGATCCTGGTGACGCTGATCGGCGGCATCGCGGAGATCGAGGCCACCAACACGAGCACCCGGGTCGCGAGCCTCTGGGACTACGCCAAGACCCAGTCCGCCTGGCTGGTCGGCAAGCCCGCCTTCGGATACACGACCGCCGAGGACGAGAACGGCAACGTCGTCCTCGTCATCGAGGCCGACGCGCACAAGGCCCTGCACTGGTGCCGACGCATGGCCCGTCGAGGCGTCTCCGCTACCCGCATGGTCAAGCTACTCAAGCGCGCGGGTCTCGCCAGCGACGGCCTCACGGCCACGACCCTCCTACGGCAGCTCCGCAACCCCGCCTTGATGGGCTACCGGGTAGAAGAGGAGAAGAAGGGCAGCGCCCGCCGGTCCAAGCTCGTCCTGGACAAGGCCGGGAAGCCCATCCGGGTCGCGGAGGCCGTCTTCGCCGACGATGAGTTCCACGAGCTCCAAGCGGATCTCGACAAGCGCAGCAAGAACCAGCCCCAGCGCCGGCCCGGCGGAGCCACGAAGTTCCTCGGGGTCTTCGTCTGCGTCGACTGCAAGACGAACATGCTGGAACAGCGGAACCGCGTCAAGGACCGGGTGTACGAGTACCTGCGGTGCCAGGGCTGCAAGGGCGGAGGCCTGGGCGCCACCAACCCCGACGCGATCAACGCCAAGCTCGTCCTCGACGTGCTGTCGGTCCTCGGCGATGAGCCCGTGCAGGTGCGCGAGTACGCACGAGGTGCAGAGGCACGCGCCCATGTGGCGCAGCTTGAGGAGTCCATCTCCTACTACATGAAGGAACTGGAGCCCGGCGGCCGGTACGCCAAGACCAGGTTCACGCGCGAGCAGGCGGAGGAGACGCTGGACAAGCTGATCACCGAACTCGGGGAGATCGACCCCGAGACCACCGAGGACCGGTGGGTGAACGTGGCCAACGGGAAGACGTTCCGGCAGCAGTGGGAGGACGGCGGTACCGAGGCCATGGCGGCGGACCTCCTGAGGGTGGGCGTCCGCTGCGAGGTCACCCGGACCAAGGTCCAGGGTCAGCGGGCTCCCGCGATCAAACTGCGGCTGCTGATCCCCAAGGACTACCGCGACCGGCTGATCGTGAAGGAGGACGACTTCGCGAGCAAGCTCTGACGAGCGGCCGACCATGCGGAAGCCCCCGGTCATCAAGGCCGGGGGCTGTCATCACTCAGTGCTTGGCGGGGTCGTACGGCTCTTCGTGGCCCTCGTCGTCCACGATGACGATCTCACTCTCGATGATCGGGGCCAGGAGCACCTTCTGCCGTAACGGGACCGGCCCTGCCGCCCGAGGCTCGGCCGACGGTCGGAGAGCAGCGCGCTGGGTTGTCACGCTCTCCCCCGGTCTCGATCCGCCACCTTCGCCTCTTCACGGGCGATTTCCCTGTTGGTGGCGAGGTCTTCGGCGATGCCGGCCGCGATCAGCACTTCGGCCGGGGAATGCCTGGCCCCGACGAAGCGCCAGGCGCCTTCGGTCACCGTCTCGCTGTCCCAGCCGCTGTACAGGCCCTGGGCGTGTTCCGCACGAGCGGCCCTGAGCTCCCCATATGTAGTGGAGTAGGCCCGCGTCTTGGTGAGGCAGTGCCCCCGGAAGCCGAGCATGTGGGCCCAGGCGCGAAGGCGCAGGTGTTGCAGTTCGGGCATGCCGCCGAGGCGCCAGGCGGTGGCGATGAGCGCGCGGACGTGCGGGCTGACCCACAGTGCCTGTATCTCCGCCAGGGAATCGATGCGGCGGTCGACAGCGCCCGCAGCTTCCACGCTCTTGCTCGTGTACTTGGCTACGTAGGCGGCTACGGCGTCGTCCGTGATGCGTCCACCGTCCCCGTTTGTGAGCCGGTGCGCGTCCAGCTGAGTGCCGAAGCCGAGCCGTCCGCCGCAGTAGGCCGCCGAGTCGGGGCACGGGAGCGCCACGGCGGCAGCCGCCGAGCGGACGGTACCCAGGAGAAGCTCCCCCGTCGCCCAGGCAGGAGGCGGGGCAGTAGGGCCATCGGGACCGTCGAGTCTGACGACGGCGTGGAAGTGGACGGCACCGCGCTTCTGGTACTCGGCGACCTTGGCCGCAGAGACCCGGACCAGGGTGCGTATCTCTGACCGGCCGACGCCCGCCCGGGCGGCGAGGTGGTGGTGGAGGTTGTCGCGGAAGGCCTTCCACAGCACCGGGGCCATGGCGTTCCAGAGGATGTGGCCGGGGTAGTCGTAGCAGTCCGCACAGAGCGGCTGCCCGACGAGCGGGTCAGCGTCCGGGTGGGTTCGGCCGCAGCCGTGCCGGCCGCCGTATTCGCAGCGCCGGCGGCGGGCAGGGTGGCAAGCACCCGCTCGGTGGACCGGGCCGAAGGAGGGGGCGGTCAGGGTGACGAACAACCGCGGGTGCGTCCGCACCGCCTCCGGGACGCCTTTGCCGCCGATGAGGCCGGAGCGGACCAGGTGGAAGGTGTCGCCGCTGTGCTCACGGGAGCAGGGTGCGCAGCGGGAGGCCCGGCGGTTGCGGCAGCGGACAGCGAGCCGGCCGCCGGGTTCGGTGGCGGTCGTGAAGTGCCGGAGCACTTCACCGGTCTCCGCGTCGAGGGTTGTGGTGTGCCCGGAGAGGTACACCGGTTCGGCGCAGCCACCGGTGGCGCGGATCTGCTCCAGCCAACGGTTCAGGTCCGGCAGCTCGCCGATGCGGACGAAGTCACGCTCCACCGGCGGCAGTTGGCGCAGCCGCGCCTCCCGGTCGAGGAAGGCGCGGCGTGCGGCGGGGTCGGTGTACGGGTTGGTGCCGGCGGTCATGGTGGGTGTCTCCAGGGCCAGGGTTCGCCGGGCCCCGGCCGGGCCAGGCAGGCGGTGGCGCGGCCGGGGGTGGCGTTTGGGTGGGCGGGCCGGGTGGTTGGTCGGGTTGGCACGGTGATCACGCCTCTCAGGTGGTGTGGGTGAGCCCTTGCACGATCCAGGTCACGGCGTAGACGACGGGGTCGGCCCATCCGATGCGGTCGAGGTAGACACCGAGGACGCCGGTCAGGACGACGTGCCAGACCTTGAGTTCGCCGGAGCGGACCAGGAGGAAGGTGACGAGGGCCAGGACGGCGGTCAGGATGAGGGCGGCGCCCATCAGAGGTAGACCCCTTCGCTCGACTCGTCCGGCACGTGAAGGCCGGGCCAGGCCGGCGCCAGCCGGGCGTACTTCCTGGCAGCGCGACGCGCCTGTTCAGGGGTGACGTGGACGGACCGGGCCCGAGCCCATCGGCCGTCGGCGTCCGCCGCGATGGCGACGCCCTGCTCGGCAACAGTGATCTGCTGAGCTGCGACCAAGGCGTCCTTGTCGAGGTCGCCGAGCGCCATCTCCGCCGTCCCGGCATCGTTCACCCGGTGGCAGACCCGACCGGCCAACTGCGCTCGCAGGGCGGTCACCCCAGGCCCGAGGTCCGAGCCGACCCGTTGCCCCGCGATCACCAGGTGGACACCCAGGGCCGCGCCGAGCTGGGCAAGCCTGAGCAGGTTGGTGGAGATCTCCCCCACCTCCGCCTTGTCCTCCCTGGTCGCCGCCAGGTACAGCTCCGCGACCTCGTCCACGATGAGCACGACGGGCATCTTGCGGAGCTTCGCCGGGAGGTCCCAGATCGACCGGGCCCCGACCGAGCGGCACAGCTGCATCCGCGCTTCGGCCTCCGCGACCAACTCCGTGAGCAGGTGTGCGGCTTCGGCCCGGGTGGCCGCCAGCGCCGACAGCCGGTCCTCGAACAGGGACAGCTCCATGCCGCCCTTGAGGTCGATGCCGAACAGAGCGACGCGTTGCGGGGCGAGTTCCTTCACCAGCGCGGCGATGAGAGTGGACTTCCCGGAACGGGTCGCACCGACGATCAGCCAGTGCGGCACCCGTCGCAGGTCGATCGTCCAGGCCCGGCCGTCCTCCAGCAGGCCGACCACCGCCCGCAGCAGCCGCTCCTTCAGCCGGTACGGCAGCACCGGCGCACGGAGCGGGTCCCAGGCCAGAGCGGACAGGGTGACGAATCCGCGTTCTTCGGACAGCAACCGAACCGAGTGGACCCGCCACGCGTGCGCGAAGGCTTCCACAGCGACAGTGAAGTGTTCGGGCACCTGCCCGGGATGGAGCCGCACCACCACGTCCAGGCCGCCGTGCCGCAGCTTCGGTACGCCCAGGCGGGGCGGGGCCGGCCGCAGCGGATCACCGCGGACGACCGTGTCCCCGATCAGCGCACGCCCGGGACGTTTCGCCACGGCGAGGCCGAGGTTCGTGGTCAGCCGCCGCCACGTCACCCGCACCCGCACGGCACTCACCGGGTAGCCGAACAGGCACCACCAGAGATAGGGGTAGTTGCGCCGCACCGACGGGGCGATGCTGAGCCCGATGAGCACCGTCGCCAGCATCGCGACCCAGAGCAACTGAAGGACGATCACGGCCGTCCCCCGTTCTCCAGCACCGCGTTCTGCGCCTCGACCTCCAGGTCGCGGGCCTGACCCACGGTCTTGGTGGCGACGGCGGCGATGTGGTCGAAGAGCTGGGCCCCCTCGTCGTCCCGACCGAACGGGTCGACCTCTTCCGCCAGGTCCCCAAGCTCCCTCAGCAGGCCGCGCAGCCTAACCCGCGTCGCGCTGCTCATCAGGCGTCGCCGCCCTTACGCGAGGCCGCCGGAGCAACAGCCGGAACGGGCGAGATGGCTTCGGCCCGGAAGGACAGGCCGTGTCGGTCCCCCATCGCCCACGAGAAGGCGGTCAAGCCGGTGACGTGCACCCGCACGCCCTCGACCACGCCGACCGGCTCACCAGACACGCTGATCTCGATGATCGAGGCCCGCCGGCCGTCCTGCCGAACCGCGACACCGACCGTGTAGACGGTCTGGCCATCCCGGTCCTTCCTCAACTCCCCGGTCTCACGGTTCGCCACCCGCGCCTCGGGGGCAACGATGCAGGTCATCGTGCCGAGCCGGGTTCCATCAACGGGAATGGACTGCATGAGCGCACACTCCTCTGACACCAAGGCCGCATGACGTTAGTCGTCAAACGTACTTACCTTTGGCGCCTCGATGATGCTCCTCCTTGACGCTCCGACGCAAGCAATTCATGCTTACGTTTAACGGCTAGCAACTGACGACAGACATAGAGACGCCGCCCGACCAGGGCAAACGACGACAAACGAACCCTCGAAAACGACACGGCACACGCGAAGCGGGCCCCTCCCCCGGCGCCCGCACCAAGGGGTCAACACCATGGCGATCATTCGGAACGAGGCGCTGCACAAGCAGGTCGCAGCTGCGATGCGACAGTCGATCGCCAACGGCGAGTGGCCCCCCGGGACCCAGCTGCCCACCGAGACCGACCTCGCCAAAACCTACGGCGTCTCCCGACCAACCGTCAGGCTCGCCGTCGCCGCCCTCCGCGGCGAGGGCCAGTTGGACGTGAAGCAAGGCCGCGGCACCTTCGTCCGCGCCGCCGTCCACGGCCCGAGTGCCAGTCTCGATCGGACCATCGCCGCCCAGGGCGACACCTTCTCAACGCCCATCGACGCCTGGTTCGACCGCGCCGAAGAACCCACGGTCTACCGCACCCGCACCGACGCCATCACCGCGCCGCTGCTGGAGATGGAGCAGGACGAGCTGATGCTCGGCTGCGACCGCCTCCTCACCGCCCCCACCGGCGACGGCCGCGCCCTCCACCGCCTCCTGCTCCCCATGGAACGCATCGAGGCCACCCCGCTCGCCCAACACCCCACCGCCACCCCAGCCGAGGCCTACGCGACCCTCGCCACCGCCGGCCACGACCTCACCTGGCGCGAGCGAGTCACCGCCCGAGTCCCCCAGCCCGACGAGCGAGAGGCTCTCCACCTCTCCGAGGCTGCCGTCCTCCTGGTCGCCCACCGCATCACCTGCGACCAGGCCACCGGCCTGCCCCTCATCCTCGAAGAGACCCGCCTCGGCGCCGAAAGCACCGCCCTCACCTACGCCATCGACGCCCACAAGCCGAAGCGCGCCAAGGCCTCCCGCTAACCACCCCGAACAAGCCCCAGCCCCCACGTCCGCACCGGGCGCAGGGGCTGTCGCAACTCTTCTTCACTTACTCAAGGGGCGCGCACAGCGCGCCAGCGCGCGGCCCAGCCGCTCGCCGTCGCTCCTGTCTTGCGCCCCACTCCGGCGGCGGCCGGCCGCGCACGTCGAACGTGCGGCCGGGAGGGTAGCCGAGGTTAGAGCCCGTCGTGGCTGGGGTCGGGCGGCTCCACGGTTTTACCCACCTCCCAGGCTCGGGACCCGAGTCGAGCAAGAACGGGGGGCCACTCGGCCAAATTGCGGTCAGGCCCAAAAGCCCTGACCGAGTCGCAACAGCTTACGGCCCCCCGATCATGCTCGACCCCAAACCAGGCAGGACACCGGCCAAAACCGCTCCGCCGCCCTGCGCTAATCCTGCAACCTCTGGCGGAATTCATCCAAGCGCAAGAGGCAACGGGCCAGGCTTGGCGATTCCTCTGCCGCGATCCGAGGTCGCCACATCGTGCGGCCAAATTCTCGAATATCGGACACGTATGTGGGGCCAATGGAAGTTCCGCTATTGGGGCGCGGAACCAATCCTTCCCGAATGTCCCGCTTTCGAGACTTTCGGGCACGATTGATTATTTCCTGCTTGGGGTCGTTCAAGCTATCCGGATTCCTGGGGATGGTAGATTCTGCAACGCCAAGGAATGACGATATAGCCTGCCTGTCGGCCAGTAGCCAGGCCTCAAGTTCGGTGACCGCCACGCGAAAAATCATAAACTCGGAAGGGTTGGGAAGCCACTGCTTTGTGCTTGCAACGGCGCAGCCATCCGAGTCCAGATCAACAAGGACAAACCAGGGAGAAAGGCGGGCAGCCTGATTGTAGGCGGCGAGCTTTTTCAAAACCTCGGCTCGACCTCGTTTGCCTTGGAACATGGAGGGCGTGAAGCCGCATTCTCGCAGGATGGAGAAAACGGCTCCCTCATCAGACAGGCCTTCAACGACGGCCGTGATTGGGATCACGCTTACCCCACAAAGAAGCTGAGCTGGCCAGCTTCGGCAGGCGCTGTCAAGCCTCGCAGGACGTCGCCCAGCGGGACGCCCGCATCTCTGAGCGCTTGGAGATCTGGGCGCTCGATCAGCGGAACGACTGAGGTTCCTTCTGATTCCGGGAGTAGTGCGAGGACTTCGTCGCTTGCCACTCCCGGGTCATTAAGAATTTCTGGCGAATGTGAGCTAATGAGAATCTGGCGACCGGATTTCCGCTGCACACGCGAGAACATCTGAGGGATATAGCTAACTACCTCGGGATGCAGTGAAAGTTCTGGCTCCTCAAGCAGTAGCGGGCCGCTGGATTCAGAGACGGCCCATAGTAGCCCCAGGAGGCGAAGCGTTCCGTCGGAAAAGTGATCTTCCGTCTGCCAGGCGCCGTTCGGTCGCCAATGCTGATACTTCCCGCGGAGGTGTGGAACTCCGCGAATATCTGCCTGAAGTTCCAATTCCTTCAGTTGTGGAACCGCAACCTTCAGCGCATCAACAATTCTCCGAAGGCGGGCATCACGTGTTTTCTTTGGGGTGCGCGCGATCTGTTCCAGGAAATCCCCACCGTAGGGATCATTTCGCTTTCCGACGGACCTATCTGGCTCTCGCACCAACTGTGGGACGATGTGCATGTATCGCAGGCTTGCAAGAAAGTCGGCTACTGGCCTGAACTCGCGATTGACGTTAACCTGTTCCAGGTGCGTTTGCCGAAGGCGCTCCGAGTCGATCTCATCACCCGAGTCTGGGCGATTCAGGATTTCCTTTCCCCGATACTCAACCCGCTCGGACTCGATCATGGGTCGCCGTTGATTGTCCTGCTTGAATGTCAGCTCATAAAGCCACTCATTTGGAATGTTGTCATTGCCGAGTGTAACTCGAATCGACACCGACGGGTAGCGGCGGGCGGCGAATGATCTAATCATGCTGACACCGCCGCGCTTGGCGATTGCCGCCTCGAATCCGCCGCCAACTGACACGATGTCGTGAAGGAATCGGAAGCAGTCTAGGAAATTGGATTTGCCAGCCGCATTTGGGCCCACGAGAAATACACGCTGCTGGAGCTTCACGGTGAAACGTGTGTAGTTTCTCCAGTTGCCAACCTGTAGGCTCGTGAATCGGAGCGAGCGGCGGTCCAGTGGCTCGACTGGACCTTCCTTGGGTTCATCACTCATCGATTTCTCCGCTGTCCTGGCCGGATCTGCCTGTGGCCTCGGTTGGAATCCTAGTGCAGCTGTCCGGGTGATGTTGGTGATCTTCCCAAACTGTCTTACCTGCCGCTGAGGATGCAACAGGCCTCGCCCGCCGTCGTAGGGTGCTTCGGCAGGCTGGCAGACGGGCGTCTCCGTGCCACCGGTATGCCAGAACGAGCGGTGCGTGGCGGTGAATCGCGGGCGCCGGTGGCGAGGCGCTCGGGGAATCGGCAGGGTAGCGGAGCCGCAGGCGGAGCGGAGTGTCGAACGCCTGTCCTTGCAAAGAGGGAGTAGAACAACCTGCCTTCCGCCCCTCATCGTTGGACCCCGGTCGGGACTGAAAGGCCGGTGCAGGCGGGTCCCCAAATTGGCCCTGTCATGCCAGTTCGCCACGGACGTTGGCCGCCAGGCAAAGGAGTTCCTTGAGGCTCATCCATCCCTCCAGGACGCCCTCAAGGCGGACCAGCGCTCCGCCCTGAGCATCGGTATCGGCGACCGCCCGCAAGTGCGACCGATCCACGCCGCATGCTGCCAGCAGGGTGTTCACCTCGTCCGCCGTCTGCCGCGCGACCCTCCAGCCGGCGGCGTAGTCCACCCCCGGCAGCCACACCCATGAGTCCGGGTCGAGGCTTGCCGCCAACTCCGCACCGAAGTCGTCGTCCCCGTCCAACTGTTCTTCAACTCCCCTGGTCAAGAACCGAACCGGCTATCCATGCGCTGGCATGCCGAGGAGCCCGATACCATCGGCATCGGGTTCCGACCCACCGGACCACCCCTCTCCCGCCAAGGTTCCGGGGTGGTCCGGCACGTCTTCAGTTGTCCCTGATCAGGTCAGGTGCGGTCCCGAGCCGGCTCCTCGCAGCCGAAGATCCGCCGGAACAGTTCCGCCTCGGTCAGGTCGAGCAGCGGGTCGTCAACGCCGGTCTTCTCCCGCCAGATCTGCCGCATGAGCAGCAACCGCTGCTCTTCGGTGAAGTCAGGCTCCGCGTACCACGCCATCGCGTCGCGGTGCGCGGCCCGCCGGCTCGGCGAGACGGCCCGCACCGGCCAGGAGAACTGGCCGTCCAGCAGCCACCAGGTCGAGAGCCGGTCCCACCGGGTCCGCAGGTTCCGGATCACTGGGACACCTCCGGGCCGGCGGAGTACAGGCGGACCACGGTCGGGGTCAGGCCGAGGAAGGCCAGGGCCCGCACCTCTCCGTGCGTCGCGAGCCGACGCCCGATCGACTGAACCTCCGACGGCCCGAACAGCTCGGCGAAGTAGGCCTGCTGGTCCGGGCAAAGCGGAAGCGTGCCGACCGCGGTCAGGAGCGCGGCCATCGCCTCCGGCAGCTTGCCGAACTGCTCGGGCTCCGCAACACCGCGAACTTCCAGGATCACCGGGAAGGGGTACGGGGAGACCGTCCCCGACGCATCGGGGGATCCGGTCGGCATCACTTCCCCGACACCTCCCCCGGCCGACGCGGGTGCCATTGGTGGACGCCGACCGTTTGCCCGTTCACCACGATGCTCCGGGTCAGCGCCTTTTTCAGCCCCGCGCCGCAGTAGAAGCACCGCGACGCCGGCCCGGACGACCGCCTGCTCATTCCCCACCGCCTTCCGGGCCCACCAGGGCCCAAACGATCTTTCCGATGCCTCCTGGCCGGGGTTCGAAGCCCCATTCCAGCGACAAGGTCTCCACCAGGTGCAGCCCGCGTCCCGAGACGTCGTTCAGGTCGGCGACGCACCGGATCGCGGGCTTCTCGCCGCTCGCGTCGTGCACCTCGATCCGCAACCGGTCACCCGCCATCTCGAACCGGACGGCGATCTCGCGCCCCGGCGAAACCCGCGCGTGCACCACCGCGTTGGCCACCAGTTCGCCGAGCACCAGTTGGCCGTCGCCCATGAGGGCCGTGCCGCCCGGGATCTTCCGGAGGAAGTCACGCAGGTGGCTCCTGGCCACCGTCGCGGACCGCCTGTGCCGCGCGAGTCGCGCCTCGAACGCGGGTATCCCGTCAGCCGGCTTGTAGGGTTCGGAGTCGTCTCGGGGTTCTCCCGTGCTGGTCACGTGCACCGCCTCCCGATGCCCAAATGGCGGCCCGAACCCGGATGTTCCGGCCTTGGCACCAGGTTGCCGAGAAGGAGTGCGGACTTCGTACCCAAGCTGGTTATCCAATGTGGGTAAACTCACAGACAATCAACTTGCTTGCAGCGGCTGCTGATCGACAGCGGGGGCAGTGGTGACGGAGGCTCGCGTACCGGACCGGCTCCCAGCGGGCCTGCTGTCCAACCCGGAGATGATCGCTGCGTGTCGAGCGCGAGACTTCGCCGCCGTGTTCCGGCTGCTCAAGACGACGGGGATCTACCCGTCACTCATCGCCCGCGCCTGTGACATGACACCGAGCCGGGTCGGTGAGGTCATGTCCGGGAAGCGCAGGATCGAGAAGATCGATCTCATCGAGCGAATCGCCGACGGCCTTCACATCCCGGGCCGAATGCTCGGCCTGGCTTCTCGTTCATGGGAGCTGGAGACGCCGGTCCGGCAGCCCCACCGCCGCCAGCCGGAGCCGTCCGCCGACGGCCGGGGCCCCAACGCACCGATCGACCCCGAGCTCTTCGTCAGCCATCTGCGCGGTGCGCTGCCCGGCCACTACAAAGCCGCGAACCTGCTCGGTTCCCGCCACGCGCTCGACCCGGTGACGAGGCACGTCCGGCTACTCGACCGCCTCCAGCAGATCGCCGGGGGCCGCGCCCGCGACGAACTGCTCACGATCGGCGCGCGCACCGCGGAGTTCCTGGGCTGGCTGAACCAGGATCTCGGGGACTTCGACCGGGCCCTGTTCTGGTCGGACCGCGCCATGGAGTGGGCGCAGGAGGCCGGCGACGACGTGATGGCCGCCTACGTGCTCTTCCGAAAGAGCAATCAGGCCACGGCCCAGCGGAACGCACCGAAAGCCGTCAGCCTTGCCCGCGCGGCCCAACGGTCGGTCGGGGCCACTCACCGGATCCGGGCGCTGGCGGCGCAGCAGGAGGCGCAGGGCCACGCGATGATGGGCAACCCGCGCTTCGCGCAGGCGAAGTTCGACGAGGCTCACGAGATCGCCGCCGCGCCGGACGACTCGCACGCCGACGACGCCCTTGATCTCGCGTACTGCACCCCGACGTACATCGAGATACAGCGTGCGAACTTCCTGATCGAACTCGGCGATCCGCGCACGGCTGTGGGCATGTTGGAGGCGGAGCTCCGGGTTCTGCCGCCGGTCTACCGCAACGACCAGGGTGTCTACCTCTCCCGGCTGGCGCGGGCCTACGCGGTGTCCGGTGAGCCGGAGCAAGCGGCCGCCGCGGCCGACCGCGCGCTGTCCATCGCCGTCGACACCGAATCGGCGCGCGCAATGTCCGAACTATCCGGCGCCGGAAAGGCCCTCCAGCGGTGGAGCGCCGTACCCCAAGTAGCCACGCTCACCCACCGCTTGGCACTGATGAGCAGCGGAAGCCCTCTCGACCGCTGAGGACCCGATGGGAGAGGCTGGGCCCATGGACGCACTGATCACGGCCGCCACCTCCGCAGACGAACGCCGGCGCGGCGCCAAGATCGCCGTGTTGCCGGTCGGCAGCTTCGAGCAACACGGCGGTCACCTGCCCCTGACCACCGACACCGTCGTCGCCAGCCTGATCGCCCAGCGGATCGCCACCGACTACGACCTGTTCCTCCTGCCACCCATCACGCTGTCCTGCTCGCACGAGCACGCCCACATGCCGGGCACCGTCAGCATCAGCGCCGCCACGCTCTACGCCGTGATCAACGACATCTGGAAGTCCCTCCAGGCGTCCGGCGTCCCCGGCCTGCTGATCGTGAACGGGCACGGCGGGAACTACGTCCTCTCCAACGTGGTCCAGGAGGCCAACACCGAAGGCCCGCGCGTCGCCCTCTTCCCGGTCCGCGAGGACTGGCACCAGGCCCGCGAAGCCGCCGCCCTGGAGAGCAGCGGCGGCGAGGACATGCACGGCGGCGAGCTGGAGGTGTCGCTCCTCCTCTACGGCGCTCCCCACCTCATCCGCGAAGGCATCGAGCAGGACGACCACGACGCCCCGGAGCGCCCCCACCTCCTCACCCTGGGCATGGCCGGCTACACCGAGAACGGCATCATCGGCCGCCCGTCGCTCGGAACAGCTGAGAAGGGCAGGGCCGTCCTGGAGAGCCTGTCCAAGTCGGCCGCTGAGCACCTGTCACTCATCGGGGGCAACTGACAGCCACGGTAATCACCCAAAAGCGTGCCGCGCACACGAGTCCTCCCCGACAGGATCGGGGAGGACTGATCCAGGGCCCAGCCAGCATGACCATGGCGGTCTTCTCGCAGTTGGTGGCGAGGGGCCGTCTAACGCAGGTCGCCATCCGACGGCAGCCCGTGCCGCACCCTGTGCTCCGCAAGGCGCCTCCGGTCAACTTCATGCCCCGCTGCCTCTCGAAGCCGGCCGACCACGGAACTGTCAAGTCGATTCACCACTGTCAGGTCATCGTTGACGATCAGCATGCCGAAGTCGAAGAGCACGTGATCATTAGCGCAGAGACACAGAATGTTGGCAGAGTCGTCCGGACCGTTATGAGGCTGTCCCAGGGGCGTGATGTGGGCTGCCTCCGCATATGCGCCAGTCGGCAGATTCAGCCGGGCACCGCACACCTGGCATGTGTAGTCGTGGATCTGTTTCACGTAGTTCGCAACTGCGCTGCTCCGAACGACGCGCTGGACCATCGCAGATGACCGAACGTCTGCTGTCTCCCCATGTTGGGCAGCGCCTTCTGTCGCAGAAACCGACACTGGCACGGCCACCGCAGCTTGTTCAGCCGGAGGAAGCGCAACCAGCCGGAACCGCCAGACCCCGAAACCTGCCCGAGATCGTTCCGTCCAGTAGTCCTCAACCCGGAATAGTCCGTCGTACCGGTACCCGAGGTTGGCCTGACGAGCCATCTGAACCATCCGAACCACCCGAACCGGCGTACCGCTGGCCGCACTCGTCGCCAGCGCCGCGTTGCCACGAGTCAGCTCCTGGTCCCGAACCTGTCGCCCAGTCTCCGGGTCCCGCCCGCCCTGTCCGGTGTAGATGATGACATCGCCGAAATCCTGGTCGCCCTCGTATCCTCCACTGACCACGATCGATTCGGCGCCGAATCTCGCCGTACCGCAGATCCCAGCCTGTAGAGGACGGTGCACATGCGATTGGGAGAGCGTCCTACGATTGTTGAACTTTTGCCCTAGACGAACACCAGGCACCACACCGAAGCCATCGAAGCCCCGGGCGTAGTCCAAAGCCGGCTGCCCTGATGGCAGGACTGACGCCAGCTCCCGAACTCTCTCCTTCTCCTCTTTGCGCGCCGTTCGCGCCCGGAACAGCACCTCCCCGAGGAAGGCTTCCCTGGCGGCGGGCAACCACGTGGCTTCGTCTCCGCACACCACAGACAACCCGTCGAAGAGCTCTCCGAGACGCTCCTCCGTCGGGATAGTCCGCCCGTCCAAATAGGAGTCAAGCGTCCGCGCGCTAAGAGCACAGTGGCGGGCCACTCCCTCTGTCGACGGGCCACCAGCCCTGGCCCACAGTTCACGCAGCCTCCGCGTGAAATCCTCCTCTTCGGGCGTACGACCCGCCGTCGCCGAGCCTCGACGCCTGGCCTCCGCCGCTAGCTCCTCCTCAGCGGCGCGTCGCCGCTGGCGCCACAACTGACGCTCTGATGGGCCGCCATCGCCCCAAGCCTCGACCATGAGGTCAAGGTTCTTGACACTCGGTAGGCGAGAACCCCGTAGCGCCTCATAGACAGCCGTCCGGGACGCGCCTAGCGCCACTACCGAGTCAACGGCCCCTTGAGAACGTTCCTGGAGTTCGCGGAGCTGGCGCGCGAAGGACACCAAGGCGCCACTCCCACTCAGCGGGAGCCGGCGAGGCATGCCATCACTGTGAAATTCGCCACAACCCTCTCCTGATTCTTGTGCCGTACGTCACAACAAATTGGCCCCGCAGGCGACTGGCCTGGGACTATTCAAACTTACCGGAGTACCGCGATGTTTTCTGCGGAACTTCAGGTTGAGAGAGGTCTGGCATCGTTGCCACTGTCGGCCGAGCCGCGCACTCCTGATGGAGCGACGGCTCCCTGCGCCAACAGGAAGCCGTCATCACTCGTAGCCCCATCTAGAACATCCGGAGAACTACATGCACGAGGGTACGGGGAGTCCCGTGTCCACCGGAAGCGTCCAGGTCGCGGGCCCGTCGCCGCACCGGTCAGCCTCCCGCTGGCTGGCTCCGGCCAGCGCCGCCGCTACCGGCATAGGCCCAATCGCCGCCGGCGTCCAAGGCAACACCACGATCGCCATCATCTCGGCAGCGCCGGGTCTGATCTTGGTGACGTTGCTGTTCTTCGGCGTTGTCTGCCCCGCTGTGTGGTCGAAGAAGACCCAGCGCCAGAAGGCAGCTCTTAACGTGCTCAACGCACTCATCGAACGGGGCGGCATCACCGCGCCCAGCCGCCGGTAGAAGCCCCGATGGCCGTGGGGCGGTGATCTCCGATCCGGGTCAAACACAGCCATCAGGCGGCCTGCCAAGAACCCCGCCACAGCAGCACGGGTTCCAGGAGCAGCATGGAGCCCTCCCCGAGAGATTCGGGGAGGGCTCTACGCGTGGCCTCAAGGTCTCAGACCCACTCGATCGAGGACTCGATGCCCGGGGCACTCCGGGCGGCGGGCAGAGGGGTCCTCCGGCCGCCTTGCCGGGCCTCTCGGACGGCAGCGCCAGGCCCGCCCGGGGCGCGCGTCATGCCGAGCGCGCCCAGGACGAGCTCCCGCTCATCCTCCGAGAGGCTGTGAAGTAAGTCACACAGCTTGCTCGCCGTGTCACCCACGCCGCCGCCTACTTCTGCTGGCCAGTGGCGTTGACGACCGTCAGCGGCAGCATCTTCTTGCCCGTCGGGCCGATTTGTATGGCCGTGTCCATCTGCGGGCACACGCCGCAGTCGAAGCACGGGGTCCAGCGGCAGTCGTCGACCTCGACCTCCTCCAGGGCGTCCTGCCAGTCCTCCCAGAGCCAGTCCTTGTCGAGGCCGCTGTCCAGGTGGTCCCAGGGCAGCACCTCCTCGTAGGTGCGCTCGCGGGTGGTGTACCAGTCGACGTCGACGCCGGTGCCGGCCAGGCCCTTCTCGGCGCAGGCCATCCAGCGGTCGTAGGAGAAGTACTCGCGCCAGCCGTCGAAGCGGCCGCCGTCCTCGTAGACCTCGCGGATGATCGCGCCGACCCGGCGGTCGCCGCGGGAGAGCAGGCCCTCGACGATGCCCGGCTTGCCGTCGTGGTAGCGGTAGCCGATGTTCTTGCCGTACTTGCGGTCGCCGCGGATGGAGTCGCGCAGCTTGGCCAGACGGGCGTCGGTGGCCTCGGCGGACAGCTGCGGGGCCCACTGGAACGGGGTGTGCGGCTTGGGCACGAACCCGCCGATGGAGACGGTGCAGCGGATGTCGTTCTGGCCGGTGACCTCGCGGCCCTTCTGGATGACGTTCTTCGCCATCTCGCCGATCTGGAGCACGTCCTCGTCGGTCTCGGTGGGCAGGCCGCACATGAAGTACAGCTTCACCTGGCGCCAGCCGTTGCCGTACGCGGTGGCGACGGTGCGGATCAGGTCCTCCTCCGACACCATCTTGTTGATGACCTTGCGCATGCGCTCGCTGCCGCCCTCGGGGGCGAAGGTGAGGCCCGAGCGGCGCCCGTTGCGGGACAGCTCGTTGGCGAGGTCGATGTTGAAGGCGTCGACGCGGGTGGACGGCAGCGACAGGCCGATCTTGTCCTCGGTGTAGCGGTCCGCCAGGCCCTTGGCGATGTCGCCGATCTCGGTGTGGTCGGCGCTGGACAGCGACAGCAGGCCGACCTCCTCGAAGCCGGTCGCCTTCAGCCCGCGCTCCACCATCTCGCCGATGCCGGTGATGCTTCGCTCCCGCACGGGGCGCGTGATCATGCCGGCCTGGCAGAAGCGGCAGCCGCGGGTGCAGCCGCGGAAGATCTCCACGGACATCCGCTCGTGCACCGTCTCGGCGAGCGGGACCAGCGGCTGCTTCGGGTACGGCCACTCGTCGAGGTCCATCACGGTGTGCTTGGACACCCGCCACGGCACGCCGGGGGCGTTCGGCACGACGCGGCCGATCCGGCCGTCGGCCAGGTACTCCACGTCGTAGAACTTGGGGACGTAGACCCCGCCGGTGCGGGCCAGGCGCAGCAGCAGCTCGTCCCGGCCGCCCGGGCGGCCCTCGGCCTTCCAGGCGCGGATGATCTCCGTGATGTCGAGGACGGCCTGCTCGCCGTCGCCGACCACGGCGCAGTCGATGAAGTCCGCGATCGGCTCCGGGTTGAAGGCCGCGTGGCCGCCGGCCAGGACGATCGGGTCGTCGATGGTGCGGTCCTTGGCCTCCAGCGGGATGCCGGCCAGGTCGAGCGCGGTCAGCATGTTCGTGTAGCCGAGCTCGGTGGAGAACGACAGGCCGAACACGTCGAAGGCCTTCACCGGGCGGTGGGCGTCCACGGTGAACTGCGGGACATCGTGCTCGCGCATCAGCGCCTCGAGGTCCGGCCAGACGCTGTAGGTGCGCTCGGCGAGCACACCCTCACGCTCGTTCAGCACCTCGTAGAGGATCATGACGCCCTGGTTGGGCAGCCCGACCTCGTAGGCGTCGGGGTACATCAGCGCCCAGCGGACGTCGCAGGCGTCCCAGTCCTTGACGGTCGAGTTCAGCTCGCCGCCGACGTACTGGATCGGCTTCTGGACGTGCGGGAGGAGGGCCTCCAGGCGTGGGAAGACCGATTCGACAGTCATGTACTAGGAACCCTTACGACGTGATTCGGTGCCGCGAGTCGGCACGGGAGGGGTGACCCTCAAGGGTAGCCCAATCCGGGGAACGGGCCGTCTGCCCCGGTTCACGGGCCCTCCGCGCTCCGGCGCGACCCCGGACGGCCGGTCTCCGCCCGCACCCGCCGGTGTCCACCGGTGCCCACCGGTGGCCTCCCGTGCCCGCTGGTGCCCGCCCCGGCACGCGCGGTGGGCGCCCGCCGGCCGGTGCCGTCCGCCGTTGACACGCCCGGACGGCCCGTGCGGTACTGACAGGGCTCCGCCAAAGACATCTGCACCCCTTCCGGACAAGGAAGTTGAGTCGTACGCTCGGCCCTCGTCGGTTTTCCGGCCGGCACGCCTCTCCCTCCCCACGGGCCGCCCCCGGACGGCCCCGTGCGTCCCCGCACGGCCGCCGTTCCCGGCCCGCGGTGCCACGCCCAGCCCCGTCCCCCTCCCCCGTCCCCCCCGCCCGCACGCCGTGCCCGGCGGCGCACCCGCACGCCCGCGCCCCGGCGGCCGTACGACCGGCGCAAGGAGAACCATGACCGACACCGGTCGGCGGATCCGCCCGCTCCGGACCCTCGACACCCGGCCGGCCCGCTACCCGACGCCGGCCCAGGCCGAGTCCGCCGCACGGCGGCTCGCCCTGCGGCACCCGGACCGCTGCCGGCTGCGCGAGGTGGGCCGCTCCCGGGCCGGCCGCCCGCTGCTGCTGCTCTCCGTGGACCGCGGCCCGCGGGCCGTCCTGGTGGTCGGCGGCCCGCACCCCAACGAGCCGATCGGCACCGCCGGGACCGTCCGGCTCGCCGAGGTGCTGCTCGACCGCCCCGCCCGCCCCGGACTCTCCTGGCACCTGCTGCTCTGCCTCGACCCCGACGGCGCCGCGCTCAACGCCGGCTGGCTGGACGGCCCGCTCACCATGCGGCGCCACTACGAGCACTTCTTCCGCCCCTCCTTCGAGGAGCAGCCCGAGCTGCTGCCCGCCCCCGGCTCCGGCCGCCCGCCGATGCCGGAGAGCCTGGCGCTGACCGGACTGATCGACGAACTGCGCCCGTTCCTCCAGTGCTCGCTGCACGGGGTGGACTTCGGCGGCGCGTTCGCCCAGCTCACCCGCCCCGTCCCGGGCCTGGCCGGGCGCTTCGCCCGCTCCGCGCAGCGGGCCGGCGTGCCGCTCGACGTGGACTCCTACGACGCGATCGGCTGGGCCAGCCCGGACCCGGGCACCTACCTGATGCCGTCTCCGGGCGCCGGCGGCTCCCGGGCCCTGCCGGACGAGCCCGAGCTGTCCACCTGGTCGTACGCGGCCCGGTACGGCGCGGTCTCCGCGGTGCTGGAGGTCCCGATGTGGGCCGTCGACGCGGTCGGCGACGCCCACCGCCACCCGGCCGGCCCGCAGGCCCTCGCGGCCGCCGCCCGCGACCTCACCGCACGCGCCGCGGACCTCACCGCCCTGCTCCCGACCGTCCGCGCGCACCGGCCCGGGGCGCCCGGCCACGAGGCGTACGGCCCGCTGCTGCGCACCGCCGAGTCCAGCCTGGCGGTCGCCCCGCGGGTGGCCGAGGAGTGGCTTGAGCGCTGGGGCGCCGAACCGCTCACCGCCTCCCGGGTGACCACCGCCGGACTGGTCGCCGCCCGCGTACCGCTGCGGGTCGCGTCGATCCTGCTGCGGCTGCTCGCCGACACCCGCGGCCCCGGCGTCGAGGCCGCCCGCGACCGCGCCCGCACCGTCGTCGCCGACAGCCTCGACCGGCTGCGCCACCGCTTCGGCACCCGCTGGGTGCCCGTCCAGGAGCAACTCGCCCACCAGACCCGCGCCGTCCTCACCACCGCCGACTGCCTCCTCTGAACCCGCCCCGACCCCGGACACGACAGCGCCCCCGGACACGACAGCGGGGCCGGCCCGGGAAGTCCCGGACCGGCCCCGCCGCCGCACGGCGCGGCGTGCTCAGGCCGCTATCGGCCGCTGGCTCCGCACCGCCTGGAGCAGCCCGATGGCGATCCAGTTGGCGAACATCGACGAGCCGCCGTACGAGACGAACGGCAGCGGGATGCCCGCGACCGGCATGATGCCCAGGCACATCCCTATGTTCTCGAAGGCCTGGAAGGCCATCCAGGCGATGACCCCGGCCGCCACGATCGTCCCGTACAGGTCGGTCGCCTGCCGGGCGATCCGGCAGGCCCGCCAGAGGATCACGCCGACCAGCGCGATGATCGCCAGCGCCCCGACGAAGCCAAGCTCCTCGCCGGCCACGGTGAACACGAAGTCGGTCTGCTGCTCCGGCACGAACTGCCCGACGGTCTGGGTGCCGTGGAACAGCCCCTTGCCGGTCAGTCCGCCCGAGCCGATCGCGATCCGGGCCTGCGCGGTGTTGTAGCCGACGCCGTTCGGGTCCAGCTGCGGGTTGGCGAAGGCGGCGAAGCGGTCGATCTGGTACTGGCTCAGCAGCCCGAACTTCCAGATCGCCACGCATCCGGCGGTGCCCGCCACCAGCAGGCCGAGCACCCAGCGGTTCGCCGCGCCGGAGCCGAGCAGGATGCCCAGCACGATGGCGGCCATCACCATCACCGAGCCGGCGTCCGGCATCAACAGCACTATGCACATCGGCACCCCGGCCCAGAGCAGGCCCCGGAACACCGCCCGGTGCGAGGGGAACTCCCGCTCCCCCGCGTCCACCTGGTCCGACAGCACGACGGCCATCGCCAGCACGATCGCGAGCTTCGCGAACTCGGCCGGCTGGATCGAGAAGCCGCCGCCGAGCTGGATCCACGAGTGCGCGCCGTTGATGGTCGAGCCGAGCGGGCTGAGCGTCGCCAGCAGCAGGACGAGCACGCCGACGTACAGGAACGGCACGATCGTGCGGAAGCGCCGGCTCCCTATCGCTATCACCACGGAGCACAGCACCAGCCCGACCACGAAGTTGGTCAGGTGCCGGTACAGGAAGTACTGCGGGTCCCCGTGGGTCAGCGAGTCGCGCCCGCGGGTGGCCGACCAGACCAGCAGCGAGCTGCCGGCCGAGAGGGCGAGGGCGGCCACCAGCAGTATCCAGTCGAGCCGCCAGAGCGGGGAGTCCTTGGACAGCGCCTTGGAGACCCCGCGGCGCTGCGGGGCCAGCCGCAGCTGCCGGTACGAGCCGTAGGAGGTCATGCCCGTCCCCTTCCCGGTCCGCGCGTGGGTTCGAGCGCGGCGTCGGCCGCGGTGTACGACGCCGGACGGTCGGCCGGCGGCGTCTGGTCGAGGAAGGCCGTCGCCGGGGCCGGCTGCGCCGTGGCCGTGTCGAGCAGCGCCGGAGCGGCGGCGACGGCCTGGGCCTGGAGGCCCGGGGCCTGGGCGCCCTGCGCCGCGTCGGCGCCGTACGAGACCGGCTTGATGATCGCGGTGCCGTCCGGGTTGAACTTCGGCAGCTCGGCCTGCGGCGCGGGCAGCAGCGCCTTGCCGCTGTCGATGCCGCCCTTGTCGTCCACGCCGTACAGCGCCTGGTAGATCCGGCGGATGGCGTCGCCGGAGCCGCCGGAGCCGGTGCCGCCCTGGCTTATCGTCATGACGACCGCGTAGTCCTTGCTGTACGTGGTCAGCCAGGAGGTGGTCTGCTTGCCCTCGACCTCGGCGGTGCCGGTCTTGGCGTGCAGCGTGATCTTGTCCTGCGGCCAGCCGTTGAACTTCCAGGCGGCGGTACCGCTCTTGATGACGCTCTCGGTGGCCTGGTTGATGTAGCTGAGCAGCTTCTCGTCGCCGGGGAACTTGGCGTCCTCGTGCGGGGCGATCTCGCGGACGAGGTCCCCGCCCGGGCTTATCACGGCCTTGGCGATGGTCGGCCGGTAGAAGGTGCCGCCGTTGGCGAGCGCCGAGTAGATCCGGGCCATCTGGACCGGGGTGACGAGGGTGTCGCCCTGGCCGATCGCGAAGTTGACGGCGTCACCGGCGCGCATCTGGTAGCCGTCGACGCAGTTCTCCCGGGCGATCTGGTCGGAGTAGCTGTTGCCGCCCTTCTGCCCCTGGGCGCACCAGGCGTCCTTGTTGTTGTCGTAGAAGGACTGCTTCCACTGCCGGTCCGGCACCCGGCCGGTGACCTCGGACGGCAGGTCGATGCCGGTCTTGGCGCCGAGGCCGAACTCGTGGGCGGTCTTGAAGAACCAGTCGCCCGGGTCCTTCTTGGGCTTGATGCCGCCGTCCTTCATCCACTGGTCGTACGCCAGACCGTAGAAGACGGTGTCGCAGGAGACCTCCAGCGCCTTCTCCAGGGAGATCTGGCCGAAGTTCTCGCTCTCGAAGTTCTTGAACTCGCGGCCGCCGATGGTCATGCTCTTCGGGCAGTCGTAGCGGCCGTCCAGCGAGTAGCCGGCCTGCACGGCGGCGGTGGTGGAGATGACCTTGAAGGTCGAGCCGGGGGCGGACTGGCCCTGTATGGCCCGGTTCAGCAGCGGGAAGTTGGAGTCCTTGCTGGTCAGCGACTGGTAGTCCTTGCCGCTGATGCCGCCCACCCAGAGGTTCGGGTCGTAGGTCGGGGCGCTCGCCATCGCGACGATCCGCCCGGTGTGCACGTCCATCACCACGGCGGCGCCGGAGTCGGCCTCGTAGTTGCGGTTGGTGATCTTGTCGAAGGTGTTCCGGGCGTCGTTCATGGCCTGCGCCAGGTTGTCCTCGACCACCTTCTGCACCCGGGCGTCGATGCTGGTGACCAGGTTGTCGCCGGTCTGCGGGGCGACGGTGCCGGCGTTGCCGATCACCCGGCCGAGGTTGTCGACCTCCAGCTTGGTGATGCCCGCGGTGCCGCGCAGGTCGCGGTCGTACACCGACTCCAGGCCGGCCCGCCCGATCTGGTCGGCCGGCAGGTAGCGGTCCAGGCCGCTCTTGCCGGCGGTCTTGCTGACCTCCTCGTCGGTGACCGGCGAGAGGTAGCCGAGCACCTGGGCCATGTTGGCGCCCTCGGCGCCGGTGTAGCGGCGTACGGCGGTGGGCTGCGCGGTGATCCCGGGGAAGTCCTCGCGGCGCTCCATTATCTGCATCGCCTGCTGGGTGGTCGCCTCCTTGGTGACCGGGATCGGCTGGTACGGCGAACCGTTCCAGCAGGGCTGCGGGGTCTTGGCGTCGCAGAGCCGGACCTTCTCCTGCACGTCCTTGGCCGGCATCCCCAGCACCTCGGCCAGCCGGGACAGCACCGCCTTGCCGCCGTCCTTCTGCTGGAGCAGCGAGGTGCGGCTGACCGAGACCACCAGCCGGGTCTCGTTGCCGGCCAGCACCCGCCCGGAGGCGTCCAGGATCTCGCCGCGGACGGCCGGCTCGACCACCTCGCGGATGTGGTTGCCGGTCGCCTTGGCGGTGTACTCCTTGGCGTTGCGGATCTGCAGGTACCACAGCCGTCCGCCGAGGGTGGCGAGCAGCGACAGCACCAGGATCTGCAGCACCACCAGACGGATCGTCACCCGTCGGGTGCGGCCGGTCTCGGGGATGTTGCTCACGTCTCGTGCGCTCCAGGATGCGGGGAGGTCGGGTGGTCGGGGCCGGAGGGCCGGGCGGCCGGTCCGGTTACGGACGGCGGGCGAAGCCCGGCACGCGCCGCTTCTTGTACGACGGGCCCGTCGAGGTGTCGCGGGTGGTGCGGTAGCGGGCCAGCGTGCCCAGGCCGGAGCCGCCCTCGTCGTCGTCCGCGGCGGCCACCGGGTCGCGGCCGAAGCGGCGGCCCAGGTACATCACCAGCGGCACCACGAAGGGGGCCAGCAGCAGGTCGTAGAGCAGGGCGCTGATGACCAGTCCGCCGAGGCCGACGTGCCGGGCCGCGGTGTCGCCGACCAGGGCGCCGACCATCGCGTAGAGCAGGGTGGAGGCGACCGCCGCGGCGCCGACCACGACCAGCGAGCCGGCCACGGACCGCTGGCGGCCGTGGTCCGGGCGCAGCAGCCCGGCGGCGTAGCCCATCAGGCAGAGCACCAGCGCGTAGCGGCCGATGGCGTGGTCGGAGGGCGGCGCGAGGTCGGCCAGCAAGCCCCCCGCGAAGCCGACCAGGCAGCCGCCGGTGGGCCCGTAGACCATGGCCAGGCCGACCACGACGAGCAGCAGTATGTCCGGGGTGGCTCCCGGGAGCTGGAGCCGGCCGAACACGCTGACCTGGAGGATCAGGCCGAACAGGACGAGGCCGGCGGAGACGGGGATGCGGGCGAGGCGCATGGCTCAGTTCCCCCCAGTGGGCTTGGCGGGCGGGGCGGCGGGCGCGGAGGCCGGGACCTGGCCGGGCACGGAGGCCGGGACCTGGCCCGGCGCGGCGGCCGGCTGGCCCGCGGCGGGCGCCGGCGGCAGGACGGCGTCGCGCGGGTCGGCGCGCGGCGGCACGACCACCACGCCGACCAGGTCCAGCCGGGTGAACTGGACGAAGGGCTCGACCAGGACGGTCTTGGTCAGCTGGCCGGCGTTGGCCTGGACCTCGACGACCTTGCCGACCGGGACGCCGGGGACGAACGGGCGGCCGCTCTGCGAGCCGAAGGTGACCAGCCGGTCGCCGGCCTTGACCTGGGCCTTGCCGTTGAGCAGGGAGACCTTCATCGGGCTGTCGCCGCCGCCGGAGGCGAAGCCGATCTCGCCGGTGCCCTCCAGCCGGGTGCCGGCCGAGAAGCCGGGGTCGGAGGCGAGCAGCACGGTGGCGGTGGTGGGCGCGACGGTGGTGATCCGGCCGACCAGGCCCTGACCGTTGATCACCGTCATGTCGCGGGTGAGGCCGTCGTCGCTGCCGGCGTCGATGGTGATGGTCCAGGAGAAGCCCTGGGCCGGGCCGATCGCGATGACCTGGGCGGCCTTGACGGTGTAGCCGCCGGCGCCGGCGGTGCGCAGCAGGTCGTCCAGCTGCTTGGTGCGCCCGGTGGCCATGTCGGAGGAGGCGAGCTTCTGCCGGAGTTCGGTGTTCTCGCGGGCGAGCTGGTCGGTGCGGCCGCTGTCGGTGGCCGCGTCGCGGAAGGCGCGGACGGTGTCGGCGACCGGGTCGACGACGGTGGCGGCTCCGCGCTCGACCGGTCCGAGGACGCTGGCGGCGGCGTGCCGGGCGGGCCCGAGCGGGGAGTCCTCACCGCCCTTGATGTCCACGGTGATCAGCGCGAAGGCGACGGCCACCAGCAGGATCAGCAGCAGCCGGCTCTCTCGTGTGTCCCTCACGGTGCTGGTACTGCCCCTTCGTACCTGGCCGCCGCCCGGGGCTGTGGGGCCCGGGCGGCGGCCCGTTCAGTCGAGTGTCTGATGTGACGTGTGGTGCCGGTGGTGCGGCGACCTGTCAACGACGCGGCGAAGCGTCGAGTACCTGCTGGAGCGCCTCGAACTCCTCGACGCACTTGCCGGAGCCGAGCGCGACGGAGTCGAGCGGGTTCTCCGCGATGTGGATCGGCATGCCGGTCTCGCGGCGCAGCCGCTCGTCCAGGCCGCGCAGCAGGGCGCCGCCGCCGGTGAGCACGATGCCCCGGTCCATGACGTCGCCGGCCAGCTCGGGCGGGCACTGGTCGAGGGTGGTCTTGACCGCGTCGATGATCGCGTTGACGGGCTCGTCGATGGCCTCGCGGACCTCGGCGGCGGAGATGACCACGGTCTTGGGCAGACCGCTGACCAGGTCGCGGCCGCGGATCTCGGCGTGCTCGTCCTTCTCGCCCTCCAGGCCGAAGGCGCTGCCGATGCTCATCTTGATCTGCTCGGCACTGCGCTCGCCGAGGAGCAGCGAGTACTCCTTCTTGATGTGCTGGACGATCGCGTTGTCCAGCTCGTCGCCGGCGACCCGGATGGACTGGGCGGTGACGATGCCGCCGAGGGAGATCACGGCGACCTCGGTGGTGCCGCCGCCGATGTCGACGACCATGTTGCCGGTGGCCTCGTGGACGGGCAGGCCGGCGCCGATCGCGGCGGCCATCGGCTCCTCGATGATGTGCACCTGGCGGGCGCCGGCCTGCGAGGAGGCCTCGATGACGGCGCGGCGCTCGACGCCGGTGATGCCGGAGGGCACGCAGACCACGACGCGGGGGCGGGCGAGGTAGCGGCGGCGGTGGATCTTGAGGATGAAGTACCGCAGCATCCGCTCGGTGATCTCGAAGTCGGCGATCACGCCGTCCTTGAGCGGGCGGATGGCGACGATGTTGCCCGGGGTGCGGCCGATCATCTTCTTGGCCTCGGCGCCGACGGCGAGGATGCCGCCGGTGTTGGTGTTCACCGCGACGACGGACGGCTCGTTCAGAACGATGCCCTTGCCCCTGACGTACACCAGCGTATTGGCTGTTCCGAGGTCGATCGCCAAGTCGCGGCCGATGAACGACAGGTTGCTCGCCATGGGGTGTGGGTGCCTTCCCGGGCTCGGAGTTCATGGGGGGGTGGACGAATGCGCGCGTCCACGCGTGGGCGGAGAACAGCTGAGCTGTCTTACCGGGCCCTTGAGTCGCGTCCATCGTAGCCACGCCACTCGGTACGGACGTCGGCGTGGGGCATACCGTCCATTGTCCGGGGCGTGATCGCATCTCCGAGGATTGGGACGCCGTGTCGGCGCCGCCAGTTCCCTATTTCACGATAAGAATGCCCCGGCCGGGCCAATGGTCCCGACCGGGGCGGTACGAACGTCCCCCCGGGCGTGTCGCCCGGGTCCCGCTCGCCGGATCAGGCGTGCGCGGGGAAGAAGATCTTGATCTCGCGCTCGGCGGACTCCGGGGAGTCGGAGGCGTGGATCAGGTTCTCGCGGGTGATCGTCGCGTAGTCGCCGCGGATGGTGCCGGCCCCGGCCTCCAGCGGGTTGGTGGCGCCGGCCAGCATGCGGATGCCCTTGACGACCTCCTCGCCCTCGACGATCAGCGCGATCGACGGGCCGGTGGTCATGAACTCCAGCAGCGGCTCGTAGAACGGGCGGCCCACGTGCTCCGCGTAGTGCTGCTCCAGCGTCGCCCGGTCGAAGGTGCGCAGCTCGATGGCGGCGAACCGCCAGCCGGCCTTGCGCTCGATGCGGCTGATGATCTCGCCGGCCAGGCCGCGGCGGACGGCGTCGGGCTTGAGCAGGACGAGAGTGCGCTGGGACACGGTGCGTCTCCTGGGGATTCGGTTCGGCAGACAGTCGGGTCGACAGGCGGCGCCGACAGGGCAGAGATTACCTTGCGTACACGGCGTGTCGGTCCGCTGGTCCGGGCCTCAGGCCTGTACGGCGGCGGCCTCCGCGGCGGCCCTGGCGGCCTTGAACGCGTCCACCTTGCGGCCGTAGTGCACCGAGCACCACCACAGGCCGGCGAAGACCACGCCGAGCCCGAACATGGTCGGCAGCACGAAGCCGCTGGCGATCAGCCCGATCTGCAGCGCCCAGCCGATCTGCACCGCGCCGGGGCGGTCGATCATGCCGCAGAGCAGGACGCACAGTGCCATCGCGATGCCGCTGACCGTCCAGATCTCCGCGTTGGAGACGTCGGTGAGCCGCATCGCGACCAGCGCCGCGAACAGGACCAGCAGCACTTCGCCGATCAGAGTCGAGGAGCAGAGCGTCCTCATGTCACTTCCTCCCGAGCAGCAGGCGGGCCTCGCCCACCGTGATGACCGAACCGGTGACCAGCACCCCGGCGCCGCCGAGGTCGCCCTCCTCCTCGGCGAGGCTGACGGCGGCGGCGATGGCGTCGTCGAGCCGGGGCTCGACCTGCACGCGGTCCTCGCCGAAGATCTCGACGGCGAGGGCGGCGAGCGCGTCGACGTCCATCGCGCGGTGGGTGGAGTTCTGGGTGATGACGACCTCGGCCAGGATCGGCTCGAAGGCCTCCAGCACGCCGGCCACGTCCTTGTCCCCGGAGGTGCCGATCACGCCGACGAGCCGGGTGAAGCCGAAGGACTCGGTGAGCGCGGCCACGGTGGCGCGGGCGCCGTGCGGGTTGTGCGCGGCGTCCAGGACGATCGTGGGGCTGCGGCGGACGACCTCCAGGCGGCCCGGCGAGGAGACGCCGGAGAAGCCCTGGCGGATCTTGTCCACGTCCAGCTGCCCGCCGCGCGCGCCGCCGACGCCGAAGAAGGCCTCGACCGCGGCCAGGGCGAGGGCCGCGTTGTGCGCCTGGTACTCGCCGTGCAGCGGGATGAAGACGTCCTCGTACTCCTCGCCGCCGAGTCCGCGCAGCGTCACCAGCTGGCCGCCGACGGCGAGTTCGCGGCGGATCACGCCGAACTCCATGCCCTCGCGGGCGACCGTGGCGTCCACCTCGACGGCGCGGCGCAGGATGTTCTGGGCGGCGTCCAGCTGCTGCTGGGCGACGACGGCGACGGCGCCGGACTTGATGATCCCGGACTTCTCGACCGCGATCTCGCCGGTGGTCTCACCGAGCTTGTCGGTGTGGTCCAGCCCGATCGGGGTGATCACGGCGACGGCGGAGTCGATGACGTTGGTGGCGTCCCAGGAGCCGCCCATGCCGACCTCGACCACGCCGACGTCCACCGGGGCGTCGGCGAAGGCCGCGTAGGCCATGCCGGTCAGCACCTCGAAGAAGGACATCGGCACCGGCTGCGCCGCGTCGACCATCTGCACGTAGGGCTCGATGTCGCGGTAGACCTCGACGAAGCGCTCGGGGGTGATCGGGGCGCCGTCCAGGGTGATCCGCTCGGTGACGGACTCCACGTGCGGGCTGGTGTAGCGGCCGGTGCGCAGCTCGAAGGTGTTGAGCAGCTGCTCGATCATCCGGGCGGTGGAGGTCTTGCCGTTGGTGCCGGTGATGTGGATGGAGGGGAAGGACCGCTGGGGCTGGCCCAGGATGTCCATCAGCGCCTCGATCCGGTCGAGCGAGGGCTCCAGTTTGTTCTCCGGCCAGCGCTTGGAGAGCTCCACCTCGACGTCGCGCAGGGCGTCGCCGGTGCCGCCGTCGGCGGGGCGGATGGTGTACGGGTTCGGGTCGGCCTTGTCGCTCACGTCCACAGTCTACGGAGCGCTGGCGGGTCCTCCTCACGGGGTGAGAACGACCACTTTGCCCGTTCTTTCCCATGATCAGCTAGTTTCCTCCCTTTACTATTGATTTAGCGATTTGAACCGCAATGAAGCATCGATTCGCAACCGATAGGAGCCTTTAGCCTTTGATCACTGGGAGCGCTGCGCCATGCCCGACGCCCTGCACGAATGGATCGTGCTTCGCCAGGACGCCGTCGTCTGGGTCGCCGGACTGATCTCCCTGGCGCTCGTCGGCTACATGGCCCTCGTCTTCGGACGCTTCCTCGTGTACTGGGCGGGCTCCCGCCACGCCTTCCGGCACGGCCGCCCCGCCGAGCCCGGCGACCCCGCCGCCTTCCGGTGGCACCTGGTGATCCCCTGCCGCGACGAGGAGGCCGTGGTCACCCAGACCCTGGACGGCCTGCGGAGCAGCGCGCCCGAGGCCCACCTGTGGGTGATCGACGACGACAGCGAGGACGCCACCCGCGAGCTGGTCCTCGCCGCCGCGGCCCGCGACCCGCGGATCCACCTGGTCCAGCGCCGCCGCCCGCACGCCCGGATCGGCAAGGGCGCCGCCCTCAACGCCGCCTACCGGGAGATCTCCGCCCGGCTGCCCGAGGGCACCGACCGCTCCCGGGTGGTGATCGGCGTGGTCGACGCCGACGGGCAGCTCGACCCCGGCACCCTCGCCCGGGTCTGCAACCCCAAGGCCCTCGGCCGGCCCGACACCGGCGCCGTCCAGATCGGCGTCCGGATGCGCAACGCCGACGACGAGCTCCCGCTGCCCGGCCGCGGCCGGATCGCCAACGCCCTGGCCCGCGCGCTGGTGCGGATGCAGGACGTCGAGTTCCAGGCCACCAACACCGGCATGCAGCTGCTGCGCCGCCGCACCGGCAGCGTCGGCCTCGGCGGCAACGGCCAGTTCGTCCGGCTCACCGCCCTCGACTCGCTCACCGCCGAGGAGGGCCGGGCCGGCCGCCCCTGGCCGGAGCGCGCCCTGCTGGAGGACTACGAGTCCGGCCTCGACCTGCGCCTGGCCGGCTGGCGGCTCACCCACGTCACCGAGGCCCAGGTCTCCCAGGAGGGCCTGATCTCGCCGCGCCGCTTCCTCACCCAGCGCACCCGCTGGGCCCAGGGCAACATGCAGTGCCTGCGCTACACCGGCCGGGTGCTGCGCTCGCCGCACTACACCGCGACCGGCAAGGCCGAGGTGCTGTACACCTTCCTCCAGCCGGTGGTCTGCGTGCTGCTGGTGCTGCTCTTCCCCGTCTCGCTCGGGATCACCGGCGCCGGGCTGGTGCTCTTCCCGGAGGAGACCGCCGAGTTCCAGCTCCGGTTCGGCCCGTGGATGCTGCTCGCCTTCGTGCTCGCCACGCTGCCGATGGTGTTCTGGGGCTTCGCCTACCGCCGGGCCGTCCACCCCGACCGCGGCCGGCTCACCGGGCTGCTCTGGGGCGTCCTGGTCTGGCTCTACGCCTACCACCTGTTCGTGGTCGCCACCCGGGCCGCGGTCCGGATGCTGCTCGGCCGCAACGGCTGGGCCAAGACCCGCCGCAACGCCGAGAAGACCGCCCTCGGCGCCCCCACCGCGCTCGAGTCCTGAGCCCGCCCCTCCCCCTTCGCGCCGCCCCTCCCCCACGCCACCGGAGCCCCGCATGAGCATGTGCCTGCCCCCGTCCAGCGTCGCCGTCGTCCTCGGCACCCGCCCCGAGCTGGTCAAGCTCGCCCCGCTGATCCACGAACTCGGCGACGCCACCCGGCTGGTGCACACCGGCCAGCACTGGGACGAGGCGATGTCCGGCCGCTTCCTGCGCGACCTGGACCTGCCCCGGCCGGAGCTGCTCACCGGGGTCGGCGGCCGCCCCCGGGCCGGTCAGATCGCCCAGTCCCTCGGCCAGTTGGACGCCGCCTTCGCCGAGGACCGCCCCGCCGCCGTGGTCGTCCAGGGCGACACCAACGCCACCCTGGCCGGGGCGCTGGCCGCCAACGCCCGGGAGATCCCGCTGGTCCACGTCGAGGCCGGGCTGCGCAGCTTCGACCGGGCGATGCCCGAGGAGCACAACCGGGTGATGGTCGACCACGTCTCCGACCTGCTCTGCGCCGCCACCGGGGAGAACGTCGCCAACCTGCGCGCCGAGTCGCTGGCCGAGGACCGGATCGAGCTCACCGGCAACACCGTCGTCGAGGTGGTCCGCCGTCAGCTGCCGGACGGGGCCGCCCGCGCCGCGCTGCTCGCCGCGCACGGCCTGCGCCCGGACGCGTACGTGCTGGCCACCGTGCACCGCCCGGAGAACACCGACACCGCCGAGGCGCTCGGCGCGGTGCTCGCCGAGCTGGACCGGATCGCCCGGGCCGGCACCCCCGTGCTGTTCCCGATGCACCCGCGCACCCGGGCCGCCGTCGAACGCTTCGGCCTGGACGGCCTGCTGGAGCGCCTCGCCGTCACCGGCCCGGTCGGCTACGGCGACTTCCTGGGCCTGGCGTGCCACGCGGCGCTGCTGGTCTCCGACTCCGGCGGCGTGCAGGAGGAGTGCACCGTGCTCGGCCGCCCGCTGCTGGTGGTGCGCCGCTCCACCGAGCGTCCGGAGGCGGTGGCGGCCGGCTTCGCCGCGCTGGTGCGGCCCGGCGAGGAGCTGGGCACCCTGGCCCGCGCCTGGCTCTCCGACACCCCCGAGCGGCTCGCCCGGCTGGCGGCCACCCCGAGCCCGTACGGCGACGGCCTGGCCTCGGCCCGGATCGCGGCGCTGACCGCGACACTCGCCGACCCGGCCGGCCGGCAGGCGTTGCCGTCGGCGGCCTAGGTCCTCTTGACAGCAGAATTGGTCTACTCCACCTTGTGAGGCAAGTCTCCGTTCCCGACCGGGACTTGAGTTGTCGGTAGCTCCCGCACGCGCACCATCGACACCCCGGACGGCGCTCCTCCCCCACGAGGCGCCCGCCGGGCCTCCCCCACTGGAGACGGAGTCATGCCACCTGCCCGACACCGGCGCCCGCGCGCCGTCCACTCCCTGCTCGCCGGAGCGAGCGCCCTGGTCATCGGCCTGGGCGGACTCGTCCTGGCCGGCGGCACCGGCGCCCACGCCGCCGACACCGACCTGATCGTCAACGGCGGCTTCGAGACCGGGAACCTGTCCGGCTGGACCTGTTCGAGCGGTACGGTCCAGCGCACCACCGTCCACTCCGGCACGTACGCCCTGCAGTCCACCCCGGCCGGGAGCGACACCGGCGAGTGCACCCAGACCGTCCAGGTGAAGCCCTCCTCCGCGTACACCCTGAGCTCCTGGGTGCAGGGCTCGTACGTCTACCTGGGCGCCCGCGGCACCGGCGGCACCGACCCGAGCACCTGGACCCCCGGCGCCGGCGGCTGGACCCAGCTGACCACGAGCTTCACCACCGGCCCGAACACCACCAGCGTCACCGTCTACCTGCACGGCTGGTACGGGCAGCCGGCCTTCGCCGCCGACGACGTCTCGCTGCTCGGCCCCGGCGGGCCGCAGCCGTCACCGAGCCCGACGGCCACCGCCACCTCCACCGCCTCGCCGAGTCCGACGGCCACCCCCACGGACAGCGGCACGCCCACCCCCACCTCCACCGGCAAGCCGCCGGACCTGCCCAAGCACATCCTCACCGGCTACTGGCAGAACTTCGACAACGGCGCCACCGTCCAGCGGATCAGCGACGTCCCGGCCGCCTACGACATCATCGCGGTCTCCTTCGCGGACGCCACCGCCACCCGCGGCGGCCTGAGCTTCACCCTCGACCCGGCGCTCTCCTCCCGCCTCGGCGGCTACACCGACGCCCAGTTCAAGGCCGACATCGCGGCCAAGCGGGCGGCCGGGAAGCGGGTGGTGCTCTCCATCGGCGGCCAGAACGGCACGGTCTGGGTGGGCGATTCCGCCTCCGCCGCGACCTTCACCAGCACCGCCTGGGCGCTGATGCAGAGCTACGGCTTCGACGGGATCGACATCGACCTGGAGAACGGCATCAGTTCCACCTACATGGGCCAGGCGCTGCACGCCCTGGCGGCGAAGGCGGGGAGCGGATTCATCCTCACCATGGCGCCGCAGACGATCGACATGCAGTCGACCGGCATGGAGTACTTCAAGCTGGCGCTGAACGTGAAGGACATCCTCACCATCGTCAACATGCAGTACTACAACTCCGGCGCGATGAACGGCTGCGACGGGAACGTCTACTCCCAGGGCACCGAGAACTTCCTCACCGCACTGGCCTGCATCCAGCTCAAGGGCGGGCTGCGGCCCGACCAGGTGGGCCTCGGGGTGCCGGCCTCCACCAGCGCCGCGGGCGGCGGGTACCTCGCCGCCGGCACCGTCAACAACGCGCTGGACTGCCTGGCCTCCGGCACCAACTGCGGCAGCTACAAGCCGGACACCGCCTGGCCGGGCATCGGCGGCGCGATGACCTGGTCGACCAACTGGGACGCCAAGGCGGGCAACCCCGTGGCCGGCACCATCGGCTCGCACCTGCACGCCATGCCGTAACCGGCGCGGCCGGTCTGCCGGAGGCCCGGGTTCAGACCCCGGCCCGGGCCTCCGGGACGTGCGCGGCGCCGCCGTGCCGACGGCGCAACTCGGCCGTGATCTCGGCCAGTTCACCGTCGGGCAGCAGCGGCAGCATCATCGCGACGCCCTGCAGCAGACCGCCGAGCAGGAAGGTGGTGTCGGGCGTCGCGGCCACCAGGCCGCGGACCTCGGCCACCTCGCCGGCCGCCACCGCCTCGATCAGCTGGGCCGCGTTCGCGGTCTCCTCGTCCACCGCGACCCCGCCGGTGTCCTCCGGGGCCCGCCGGGCCATCGCCCGCAGCACCCGGTCGCCGACCTCGGGGGCGTACGCCTTGCGGACGGCCTCGGCGGCGATCCAGGCGAGCAGGGTGGTCACCTCGCGCTCGGCGTGCTCGGCGAACAGCAGGTCCAGCTCGTGGTCGAACGCGATCTGGTTGCCGTGCCGGAACGCGAGCAGCAGGGTCGCCGCCCTGGCCTTGGCCTCCTCGACCGCCTCCAGAGGCAGTTCGTCGGCCAACTCCTCGGTCACCACCACGCCATGCCCTCCCGTCCGTCGCTCAGCAGGAACGCTCAGCGGAAACGCCCATTCGGAAACTCCGTGCACACGGTACACAGCGGACCTGCAAACTTCCGCGAACCCGCGCGGGCAAGACCGGAATCAATTCGCTCGGAATAGGACCTCACCCGGTCGCAGGATGATAATTCGCCGGAAGGGAGCAATGTTCCTGGGCTATTTGGTGTAAGGAAAGCGGCCGGGGAAGCCGAACCGGAACCGGAACCCGGAAAACGCCGAGGGGCCGCACCCCGCGCGTCGCGGAGTACGGCCCCTTCGGCGGGGACGGGCGGTCAGCCCTGCGGCAGCGCCGCGAGCTGGGTGGTGATCCGGGCGATGTCGGCCTCGGCGGCCTCCTGGCGGCCCCGGATCTTGGCGACCACCTCGTCCGGCGCCTTGGCGAGGAACGCCTCGTTGCCGAGCTTGGCGGTGGTCTGGGCCTTCTCCTTCTCGGCGGCCGCGAGGTCCTTGGCCAGGCGCTTGCGCTCGGCCGCGACGTCGATGGTGCCGGAGAGGTCCAGCGACACGGTGGCACCGGCCACCGGGAGCGAGGCGGTGGCCGCGAAGCCCTCCTCGGGCGCGGTCAGCCGCAGCAGCGAGCGGATCGCGTCCTCGTGGACGGCCAGCACGGTGCCGGCCAGCTCCAGCCGGGCCGGGACGCGCTGCGCGGGCTGCAGGCCCTGGTCCGAACGGAACCGGCGGACCTCGGTGACCACCTGCTGCAGCGTGGCGATCTCCGACTCGGCGGCCGCGTCACGGTAGCCGCTGTCCTTCGGCCACTCGGTCACGACCAGCGACTCGGCGCCGGTGAGCGCCGTCCACAGCGCCTCGGTGACGAACGGGACGACCGGGTGCAGCAGCCGCAGGGTGACGTCCAGGACCTCGCCCAGCACCCGGCGCGAGGCGTCCGCCTGCGGACCGCCCTTGGCCAGGGTGGTCTTGGAGAGTTCGACGTACCAGTCGAAGACCTCGTCCCAGGCGAAGTGGTACAGCGCGTCCGTGGCCTTGGCGAACTGGTAGTCCTCGTACAGCCCGTCCACCTCGGCGACGGTGGCGTTCAGCCGCGACAGGATCCAGCGGTCGACCGCGGTCAGCTCCTCCGGCGCGGGCAGCGGGCCCTCGACGGTGGCGCCGTTCATCAGCGCGAAGCGGGTCGCGTTCCAGATCTTGTTGCAGAAGTTGCGCGAGCCCTTGACCCAGTCCTCGCCGATCGGCACGTCGGCGCCCGGGTTGGCACCGCGGGCCAGGGTGAAGCGGACGGCGTCGGCGCCGTAGGCGTCCATCCAGTCCAGCGGGTCGACCGCGGTGCCGGAGGACTTCGACATCTTCTTGCCGAACTCGTCGCGCACCAGACCGGTCAGGGCGACGGTCTTGAACGGCGCCTCGCCGTCCATCGCGTACAGGCCGAACATCATCATCCGGGCGACCCAGAAGAAGATGATGTCGTGGCCCGTCACCAGGACGTCGGTCGGGTAGAACTTCTCCAGGTCGGCGGTCTTCTCCGGCCAGCCGAGCGTGGAGAACGGCCACAGGCCGGAGGAGAACCAGGTGTCCAGGACGTCCGGGTCCTGGTGCCAGCCCTCGCCGGTCGGCGGCTGCTCGTCGGGGCCGACGCAGACGACCTCGCCGTCCGGGCCGTACCAGACCGGGATCCGGTGGCCCCACCACAGCTGGCGCGAGATGCACCAGTCGTACATGTTGTCGACCCAGTCGAAGTAGCGGCGCTCCAGCTCCTTCGGGTGGATCTCCACCTTGCCGTCGCGGACGGCGTCGCCGGCGGCCTTGGCCAGCGGCTCGACCTTGACCCACCACTGCAGCGACAGCCGCGGCTCGACCACGGTGTGGCAGCGCGAGCAGTGGCCGACCGCGTGCATGTACGGACGCTTCTCGGCGACGATCCGGCCCTGCTCGCGCAGCGCGCCGACGACGGCCGAGCGGGCCTCCAGCCGGTCCATGCCGAGGAAGGGGCCGTGCACGGTGATCGCACCGCACTCGTCCATGACGGACAGGTTGGGCAGGTCGTGGCGCTGGCCGATGGCGAAGTCGTTCGGGTCGTGCGCGGGCGTCACCTTGACGGCGCCGGTGCCGAACTCCGGGTCGACGTGCTCGTCGGCGACGACCGGGATCTCACGGTCGGTCAGCGGCAGCTTGATGGTCCGGCCGACGAGGTGCTTGTAGCGCTCGTCCTCCGGGTGGACGGCCACCGCGGTGTCGCCCAGCATCGTCTCGGCCCGGGTGGTGGCGACGACGATCGAGTCGTCGCCCTCGCCGTAGCGGATCGAGACCAGCTCGCCCGGGGTGTCCTCGTGCTCCACCTCGATGTCGGACAGCGCGGTGAGGCAGCGCGGGCACCAGTTGATGATGCGCTCGGCGCGGTAGATCAGGCCGTCGTCGAAGAGCCGCTTGAAGATGGTCTGGACGGCCTGGGACAGGCCCTCGTCCATGGTGAAGCGCTCGCGCGACCAGTCCACGCCGTCGCCGAGCCGACGCATCTGGCCGAGGATGCGGCCGCCGTAGCTCTTCTTCCACTCCCAGACCTTCTCGACGAAGGCCTCGCGGCCCAGGTCGTGCCGGGACAGGCCCTCCTCGGCGAGCTGCTGCTCGACCTTGTTCTGGGTGGCGATGCCGGCGTGGTCCATGCCGGGCAGCCAGAGCGTCTCGAAGCCCTGCATGCGCTTGCGGCGGGTCAGCGCGTCCATCAGCGTGTGCTGGAAGGCGTGGCCCAGGTGCAGGACGCCGGTGACGTTCGGCGGGGGGATGACGATGGTGTACGCGGGCTTGTCGCTCTTCGCGTCCGCGGTGAAGTAGCCACGGTCTACCCAGCGCTCGTACAGCTCGCCCTCTACGTCCGCGGGGGTGTAGGTCGTCGGGAGGGTCGCTGCTTCGTCCCCGGCAAAGGTGCTCACGGGGCGCTGGTTCGTCGTGTCGGTCACGACGCACAGTTTACGTAACCGGGGGGTGGGTCACGAACCGCTTTCCGGTCCGCGGCCCGGGCGCGGACCGGACGGGTCCCGGTCCGGCGCCGTGCGGTAGCGTGCCCGGGCACTCGTCCGGTGGACCGGACGGGCGCGGACGACCGGACAGACGACAGGCCGCGGGTGCGGCGGGGGAGCACGGACGCAGATGTACGGCCAGGGACAGCAGTACCCGCAGGGACAGCCGCAGCCGTACGGGGGTCAGCCGCCGTACGGCCCGCCGCCGCAGCAGCCGTACGGCGCACCCCCGCCCCCGCCCCCGCCCCCGCCCGCGTACGGCCGGCCGCAGTACGGCCAGCCCCAGCCGCAGCCCCCGTACGGCCAACCGCAGTACGGCCAGCCCCAGCCGCAGCCGTACGGCGCGCCTCCGCAGGCCCCGTACGGCCAGCCGGGCTACCCGCAGCCGCAGCCGCCCGAGCGCAAGGGCAGGGGCGGCCTGGTGATCGGGCTGGTGGTCGGCGCCCTGCTGCTGGGCGGCGGCGGCTTCGCCGCCTGGAAGTTCCTCGGCGGGAGCGACCAGGGCGGCCGGTACCGGATGTCCGCCCCGGACACCATCCCGGACGGCTACTCCCAGAAGTCGGCCGAGGACAAGGCCGTCGACCCGAACAAGCCGGAGGCGGCGGACTTCGGCAAGGACCTCCACGTGATCGCGGCCAGCTACAGCCGGGGCACCGACCTCGACACCTTCTCGGTGCTCGGCGTCTACGGGAAGCTCAACGACCCCGGGAAGATCATCGCGGACGCCAAGAAGAGCACCGGCGACGACGACGTCACCTGGACCACCCCGCTGACCGACTTCCCGGCCCGCGACTCCAGGAACTCCTCCGCGAAGCTCTCCTGCGGCGTGGCCGGGATCGCGGGCAAGCCCGGTCCGACGGTCTGCGTGTGGGCGGACAGGTCCACCACCGGCCGGGTCACCTTCAGCAGGATGAACGTGAACAGCCACGGCCAGCTCACCGGCGGCCAGGAGACCACCCTGACCCAGGCGGCCGACCAGACCAGGGCGATCCGCGACGCCATGGTCGTCGCCAAGTAGCGCGCACGCCACGAGGAGGGGCCCCGCCCCCGGTCCCGGGGGGGGGCCCCCCACGTGGCGGGGGCCGCCGGGGCGGCGCGCTTATACCGGCGCGCGCGCGTGATGAAGGAGCGCCGCACCCCGGGGGCTCCCCGCCCCGCCCGGTTGGGCCCAAAGGCGCGCCCCCCCCTCGGGGGGGGCCCCCCCCCCGGACCGGGGGCGGGGCCCCTCCTCGTGGCGTCGGCCTCGGGTCAGGCGCTCTTCTCCCGGCGCTCGCGCTTGATCATGTCGCGCGGCACCAGGGTGGGGATGGCGTGCTTGGAGACGACGTCCCCGGTGACCACCACGCGGGCGACGTCCTGGCGCGAGGGGACCTCGTACATCACGGACATCAGCACCTCCTCCATGATGGCCCGCAGCCCGCGCGCGCCGGTGCCGCGCAGGATCGCCTGGTCGGCGATCGCCTCCAGCGCGTCCCGGGAGAACTCCAGCTCCACGCCGTCCAGTTCGAACAGCTTGCGGTACTGCTTGACCAGCGCGTTGCGCGGCTCGGTGAGGATCTGGAGCAGCGCCTCGCGGTCCAGGTTGTGCACGCTGGTGATCACCGGCAGACGGCCGATGAACTCGGGGATCATGCCGAACTTCACCAGGTCCTCGGGCATCACCTGGCGGAAGTGGTCGCTGGCGTCCGACTCCCGCTTGGAGCGGATGTTGGCGCCGAAGCCGATGCCCTTGGCACCCGCGCGGCCCTCGATGATCCGCTCCAGGCCGGCGAACGCGCCGCCGACGATGAACAGCACGTTCGTGGTGTCGATCTGGATGAACTCCTGGTGGGGGTGCTTGCGGCCCCCCTGCGGCGGCACCGACGCGGTGGTGCCCTCCAGGATCTTCAGCAGGGCCTGCTGCACGCCCTCGCCGGAGACGTCCCGGGTGATCGACGGGTTCTCGCTCTTGCGCGCGACCTTGTCGATCTCGTCGATGTAGATGATCCCGGTCTCGGCCTTCTTGACGTCGTAGTCGGCCGCCTGGATCAGCTTGAGCAGGATGTTCTCGACGTCCTCGCCGACGTAGCCGGCCTCGGTCAGCGCGGTGGCGTCCGCGATCGCGAACGGCACGTTCAGCATCCGGGCCAGGGTCTGCGCCAGCAGCGTCTTGCCGGAGCCGGTGGGGCCCAGCAGCAGGATGTTGGACTTGGCCAGCTCGATGGCGTCCTCGCGGCCGTTGCCCCCGCTGCGGCCCGCCTCACCCGCCTGGACCCGCTTGTAGTGGTTGTAGACGGCGACCGACAGCGCCTTCTTGGCGAGGTCCTGGCCGACCACGTACTGGTCCAGGAACTCGTAGATCTCGCGCGGCTTCGGGAGCTCCTCGAAGCGCACCTCGGAGGTCTCGGCGAGTTCCTCCTCGATGATCTCGTTGCACAGGTCGATGCACTCGTCGCAGATGTACACGCCTGGGCCGGCGATCAGCTTCTTCACCTGCTTCTGCGACTTGCCGCAGAACGAGCACTTGAGCAGGTCGCCACCGTCTCCGATGCGTGCCACGAGGTGCTTCCCCTTCGCCAGGGGCCCCGCAGGGGTTCCGGGGCCTGGTGCTGTGGACCGTCAACGCCGACGGCGCTCGGTCTCGCTATCCGACGGTACTCTGCCGGGCCCGTGATTCCGTCCTCTTCGCCAGGTCTGCCCTACGCCCTGGGCGAATTGATACCGAACAGATGCCGTCGCACGGGCCCGCCGATGGGCCGGGGGGGGGGGGGGGGGGGCGGGGGGGCCCCCCCCCCCCCCCCCCCCCCCCCCCCCCCCCCGGGCCGGGTGCGGGGGCGGCCGACGGGCCCACGGACGCGGACCTTCTCCAGCACGGGGACGAACTGCGGGCTGTC